>NZ_JBGCCA010000054.1:0-52705 GCF_041261265.1 Streptacidiphilus sp. MAP12-33
TGGGGGCCATCGTTGTCACGAGTCACGACTGCGGTGGAGCGACCGACGCCAACCCTGCCAGCCGGTCCCGGACCAGCCACCCAAAAGACTCACAGCGCTGTCAGACCTCGTCACCCGGCCACCATGACCCACCGGGCCGCGACCGACCACCGGTTTTCCGCGGGCCCGCGAGGGCTCCGGCGCGTCAGCGCGTCAGCGTGCGGCCGATCACCAGACGCTGGATCTGGTTCGTGCCCTCGACGATCTGCAGCACCTTGGCCTCGCGCATGTACCGTTCGACCGGGTGGTCCTGGGTGTAGCCGTAGCCGCCGAGGACCTGCACCGCGTCCGTGGTGACCTTCATGGCCGCGTCCGTGCAGAACAGCTTCGCCATCGCCGCCTCCTTGCTGAAGGAGAGCCCGGCGTCGCGGCGCCGCGCCGCCGCGAGGTAGAGGGCGCGACCGGCCTCGACCGCCGTGGCCATGTCGGCCAGCAGGAACGAGAGGCCCTGGAAGTCCGCGATCGAACGGCCGAACTGCTCGCGCTCCTTCGCGTACCCGACCGCGTAGTCCAGCGCGGCCTGCGCCACGCCCACCGCGCAGGCGGCGATGCCGAGACGGCCGGAGTCCAGCGCGGCCATGGCGATGCCGAAGCCCTGACCCTCCTCGCCTATCAGGCGCTCGGCCGGGACGTGCGCGTCCTCGAAGATCACCTGGGCGGTGGGCGAGCCCTTCATGCCCATCTTGCGCTCCGGCGCCGCGGCCGAGACCCCGGGCGTGCCGGCGGGCACCAGCAGCACGCTGATGCCGCGCGAGCCGTCGTCGCTGGTGCGGACCATCGAGCTGTAGAAGTCGGCGACGCCGCCGTGCGTGATCCAGGCCTTGGTCCCGTTGACGACGTACGCGTCGCCCTCACGCACCGCGCGGGTGCGCAGCGCCGCCGCGTCGGAGCCGGACTGGGGCTCGGAGAGGCAGTAGGCGCCGAGCTGCTCGCCACCGATCATGTCCGGCAGCCACTGCGCGCGCTGGGCGTCGGAGCCGAAGGTCGCGAGGGCGTGGCAGGACAGCGTGTGCACGGACAGGCCGAGGCCGACGGTCAGCCGCGCGGCCGCGAGCTCCTCGATCACCTGGAGGTAGACCTCGTAGGGCTGGCCACCGCCGCCGAAGTCCTCGTCGTACGGCAGGCCCAGCAGACCGCTGCGGCCGAGCGTGCGGAAGACCTCGCGGGGGAACTCGGCCGCGGCCTCCTCCTCGGCCGCGGCGGGCCGCACCTCGTTGTCGGCGAGATCCCGGGTCAGCGCGAGCAGCTCACGCGCCTCCTCGGTGGGGAGCTGACGCTCGACGGGCTTGGTCGCGGGCGCGGTCATGGCGGCTCTGCCTCCTGGTCTCGGGGCCCGGCACCCCAGGTGGGGAGGCCGGGCGACGACACGTACGACGGCACCGGGTCTCGGTGAACGATCGCTAACATGTGGCGCTGGAAGTATGCCCCATACCGGGCGCCCGCACCATGCCGGAGCTGCGTGAATCGGTGCACAGCCGGGCGCGCCCACCGCGTAGGCTCGGAGCACCATGCTCACCCTCCCCGTGCTCGCCTCCCGCCTCGCCGCCCTCGCGCCGTCCTGCGGCCCGACCCGGCTGCTGGCCGTCGACGGCTACGCCGGTTCCGGCAAGACGACGCTCGCGGGTCTGCTCGCCACGGCGCTCGGGGGTCCGCCGCACGCCCCGGTCGTGCACCTGGACGACCTGGCGACGCACGAGGAGTTCTTCGAGTGGACCGACCGGCTACGGGCGGAGGTCCTGGACCCGCTCGCCCACGGCCGGGCGGTCCGGCACCGGGTCTACGACTGGGAGCTGGCCCGCTTCACGACGCTGCGCGAACTGCCCGCCGCGCCACCGTTCCTGCTCCTGGAGGGCGTGGGCGCGGGACGGCGCGCACTGCGCCCCCACCTGGCGGCGCTGCTGTGGATGGACGTCGACGCCGCCACCGCCCGCGCCCGCGGGGAGCGGCGCGACGGTCCGGCGCTCGCCGCGTTCTGGGAACACTGGTTCGCGCGGCAGACCGAGCACTTCGGTGTCGACCCCAGTCGGCCCTTCGCCGATTTCGTGGTGGCGGACAGTGGTGCGACGACGGGGCACCCGATCACTCACGCCGCGTAATCGCTACAGCGTGTGCCCGGTAGCCTGTCCGCGAGCCAGCGAATGACGGCTCCCGGGGCCGAATACCCCAAACCAGGGGGCCCGGAGGGGCCCTTGACCTGCACCCCTGGCACCAACTACGTTCTGAATCAGCGCGACACACGGTGATCGCGTCCCCAGAGACACGAGCTGCCGGCCGTTCCCCCGTGGCCGGCAGCTCGTCCCTTTCCGGCCCATCCGTCCGCTCCGCACCACGCGTACCAGTGACCGAGCGTGACAGGCAGAGAAGAGCCCTCCGATTGTGAGGGCCGTTTGTGCGTGTCCCCACCAGCCGAGACGTCAGCGCGGCACTCTTCCGGATCAGCAAGACCCCGGTACGATTCCCCTGGGCGCGGGGGCGTACGGACCGACGCGCTCACAGACCGTCAAGGTGCGGCGTCTGCAGGCCTCCCGGGTCAGCCCCTCCAGCGGGCAACGGGGACGCTTCACAGCAGGGGGCGAAGCGGTGGGGACAGAGGACAACGGCGACAGGCGTTCCCGGAGCCTGGCCGATCGCGCCTGGCTTCGGGCCATGGACGCCTACACCGCCGGCGCGTACACCCGCGCGGAGGAGGAGTTCCGCGCCGCGGTCCGGCTGGATCCGGGGATGGCGGACGCCTGGCTCGGCCTGCACGCGCTGCGCTCGGACACCTCGGCCGCCCTGCTGGCCATGCACCGGCACCGGGACCGCTTCGGCGAGCAGCGCCGAAAGCACCGACGCCCCCTCAGCTCCTGGTACTGGCTGGGCTGGTGGGTCCAGCCGCTGCTGGAGAACGAGCGCGACCTGGCGCTCGCCCACGCCTCCCACTGGCTCGACGGCCGCCATCTGGCCGAGCTGGACCAGGCCCTGGCCGAGTGCCCCGGCGCCGCGGAGGACAACGCGGTGCGGTTCCTGCACGCCTGCCGGTCCTACCTCACCAAGGACTGGGAGCAGCTGATCCGCGACACCGACGGGCTGCTCGACGACGCCCTGCTCGGCATCGAGGCGGGACTGTTCAGCGGGATGGCCCGGGTCCGTCTGGACATGTGCGGACAGGCGGAGCTGCCACTGGCCACCTCCCTCGCCCGCTGCCGCTCGGAGCAGCCGCAGCGCAAGGAGCTGCGCTACTGGCTGGCCCGCGCCTACGAGGGCGTCGGCCGCAGCGCGGCCGCGCTCTCCCTCTACCGCGCGGTGCACCGGGTCGACCCCGGTTTCATGGACACCTCCGCCCGGCTGGCCGCGATCACCGCGGAGGACGGCGTCGACCCCGCCCTGCTGGAGTCCCCGCAGGAGCCCGGCCTGCTCCGGCCCGGCCGCGCCGGGGGCATGGCCGCCGCGGACCCCGGTGGCTACGACCCGACGGAGCTGCCGGACCTGCCCGACAGCCTCGACTCCCCGCTCGACGTGGGCTTCGAGCCGGTCTTCTACGACCCGCTGCCCGGCTTCCCGCTGTCCGACGACGAGGAGGACACCGACCCGGACCTCACTCCGGGCACCACCGCGCTCGACGCCGAGAGCGCGGCGATCCCCGCGGCGCGCGACCGCGCTCTCGTCCCCGCCTCCTCGGCGTCCTCCGACCGCTCGGCGCCGGACCAGCGGCGGCTCGACGCGGCGCTGGCGGAGCTGGACCGCATGGTCGGGCTGGAGCCCGTCAAGCGCCAGGTGCTGGCCCTGTCCGCGCAACTGCGGATGGCACGCCTGCGCGCCGACCAGGGCCTGCCGGTGCAGCCACCCAAGCGGCACTTCGTCTTCTCCGGCCCCTCCGGCACGGGCAAGACCACGGTCGCCCGCATCCTCGGCCGTGTCTTCTACGCCCTCGGCCTGCTCAGCGGCGACCACCTGGTGGAGGCCCAACGGGCGGACCTGGTCGGCGAGTTCCTCGGCCAGACGGCCGTGAAGGCGAACGAGCTGATCGACTCCGCACTGGACGGCGTGCTCTTCATAGACGAGGCCTACAGCCTCGCCAACTCCGGCTACTCCAAGGGCGACGCCTACGGCGACGAAGCCCTCCAGGTACTGCTCAAGCGCGCCGAGGACAACCGCGACCGCCTGGTGGTGATCCTCGCGGGCTACCCCGAGGGCATGAACCGCCTCCTGGCCGCAAATCCGGGCCTCAGCTCCCGGTTCACCACCCGCGTCGACTTCCCCAGCTACCGCCCGACCGAACTCGCCTCCATCGGCCAGGCCCTGGCCGGCCACGACGGCGACTTCTGGGACGACGAGGCCCTGGAGGAACTCCGCTCCATCTGCGCCCACGTGGTCCGCGAGGGCTGGATCGACGACCTGGGCAACGGCCGCTTCATGCGCACCCTCTACGAGAAGTCCTGCGCCTACCGCGACCTGAGACTCTCGGTCCTCGCCGAACTCCCCACCCGCCAGGACCTCGCCGCCCTCCGCCTCCCCGACGTCCTGCAGGCCTACGGAGAACTCATCGACGGACGTTAGGGGCGCGCGCATGGCCAAGACGGAACCGAAGCTCCACGCCTGGCGGATCGACGCCCGCGAGTACGCGCGCCACGAACACCGCCGCGGCCGCCGCCACGCCTACGACCGGCTCGTCGGCCCGCGGACCGCCCTGGTGGCGATCGACCTGGTCCGCTTCTTCGTCGAGGGCAGCCCCTACGCGCTCGGCACCGTCCCCCACGTCGCCGCCCTCGCCCGCGCGACCCGGGCGTCCCGAGGTACCGTCGCCTGGGTCCTGCCGGCGGTGGGCGCGGAGCCCACCACCTGGGCCACGGACTTCTACGGCCCGGCAGTCGCCGAGCTGTACCGCGCCTCGGGTGGGACCGGCACCGCCCGCGAACGCCTGTGGCCCGAGCTGGTCCCCGCGGAGGACGACCTGGTCGTCGAGAAGACCGCCTCCTCCGCGTTCTTCCCCGGGGCCTCGCCCCTGCAGGGGCTGCTGGAGCGGCGCGGCGTGGACACCGTCGTGGTCTGCGGCCTGGTGACCAACGTCTGCGTCGAGTCCACGGTCCGCGACGCGGCGACGCTCGGCTTCCGCGCCGTCCTGGCGGCGGACGCGTGCGCGACGCGAGACGACGCGATGCACAATGCCTCGCTGTCGACGGTCTACCGCAGCTTCGGCGACGTCCGGCCGACGGCGGAGATCGTCACCCTCTTCGAGTAACCCCCCCCAGGGGCGCGGGGAACTGCGCGGCAAGCCACCGATGGGCGGATGGTCCGCGGCGCAAAGGGCCATCCGCACGCCAGTGGTTGCCCGCGCAGTTCCCCGCGCCCCTGTTGAAGACCGCTACGCGGCCTTCAATGCCTCCCGGAGCGGGACGCGGGCGCCGCTGCGGAGGACGCTGTTGCGGTAGATGCGGCCCGCGAAGCGGAGCATCGCGACGCCGCAGGCGAGGGTGAGGGCCAGGGAGAGCAGCACCTGCCAGAGCGGTGCCACACCCAGCGCCCAGCGCATGGGCATGAGTTCGGGAGCCGTGAGCGGGACGAAGGAGAGGATCTCCGCCAGGGAGCTGTGCGGGTCGGACGGCAGGACGGAGATCGCGACGACCCAGCCCGCGACGAGCGGCATGATGATCGGCGCCATGACGCCGCCCAGGTCCTCCTGGCGGGAGACCATCGCGCCGGCCGAGGCGAAGATCATCGCGTAGAGCCAGAAACCCGCCATGAACCACACCAGCGTCCAGGCGAAACTGCCGACCGACGCGCTCAGCGAGACGTTGAGCTGACCGTCGGCCATGCCGATGGCCAGGCCGATGACGCCCGGCACGATCAGCTGGATCACCCCGACGATGCCGACGCCCACGACCTTGCCGGCCAGCAGCTGCCACGGCCTGATCGTGGCGAGCAGCAGCTCGACCACCCGGCTGCTCTTCTCCTCGACGACGCCCTGGGCCACCATCTGACCGACCGTCATCAGGATCATGTACATCAGCAGACCGGCCGTGATCGCGATGGTGATCTTCTGGCCCAGCTGCGGGTCGGACTTCTCCAGCGGCGTGGCCTGGACGTGCTGGGCCGGCGCCGCCGTCGCGTCGCCGATGACGGAGAAGAGGGTGTTGAGGCTGTCGGGCAGGGACTTCTTCACCGTCAGCTGCGTGCCGCCCGCGCCGTGGGCGACGACGAAGGCGTCGGCCTTGCCGTCACGGACCGCGGCGGTGCCGGCCGCCGCGTCGGGGACGGTGACGATGGCGACCTTCTGGTGCAGCTTGCCCGCCACGTCCTCCAACTGCTGCCCGTAGGCGGCGTCGGCCTGGACCACCGCGACGTGCTGCGTCGGCGTGCCGGGCGCGGCGAGCTTGGTGATGATCGGCAGCGCGGCGAAGGCCAGCGCCGTGATGGCCAGCAGGATCAGGAACGCCTTGGAGCGCAGCCGCACCGACAGCTCCCGTCGGGCGACCAGCCGGACCGTCTCGCTGTTGCTCAGGTGCGTGCCCCGGTTGTTCGACGTGCTCACTTCTGCTTCTCCCCCGTCGTCGTCTCCGCACTCACCACGTGCCGGAACAGCTCGGTCAGCGAGGAGCGCCGGCGGGCGAACTCGTGGACCGGGCCGGTCGCCAGCGCCGCCGCGAGGACGGCCTGGTCGTCGGCGCTCTCGGCGAGGGCCAGCACGGTACGGCCGTTCTCCGCGCCGCGCACGGTGACGCCGGCCAGGCCCGCGGCCCAGCCCTCGGGTGCGGCGGGCGCGTGGACCAGCAGTTCCTCGCCGCCGGAGGCGCGCAGCTCCTCGACGGTGTCGCAGGCGACCATCGTGCCCGCGCGGACGATGCCCACGCGGTCGCAGAGCCGCTCGACCAGCTCCAGCTGGTGGCTGGAGAAGATCACCGGGATCCCCTCGGCGGCCTTCTCGCGCAGCACCTGGCTCATCACGTCGACGGCCACCGGGTCCAGGCCCGAGAAGGGCTCGTCCAGGACGAGTATCTCGGGGTTGTGGACGAGCGCCGCGGCCAGCTGGACCCGCTGCTGGTTGCCGAGGCTGAGCTTCTGCACCTCGTCCCCGATCCGGTGCTCGACACCGAGCCGCTCGGTCCACTCCCGCACGGCCGCCGCGGCCTGCGCCACCCCGAGTCCGTGCAGGCGGGCCAGGTAGGTCAGCTGCTCGCCGACCTTCATGCGCGGGTAGAGGCCGCGCTCCTCCGGCATGTAGCCGATCCGGCTGCGGGTCTCCTGGCCGACCGGGACGCCGGCCCAGCGCACCTCGCCCGCGTCGGCGGCCAGGACGCCGAGGATGATCCGCATCGTCGTGGTCTTGCCCGCGCCGTTGCTGCCGACGAAGCCGAAGATCTCCCCGGCTCGCACGTCGAAGGTCATCCCGTCCAGCGCGACGGTGTCTCCGTAGCGCTTGGACAGGGCGTCGACCTCGAGACGTCGATCGCTCACCTGCTCACACTCCCCCGAATGTTCTGTTTGTTCGATTGATCTGTTTGATCGGTGGTCAGCCTAGCGGTGGACCCGGTGGTCCGGATCATGGACCTCGCCCACCAGTTCCTCCAGCACATCCTCCATCGCGACCAGGCCGAGGGGCAGCCCCCCGGCGTCCACGACACCGGCGAGGTGCGCGGCGGCGCGGCGCATGGCGCCGAGTGCGTCGTCGAGCGGAAGATCACCGGAGAGGGTGATGACGGGCCGCCAGAACCGCTGTGGCACCGGCGCGGTGGCGTCCTCCAGCTCCAGCACGTCCTTGACGTGGAGGTAGCCGAGGAACGCGCCGTGGTCGCCGACCAGCGGGAACCGGGAGTAGCCGGTGCGGACCGCCAGCTCCTCGATCTGCTCGCCGGTGACGGAGCTGTCCACGGTGACGAGCTTCGCGGCCGGCAAGACGACCTCGCGCACCGGGCGCAGGCCCAGCTCCAGCGCGTCCTCCAGCCGCTCCTGCGCGGTGCGGCCGAGCAGCCCGGCCGCGTGCGAGTCGTGCAGCAGGTGCGTCAGTTCCTCGCTGGTGTAGGCGGCGGCGATCTCGTCCTTGGGTTCGACGCCCAGCAGCCGCAGCACCAGGTTGGCGAGCGTGTTCATCAGCGCGATGAACGGGCGCAGCCAGCGGGCCAGGGTCGCCAGCGGCGGGCCGAGCCAGAGCACGGCCCGTTCGGGCGTGGCCAGCGCGATGTTCTTCGGCACCATCTCGCCGATCACCATGTGCAGGGCGACGACGATCACCAGGGCGAGCACGTAGCCGACCGGGTGCAGCAGCCCGGACGGCAGTCCGACCGCGTGGAAGGGCGCCTCCAGCAGCTTGGCCAGGGCGGGTTCGGCGACCGCGCCGAGCAGCAGCGAGCAGACGGTGATGCCGAGCTGGGTCGCCGCCAGCATGGCGGAGACGTCCTCCAGCGCGCGCACGACCGTGGCCGCCCGCTTGTCGCCGGCCTCGGCGAGCGGCTCGACCTGGCTGCGGCGGACGGAGACCAGCGCGAACTCCGCGCCGACGAAGAAGGCGTTGCCGAGCAGCAGCAGCACGGCGAAGAAGAGGGCGAGCGCGCTCATCGGGCGTCACCCTCCTCCGTGTCCAGGCGTTCCAGCCGCACCAGTTCGGTGCGGTGGCGGTGCACCTCCACGGCGGTCAGCCGCCAGCCGGGCAGGTCCGCGCTGTCCCCGGGTGCGGGGATGCGGCCGAGCAGGTCGGCGAGCAGACCCGCGACGGTCTCGTAGGGGCCCTCGGGCGCGTACAGGCCGACGGCCTCCAGCACGTCGACCCGGCACCGGCCCTCGGCGACCCAGGCCCGGTGGCCTCCACCGTGCCCCGCGCCGTGGCCCGCGCCCTGACCTGTGGCGGGCTCGGCCGGGCGCAGCTCTGGCAGGTCGTGCGGGTCGTGCTCGTCCTGGACCTCGCCGACCATCTCCTCGACGATGTCCTCCAGCGTGGCGACCCCGGCGGTGCCGCCGTACTCGTCGACGACGACCGCGAGTTGCTGGCGGCTGCGCAGCATGTCCAGCAGCCGCTCGGCGGGCAGCGTCTCCGGCACCAGCAACGGCGGCGAGGCGAGCGCGGCGACCCGCACGTATCCGCGCCGGTCGGCCTTGACCGCGAGCGCGTCCTTGAGCGTGACGACGCCGACGACCTCGTCGATGGTCTGGCGGTAGACGGGAAAGCGGGACAGGCCCGTGGCCCGGGTCAGGTTGAGCACGTCCGCGGCGGTCGCGTGGTCCTCCAGCGCGGCGACGTCGACGCGCGGGGTCATCACGGACTCGGCGGTCAGCTCGGCGAGGCCCAGGGTGCGGACGAAGAGGTCGGCGGTGTCGCGCTCCAGCGCGCCCTCGTGGGCGGAGTGGCGGGCCAGGGCGACCAGCTCCTCCGCGCTGCGGGCGGAGGCCAACTCCTCGGCGGGCTCCATGCCGAAGCCGCGGACGATCCGGTTGGCGGTCCCGTTGAGCAGCAGGATCAGCGGCCGGCAGGCCCGGGAGAACAGGGCCTGGGGGGCGACGACGGCGCGGGCCACCTGCATCGGCCGGGAGATCGCCCAGCCCTTGGGCACCAGCTCGCCGACGACCATCTGGAGCATCGTCGCCAGCAGCATCCCGACGACGACGGCGACACCGCTCACGGCGCCGTCCGGGACGCCGATCGCCCTGAGCGGCGGGGCCAGCAGCAGGCCGAGTGCGGGGTTGGCCAGCATGCCGACGAGGAGGGAGGTGACGGTGATGCCGAGTTGGGCGCCCGACAGCTCGAAGGAGAGGGTGCGCAGAGCGCCGCTGACGCGCGTCGCCCGCCGGTCACCGGCCGCGGCCGCTCGCTCCACCTCTCCGCGGTCGACGGTGATGAGAGCGAACTCGGCGGCCACGAAGAGCCCGTTGGCCAGGATCAGCAGCACGGCGACACCGAGCAGCAGCCAGGCCATGGAAATACTGTGAGGGTCCATGGACGGTGGGACTTCTCCAAAGGTTAGGTAAAGGCTTTTACCTTAACAGGTGCCTCCACCACGGGCTTGGGTCCACCGGCCGTGGCGAGGACCGAGCCCACCAGGATCAGCGCAGCGGCGGCCCGCTCCGGGCGGGCCCTGGTCCAGCGGGCCTCTTCCCGTGTGCTCACCGCTCGCCTCGCCTCACCGCTCACCGGGCCCGCGCCTCACGCCTCGCCTCAGCGCCGCGCGGTTCCGTACGCGTCCACGCAGGCCCGAAGCTCCTGCGTCATCCGCCAGGCCTGGCGGCGTCCGGCTCCCGGCTGGATGGCGACCACGGCCAGCGTGCCGCCGTCCGCCAGGTCCAGGGTCACCCACGGATCGCCCTGGTGCAGGTTGACCGCCACGATCTCGGGCCACGCCAGGCGACGCCGGCGCACGAAGTTGACCACGGTCAGCCCGTCCCGGTCGGCCCTGGCCCTCGGGCGGGCGAGCACGACCAGCACCAGCGCGAACAGGACGCCGCTGCCGCCTATGCCGACCCGGTCGTGGCGCTGCCAGTCCGGCGCGCCGATCACGGCGATCAGCGCGAAGAAGGCCACCGAGACGGCCGCGAGCCCGAGCAGCACCACCCGCGTCAGCAACGGCTGCCAGGTGTGCGGCAGCGGTGGCGCGGCGGTGACGCTCGGGCTCGTCGTCATGTCACTCGGCCTCCCGACCGAGAGCCGTCACAGGCGGCAGGCGTGGATGTCGGTGACCAGGATCGCGCGCGCGCCGATGCCCCAGAGGTCGTCCATGATCCGCTGGGCCTCCTTGCGCAGCACCATGGCCCGGACCGCCACCCAGCCCTCGCTGTGCAGCGGGGAGACGGTGGGCGACTCCAGACCGGGAGTGAGCGCGACCGCCTCGGCGACGCGCTCGGCACGGATGTCGTAATCCATCATCACGTACCGGCGGGCCACCAGGACACCCTGGAGACGGCGCATGAACTGGTCGACGCCCGCGTTCTCGGGCGCGTCCAGCGGACGGATCACCACGGCCTCGGAGCGCAGGATCGGCTCACCGAAGACCTCCATGCCGGCGTTGCGCAGGCTGGTGCCGGTCTCCACGACGTCCGCGATGACGTCGGCGACGCCGAGCTGCACGGCCGTCTCCACGGCGCCGTCCAGCTTGGTGACCGTCGCGGTCACACCCGCGTCGGCCAGGTGCTTGCCGACCAGGCCGGTGTAGGAGGTGGCGATCCGGCGCCCCTCCAGGTCCTTGACGCTGCCGGCGACCCCGGGCGGGCCGGCGAAGCGGAAGGTCGAGCCGGCGAAGCCGAGCGAGAGGACCTCCTCGGCCTCCGCGCCGGAGTCCAGCAGCAGGTCGCGACCGGTGAAGCCGATGTCCAGACGGCCGGAGCCGACGTAGATCGCGATGTCGCGGGGACGCAGGTAGAAGAACTCCACCCGGTTCTCCGGGTCGACCAGGACCAGCTCCTTGCTGTCCTTGCGCTGCCGGTAGCCGGCCTCATGGAGCATGCCCGCCGCCGGTTCGGCGAGAGAACCCTTGTTCGGGACGGCGATGCGGAGCATGGTCTGGTGCCTTTCTGGGGTGGGATGGGAAAACGAAAGCGGGGCACCGATACGGCTCGGTGCCCCGCTGCGTTGAAACACGCGGGGTCTACAGATGGGCGTAGACGTCCTCCAGGGTGAGGCCGCGGGCGACCATCATCACCTGGAGGTGGTACAGCAGCTGGGAGATCTCCTCGGCGGTCCGCTCGTCGGACTCGTGCTCGGCGGCCATCCACACCTCGGCCGCCTCCTCGACGACCTTCTTGCCGATGGCGTGCACGCCCAGGCCGACCAGCTCGGCGGTACGAGAACCGGGCTCGCCCGCGGCGGCCTTCCGCTGCAGCTCGTTGAAGAGCTCTTCGAATGTCTTCTGCGCCATGATGGGCCTACCCTACGTGGTTCCCCGGGAACAGGTCGTGTCGTCCCACCGTACGGACGGTGGCGTGGACGCGAACCCGTTCCGGTCCGGTGTCAGCCGGACAGGCCCCGGATCAGCACGGCCGTGCTGAGCGCCGCCGTGGTGGCCTCGTGACCCTTGTCCTCCTTGGAGTCCGCAAGGCCCGCACGGTCCAGCGCCTGCTGCTCGTTGTCGCAGGTCAGCAGGCCGAACCCGATCGGGATGCCGGAGTCGACACTCACCTGGGTGAGGCCCATCGTCGCCGCCTCGCACACGAAGTCGAAGTGGGGCGTGCCACCCCGGATGACGACGCCGAGCGCGACGACCGCGTCGTAGCCGCGCGCGGCCAGCGCCTTCGCGGCGACCGGCAGCTCGAAGCTGCCGGGGACGCGCAGCACCTGGTAGTCGCTGACGCCGAACTCGCCCAACGCGCGCTCGGCGCCCGCGATCAGGCCGTCCATCACCACGGTGTGCCACTGCGCCGCGACGACCGCGACCTTCAGGTCCTTCGCGCCCTGCACGTCGAGCTGGGGGGCTCCCTCGCCGCTCACTTGCTTCCGTCCTCTCGTTGGTCTTCTGTACGGGTCACGTGTTCACACGGGTTCAGGCGCTGTGCACGGGGCTGAGCTCGTCGAGCCAGGGCAGGTCGTGGCCCATCCGGTCGCGCTTGGTCAGCAGGTACCGCAGGTTGTGCTCGCCGACGTCGGCGCGGACGGCCTCGCGGCCCCGCACCTTCAGGCCGTGGTCGGTCAGCGCCTCGTGCTTGTCGGGGTTGTTGCTGAGCAGCCGCACCGAGCGGACGCCCAGGTCCTGGAGGATCAGCGCGGCGGCGCGGTAGTCGCGGGCGTCGGCGGGCAGGCCCAGCTCCAGGTTGGCGTCCACCGTGTCGCGGCCGCCCTCCTGCAGCTCGTAGGCGCGCAGCTTGCGGACCAGGCCGATGCCGCGCCCCTCGTGACCGCGCAGGTAGAGCACGACCCCGCGCCCCTCGCTCGCGATCCGCTCCAGCGAGGCGGCCAGCTGCGGGCCACAGTCGCAGCGCAGCGAGCCGAACACGTCGCCGGTCAGGCACTCGGAGTGGACCCGGACCAGGACGTCGTCGCCGTCCGGCAGCGTGCCGTCGGCGTTCAGGCCGCCCGCGACGAGCGCGATGTGCTCGACACCGTCCGGCTCGCTGCGGTAGCCCAGCGCGGTGAAGGAACCGTGCTCGGTGGGCAGGGAGGTGGTCGCGGCGCGAGTGACGCTCGCCTCGACGCGGCGGCGGTAGGCGATCAGGTCCTCGATGGAGACCAGGGCCAGGCCGTGGCGGCGGGCGAAGACGACCAGCTCGGGCAGGCGGGCCATGGTGCCGTCGTCGTTGGCGATCTCGCAGATCGCGGCGGCGGGCCGCAGCCCGGCCAGGCGGCACAGGTCGGGGCCGGCCTCGGTGTGGCCCTCGCGCTCCAGCACGCCGCCCGGGCGGGCGCGCAGCGGGAAGACGTGGCCGGGGCGGACGAAGTCGCCGCTGGCGCTGGCCGGGTCGGCGAGCAGCCTGATGGTGAGCGCGCGGTCGGCGGCGGAGATGCCGGTGGTGACGCCCTCCTTGGCGTCGACCGAGACGGTGAACGCGGTCCGCATCGACTCGGTGTTCTGGGCGACCATCTGGCCCAGCTCCAGCCGGTCCAGGTCCTCGCCGATCATCGGGACGCAGATCAGGCCGCGGCACTCGCGCATCGCGAAGGCGACGATCTCCGGGGTGGCCAGCTCGGCGGCGAAGACGAGGTCGCCCTCGTTCTCGCGGTTCTCGTCGTCGACGACGACGATCGGGCGGCCGGCCGCGATCTCGGAGATCGCGAACTCGATGCTGTCGAGCGTGAGGTCCTCGTACACCTCACCGTGCTGCACGGCGAGTTCCTCGATGGCGTTCATGCGACGGCCCCTTCCGTGAGCACGGACTGCTGGGTGGTGGTGCGGCTGCGCAGCCACCAGGAGCGCAGACCGAGGATGACCAGGACGAAGTAGATGCTGTAGACGTAGCCCGAGAAGGCGTAGCCGTTGGTGAAGTTGAGCGGCACGCCGACCAGGTCGACGGCCAGCCAGGCGAACCAGAACTCGACCCAGCCGCGCGCCTGGGCGTACATGGCGGCGAGGGTGCCGGTGAAGATGTAGGCGTCGGCCCACGGACTCCAGGACATCCACGGGTAGGCCTTGAAGAGCTCCGCGAGACCCACGGTCAGCACGGCCGTGGCGAGGACCAGGACGCCGCGCTCGGTCCAGGTGGCGAAGCGGACGGCGACGTCACCGCCGGTCTTGTTCCGCCCGCGCTGCCACTGGAACCAGCCCCAGACGGAGACGGCCACGACGATCAGCTGCTTGCCCGCGCTGCCGCTCAGGTGCCCGGCGGCGAAGGCCGCGAAGAGCACCACACCGGAGAGGAGCTGGACCGGCCAGGTCAGCATCGAGCGACGCCAACCGAGCGCCAGGGCGCCGAGGCCGAGCAGGTTGCCCACCATGTCGGACCACTTGATCTGCTGTCCGAACAGGCTGAACGCGGTGCTGTTGAGATCGTTGACCAGGTTGCTCATGGTCCGTCAGGCTCCTGTCTGCTGCGCGCTGTCGAACGCGGGGAGCGCACGGTCGCCGAGCAGGCGCTCGACGTACTTCGCCAGCACGTCGACCTCGAGGTTCACCGGCTCGCCGAGGCCCTTGAGGCCGAGGGTGGTGTGCGCGAGGGTCGCCGGGATCAGGCTCACGGTGAACGAGTCCACAGCCGCCTCCACCACGGTCAGGCTGACGCCGTCGACGGTGATCGAGCCCTTCTCGACGAGGTACCGCGACAGGTGCGCCGGGAGGCTGAAACGCAGGACCTCCCACTGCGGATTCCCGTCCGCGCCCGGCTCGCCCGGCGTGCGCGAGAGCAGCGCGCCGGTGCCGTCGACGTGGCCCTGGACCAGATGGCCGCCGAGGCGGGCGCCGAGCGCCATGGCGCGCTCCAGGTTGACCCGCGAACCGACCTCGATCGCGCCGAGGCTGGACCGCTCCAGCGTCTCCCGCATCACGTCGGCGCTGAACTCACCCGGGTGGGCCGCCAGTTCGTCGTCGGTGTCGAGGACGGTGAGGCAGACGCCGTTCACCGCGATGGACTGGCCCTCGCGGGCGTCGGCGGTGGTGACGGGGCCGCGCAGACGGACACGGGCGGAGTCGCCCAGATCCTCGATGGAGAGGACCTCGCCCAGCTCTTCGATGATTCCCGTGAACATTCAGCTCTCCCGTGACCTCGCGCCTACTGCGCGGTCTCCGGGGCTGTAGCGGGAGCTGACAACGGACGACTGCCACGGGGTACGGCGACGACGCTGCACGCGGGCCCGGGAGCTCCGCCGACCGAGTCGGCGGGGCCGCTCGGGAACACACCCGGGGAGGGTGCGCGCGAGGCGACGACGCCGCAGCCCGACGTCCGCCGCGCACTGCCTCCCATCCGGACTTTAACCGTCGGTCCAGGAATTTCACCTGGTCAACCGGCCGCTGGAAGCGGTCGGGTCGCGGACTGTAACCGCCGGTTCGGACTTTCACCGACCCCGGAGTGCGCAAACGTCGTACTGCTGCTGTCAGTGTGCCACGCACCTCCGCAGGCTTCGCAAGACCTGACGGGGTGCGAGCTGTGTGGGGTGAATCACGCGTCGTAGCCGGAATGCGAGCTGGGGCGGACCAGTCCGCTCTCGTAGGCGAGCACCACCAGCTGCGCCCGATCGCGCGCGCCGAGCTTGATCAGAGCACGGCTGACGTGCGTCTTCACCGTCAGCGGGCTGACCGCGAGCTGCTCGCCGATGACGTCGTTGGACGCGCCCGTGGCCACCATGGCGACGATCTCGCGCTCCCGGTCGGTCAGCGCGGCGAGACTCGGCGGCGCGGCGGCCGGGGTCCCCCGTTCGGGCTGCGAGAGGTAGCGGGCGATCAGCTCCTTGGTCGCGGCGGGGGTCAGCAGCGCCTCGCCGCGGGCGACGACGCGGATCGCGTCGAGCAGCGCGTCGGGCTCGGCGCCCTTGCCGAGGAAGCCGCTCGCACCGGCGCGCAGGGCCTGGAAGACGTAGTCGTCGGTCTCGAAGGTCGTCAGCACGAGCACGCGCACGCCGGCGAGGTCCTCGTCGGCGATGATCCTGGCGGTGGCCTCCAGCCCGTCCAGCTCGGGCATCCGGATGTCCATCAGCACGACGTCGGCCCGCGCCTCCCTGGCCAGCCGCACGGCCTCCAGCCCGTTCGCGGCCTCGCCGACCACGGCGAGATCGGGCGCGGAGTCGACGAGCACCTTGAGCCCGGCCCTGACCAGCACCTGGTCGTCGGCGAGCAGCACCCGGATGGTCATACGTCTCCAGTCGTGAGCGAGGATCGCGCCGCGGTCGTGTGGGAACCACCGTCGGGCGCGGTGGCGCCCTCGGCGGTGTGCGGGCGGTCGGCCGCGTCGGCGAGGTCGGCCCGGCCCGCGCCGGGCGGGGCGGGAGCGCCGTCGGGGGGCGGCGTGCCGCCGGCCTCGGCCGCGCCGTGGGGGCGGGTGTCGCGGCGGGTGGCGAGGAGGTTGGGGAGGGTCATCCACGGGGCCGGGACCCCCTTGACCGAGGGTTCCGGTGCGCGGGGCGCGCTCCGGGCGGCGGAGGGGAGGGGAAGGTCGACCGCGACGCGGAAGCCGCCGCCGGGGCGCGGTCCCGCGCTGAACGTGCCGCCCACCGAGGCCGCGCGTTCGCGCATGCCGATGATGCCGTAGCCGCCGGAGCGCTCCGCTCCGTCGCGGGCGGGCTGCGCGGGGCCGGGACCGTCGTCGTCGACCTCGACGCGCAGTCGGCCGACGCGGTAGGCGAGGCGGACCGTGGCCGCCGACGCACCCGCGTGCTTGCGCACGTTGGTCAGCGACTCCTGAACGACCCGGTACGCCGTGAGGTCGACCGCCGCCGGGAGGGCGACCGTCTCGCCCTCCGTCCGGCACTCCACCGCGAGCCCCGCGCGTTCGAAGGAGTCCAGTAGCTGCGGCAGCTGCGCCAGCCCGGGCGCGGGCTCGCGCGGGCTGGCCGCGCCCTCCGGCTCACCCGTCTGCCGCAGCACGGCGACCGTCGCGCCCAGCTCGCTGAGGGCCGCCCGGCCCGCCTCGCGGACCTGCGCGAGAGCGGCACGGGCCGTTTCGGGCTGGGCCTCCATCACCGTCGAGGCGACCCCGGCCTGGATGTTGATCAGCGCGATGTGGTGACCCACGATGTCGTGCAGCTCGCGCGCGATCCGCAACCGCTCCTCGGCGACGCGGCGACGCGCCTCCTCCTCGCGGGTGTGCTCGGCCCGTCGCGCGCGTTCCTCTATCGCGGCCACGAAGGCGCGCCTGCTGCGTACCGACTCGCCGACGGCGACGGTCATCGCCGTCCAGGCGAAGGCGATGCCGTTGACGCTCTTGTCCCACTTCTCGGGGGACAGCGCCATGCTGGCGATGCCGACCGCGAGCACGGCGACGCCGCCGATGGCGAGCGCGAGCCGCCGCTCGACCACCGAGGAGACGGTGTAGATCGCCAGGCCCGCCCCGGCCAGGATCGGGCCGCGCACCGGCCCGACGAACATGTAGCCGACCGTCGCGGCGACGGTGCAGACCAGCACCAGGATCGGGTACCGGCGGCGCAGCGCCAGCGGCGCGTAGACGCAGAGCCCGGCGACGAGCAGCACCTCGTCGGGGTCGAAGTTGGACCACTGCGTGCTGGGCCTGCCACCCGTCGGCCACAACACGGTGACCAGGTAGAGCAGGGCTGCGAGCAGCGCGTCGGCCCCGTACGGGTGCGCGCGCACGAACAGCCGGAGTCGGCGCAGCAGGTCCATGCACCCAACGGTAGAGGTTCGGTCCGTCGGGGCGGCATTCTTGTCGTGGTCTTCTCAAGTTAACGCCCGCTCCCTACCATCCGGTAACCGAAGGCACACGCGGCGCTCTGAGGGGACGGCACGCCATGCGCAACCGGATCGGCACGACTCGACGGGGGCTCGCGGCCACGGCCGCGGTCGCCCTGGTGACCACCGCGGCGCTGGCCGCCGGCACCGGCACGGCCTCGGCGCAGCCGAGCGGCTCCACTCCCGCGTTCGACAGCCTCACCGGTGCCTCGCACCCGGACTGGATGGCCTCGCTGCCCGACGGGCTGGGCCTCGGCGCGCTGTCCGTGCCCGGCACCCACGACACCCTCGCCATTCACGGCGGGCTCGCACCGTGGGCCTACGAGGCCCAGGAGGACCACGGCGACGGCGCCGCCACCCTCGACGCGCAGCTGAACGCGGGCATCCGCGCGATCGACATCCGGGTGCGGGTGGTGAACGGCGGTACCGCCTTCGCGATCCACCACACCGACGTCTACCAGAACGCCAACTTCGACGACGTGCTCACCCACGCGCGGGCCTTCCTGGTCGCCCACCCGGGCGAGACGATCCTGATGAACCTGCACGGCGAGTGCGACGCCGACACCGCCGAGGGCGGCAGCGGCACCGCGTCGATCGGCCACTGCGCCGACGACCCGGCCTCCACCACGACCGCCGACCGCGTCCGGATCCTCCAGAGCTACCTGGCCCGTTACCCGGGCCTGTTCTACGCCCCGACCGTCACCGGCACCTCGACCGCGGCGCTGCCGACGCTCGGGCAGGTGCGCGGGCACATCGTGCTGACGACGTTCTCCGGGCCGGTCGGGGAGATCTACCCGGGCTACGGGCTGACCCGGCTCACCACCGGAAACTGGGGCTCCTACGTCGAGAACGACTGGACCCAGTGCGACACCGGCACCAAGTGGTCCGAGGCGCGCGCCAACATCGCCGCCGCCTCGGCGGACACCAGCGGCGCGCTGTTCACCACGTACCTCTCCGCCAACTGCTCCCCGTTCGGCGCCGGCCCGGCGGCCGTGGCCGGCGGGAGCTGGTTCACCACCGGCGTCGACCAGCTCGCTCTGAACGACCTCGGCGCCGTGGGCTCCCCGCTGACCCGCACGGGCGTGGTGCTGATGGACTACCCCGGCTACGCGCTGATCGGCGCCGTGCTGAGCCGGGACGGCGTCTCGGGCTGACGTGCGGCAGATCACAGGTCCCGGCGTTCGCGGATCGTCAAAACCCCTCCCCCGGCAGCCCGCTGATGCGGTGGAATGCTCTCCCGGTCCAGGTAGGTGTCCACACGAGGAGCAGGTGCCCGCATGCCGGACACGCGGCGTGTCGTCGTCGGGGTCAGCGGCACCCCAAGCAGTCTGCAGGCGCTGCGCGTCGGCCTGGCCGAGGCGCGGCGCGGGGGTGTGCCGCTGCTCGCCGTGCTGGCCTGGCTGCCGCTCGGCGGCGAGGCCGCGTACCGGCACGCCCCCTGCCCACCCCTGCTCAAGGAGTGGGAGCAGGCGGCCGCCTGGCGGCTGCGCAACGCCTTCGACGAGGCGTTCGGCGGCGTGCCGGACGACGTGGCCGTCGAGCTCGAGCTGATCCGGGGTCCGGCGGGCGCGGCCCTGGTCGACGCCGCCGACCAGGGCGACGACCTCCTCGTCCTCGGCTCCGGCCCCCGCGAGTGGCCGGCCCGTCTCCTCCACGGGGCGACCGCCCGCTACTGCGTCTCCCACGCCTCCTGCCAGGTCCTCGCCGTCCCGCCCCCGGAGCTCCTGCGGCGCCTCCCCCGCAGGCTCCGCCACCACGTCCCGACGCCGCCGAAGCAGACCGGCGTCGCGCCCTCCACCACCCCGGACGACTCGGACGAGCCGCAACCGCGGCTGTAGGTGAGGGACGGTCAGCGGCCGCCGACGTCCTCGTTGCGGTGGCGGCCGGACCAGTAGGGCTCGACGCGGGCCCAGTCCGTGGCCCACGCGCGGGAGGCGAGCAGATCCAGGCGCCGGAGCAGGAGTTGACAGACCAGGCCGGAGAAGAGGACGGCCAGCGCCGAGGCGGAGACGCCGATCAGCGCGGCCGCGGCGATCCGGTCCGGCGCGGAGCTGGGCGTCACGCCGAGGCGGCCCGCGGCGTCGACCCAGACGGTGAGGCGGGTGCCCGCAGGCTGACGGCGGAAGACGGTGACGCGGCCGGTGTGGCGGACGCCCGCGGGGTACTCCCAGACGGCCGGGACGTGCACGACGACCGCGGGTCCGCCGCGTGGCGCGGTGCCGGCCGTACGCGCGGGCACCGCGGCAGCGAGGGTGGTGGCGGTGACCGCGTGGCCCTGTCGGCGCACGGCGTCCGCGGCGGCGTCGTCGCGCACGTGGACGGCCGTCGCGACCGCGAGGCCGAGGACGAGCGAGGTCACCAGCAGCCGCAACCGGCTCCGGTGCAGTCGCGCACGCCGCCGGTCGGCCGGGCGGAACAGCGGGTTCGCCTCGACCTCGGCCTCCGCGGCGGTGCGCCGACGGCACGCCGCCCGCTCCACCGGCTCGGACAGCACCCGCCCGAGCAGTGCGCAGGCACCGAGCAGCGCGAGCACGCGCAGGTCCGGGCCCGCCTGCCAGGCGAGGGCACCGACGTAGCACGCCCAGCAGGCCGCCACGACGAACGGCAGCGCGATCCACGGCGCGCACGCGCCGCCCAACGCGGCGACAGCCGCGAAGACCCCCAACATAACGGCAGGGTAACTCGCCGCCCTGGTGCGTGTCCGACGCTTCTCCGCCATGTGAGGCGTGTCGCAGCACCACACGGCGCCGCACGCCTTCCGCCCCTGCGAGCGGCCGGACGGGCCTCCGGAAGCGCCCGGGGCGGCCAAGCGCGGGACTGACCAAGGTCAGCCCCGCGTCAGGCTCGCCCGATCACTCGCCCGCTTCAGCCTCGCCCGGATCAGGCTCGCCCGGATCAGGAGGTCGCGCGGCGCGGGAGCTTCCAGCCCGGACGGGGGAAGTGGCAGGTGTAGCCGCTGGGGTAGCGCTCCAGGTAGTCCTGGTGCTCGGGCTCGGCCTCCCAGAAGGGGCCGGCCGGCGAGACCTCGGTGACGACCCTGCCCGGCCACAACCCCGAGGCGTCCACGTCGGCGATGGTCTCCTCGGCGACGCGCTTCTGCTCGTCGTCCAGGTAGAAGATCGCCGAGCGGTAGCTCGTGCCGATGTCGTTGCCCTGGCGGTCGCGCGTGCTCGGGTCGTGGATCTGGAAGAAGAACTCCAGGATCGCGCGGTAGTCCGTCACCGTCGGGTCGAAGACGATCTCGATCGCCTCCGCGTGCGTCCCGTGGTTGCGGTAGGTGGCGTTGGGGACGTCACCGCCGGAGTAGCCGACGCGTGTCTCCAACACGCCCGGCTGGCGCCGGATCAGCTGCTGCATCCCCCAGAAGCAACCGCCCGCCAGCACGGCCTTCTGCGTCTGCGTGGCCACGGGGCCCTCCTCGTTCTCGCTTCTTCTGCTTCCAACACGCCCAACGTCCGGCGCGGCGCCGTCATTCCTGCCCGCGCAGCTCCCGGGCGACGGCGAGGGTCAGCGCGCGGTCGACCTCGTAGGGCGTGTACAGCGAGACACTGGTGACCGCGTCGCCGAAGCGCGCGGTCAGCGCCGAGGCCACCTCGGCGGGCGTGCCCGCGACAGCGAAGGCGTCGAGGACGTCGTCGGGGATCTCGGCGGCCATCTCGGCCCACGCCCCGCGCCGCGACAGCAGGTGCAGGCGCTCGCCCAGCTCGCCCCAGCCGTGCAGGTCGAGGACGGGACGGTAGGCGGGGGTGGAGGCGTAGAAGGCGATCTGGCCGCGCACCGCCTGTTCGGCGGCGGCCCGCTCACCGGCGTCCGCGCCGAGGACGGCCATGGCCGGGAGCAGCACGGAGAAGCCGTCGAGCGAGCCGCCCCGGGCGTCCAGCAGTGCGGGCAGGGTCCGCTCGCGCAGGTAGGCGGGGGTGGTGAAGGCATGGCAGAGCAGGCCGTCGGCGACCCGGCCGGCCACCTGGGTCATCCGCTCGCCGACGGCGGCCAGCAGGATCGGCGGGGTGCCGTGCGGGTTGGCGCCGGGAGCGAAGAACTCCGTCATCAGCGTGTGCTGGTAGAACTCGCCCTTGAAGAACAGGCGGTCCTCGCCCGCCCAGGCGGCCCAGATCGCGCGGACCGCGCGGAGGAACTCCTCCATCCGCGCGGCGGGCCGGCTCCACGGCATGGCGAAGCGCCGCTCGATGTGCGCCTGCACCTGCGAGCCGAGGCCCAGCTCGAACCGCCCCCCGGAGACCAGCTGCAGGTCGTTGGCGAGGGTGGCCACCGTCATCGGGTTGCGGGCGAAGGCCACGGCGATGGCCGTGCGCAGGGTGATCCGCTCGGTGGCGCGGGCCGCCAGCATCAGCGAGGCGAAGACGTCGTGCTTCGTCTCCGACGCGCTGAAGCCGTCGTACCCGGCCGCCTCCGCGGCCACTGCGGCCGCCTCGACCTGGAACGGCGAGGCGGAGACGTCGGCTCCGTCGTCGATCCGCAGGGCGGGGCGCGGGACAGGCGGGGATGCGTGCGTTCCGGCGTTCACGCGCTCATCCTGCCAGCCGCGACGCCCGCCCTCCCACTGCCCCGGCCACTACCTTGACGCGACCGCCTCGGCGTCGAGGTCGGTGCCGACGTCCGCGCGCAGCTCGTCCAGCAGCCGCTGCTGCTCGGTGAGCAGCTCGGCCAGGATCCGGCGGGCGACGCGCAGCAGGTCGGCCACGTCGGGACCGGTCAGCCGGTAGACGACGAGCGGGCCCTCCCGGCGCGAGGTGACCACGCCCGCCCGTCGCAGCACGGCCAGTTGCTGGGAGAGGTAGGCGGGTTCGACGCCGATGTCGTCCAGCAGGGCCCGCACGGTCGTCGGCCCCACGCTCAGCAGCTCCAGGGTCCGGATCCGGACGGGGTGGCCGAGCAGCCGGAAGAACTCGGCCTTGCGCTGGTAGAGCGGCGGCGGGCCCGCCGGCGCGTGGCTCACAGGTCCAGCTCGCCCTCGATCAGCTGGAGCCTGCGCCGGGCCATGGCCAGGTTGGCCCGGCCGCGGTCGAGGACGAGCACCAGGAACAGGCCCGCACCGGTCTGGGCCGTCAGCGGCCGGATCAGGTGGTACTGCCGGGTGAGGGTGATCAGGATGTCCTCGATCGCCCCGCCCACGCCCAGCATCTGCATGGTGCGCTGCTTGGCGCGTACCAGGTCGGTGTGCCCGGCGGCCGCGACCGCCGGGTCGAGCTCGGGCGAGCCGCCGATCACGCCGAGGCTCATGCCGCTTTCCAGATCGACCAGCGCGGCGCCGAGCGCGCCGTCGATGGTCATGGCTTCCTTGAGTGCGATGTCCGTGTTCGCCATGCCAGGAAACTAAGCGTGTCCATACGATCGCACATCGTGAATTGCGGAAATGCGCAAACAGTGCGGGCCCGCACGGTATCGTGCGGGCCCGCGACCCCTCAGGCGAGCGTGAGGAAGAGCTTCTCCAGCTCGGCCTCGGTCATGGGCGCCGCGTCGGCCGCGCCCTCCGCCTCGGCCGCGGCCATGCACTGGCGCATGCCACTGGCAACGATCTTGAACCCCGCCCGGTCGAGCGCCCGCGACACGGCGGCGAGCTGGGTGACGACGTCCTTGCAGTCCCGGCCGGCCTCGATCATCGCGATGACACCCGCGAGCTGACCCTGCGCCCGGCGCAGCCGGTTCAGCACCGCACCCTGGGCCTCTTCGTCCACCTTCATGCGTGCGACCATCCTTCGTTCGCGGGCGACTCACTCCCCAGCGTACCCCAGGGGGTATCCGACAGGCAGCGTAGCCGGCCGCCGGCGCGATCGCCACATACCCCCAGAGGTATCTGCGCGACCCCTGTGCGAGCAGCCCGAAGCTGAGTACCGTGGGAGTGTCCGCGCGAAGCGGCGACGCGTCGTCGTGCCGCATGTGGGGGGCCGCCGCGCGGACGGCGACCACGAGATCGGGACACCGCCATGACATCGCCGACCATCCCCGCCCCACTCCACGCCAAGCGCTGGGCCCTGACCCTCGACCTCTTCGAGGAGGGCGACGACACCCGCGCGCACGCCGTCCTGGAGACGCCCGAGCGCACCCTGGAGGGCAACGGCTCCTCCCACCGCAACCCGCACGACCTCGCCATCGCGGACATCGGCGACGAGTACGCGGCGGGCCGTGCGCTGATCGAACTCGGCCGCCAACTCCTGCGCGCGGGCGCGGTCGACGCCGCCGCGGAGGAGGACGGCCGCTTCGGCTGAGCAGCACGGGGGGACATCGACGGGAGGGAACGATGCGAGCCAGGAGCGCGCTGGCCGCCGGTGCGACGGCGGCAGCGGCCGCCGCGGCGGGCTACCCGTGGCTGTGGCGACACGCCTGCCTCACCTGGGGCGCGAGCGCGGTCGAGGTCGGCCGGGCCATGCCCGGTGACGACCTGCTGCCGGCCGCGCCGCTGGTCTCCACCCGCGCCGTGACGGTCCGGGCCTGGCCGTCCACGGTCTGGCCCTGGCTCGTCCACCTCGGCCCGGGGCGGGGCGGCGCCTACACCTACGACTGGATCGAGGGCCTGGTCGGCCTCGACCGCCACCGCACCCTGCCCCGGCCCGGTGCCCGAGGCCACGCGACGGCAGGCGGTGGGCCGTGGCACGGGGAGCGCGCGCGGCACGCGGCCGGCACCGGGGCCACGCCCCCGTACCGGGAGCCCAAGCCCGGCGACCTGCTCCCGCTCGGGCGACGCGGCCCGGCCCTGGAGGTCACCGAGGTCGAACCCGACCAGTGCCTGGTGCTGCGCTCGCAGGACGGCCAGTGGGTCTGGTCCTTCGCCCTGTACCCGCGCGGCCACAGCACGCGTCTGGTCAGCCGCAACCGGATCGAGGAGCCGGGCTCCTCCCCGGCGTCCCGGCTGCTCTCGCTCTACCTGCTGGAACCGGTCGGCCTGGTGATGGAACGGAAGATGCTGCTCGGGGTCAAGCGAGGAGCCGAGGAGCTGGGCTGATCAACATCGGTGGGGCCGGTCCGGTCAGTCGGCCCGGTCCGCCCCCGGCAGGAGAGTGTTCGCCTTCGTGTCCGCGTGCCCGGCGCGCAGCAGCTGGTAGCCGAGGTCGATCAGTGCGCGGCCGGCGGCGAACTCGTCACCGATCTCCGGCACCGGCCGGTCCACCGGATCACGCAGCGAGGCGGAGTGCGCCTGCAGGTGGTTGCCCCCGCAGTCCATCACCGCGTGCGCGCTGGTGACGTCGCCGTCCTCGAACAGGTCCACGCGAACCGTCCAGGTCTTGGTGTGCAGGCCGCCGGGGGTTTCGTCCATGGTCTTCTCCTATCAGCACGGCCCCTGCTTCCAGTGCGCCACGCCGCGCGCCCGGAGGGAAGCTCCCCCGCCGGGGAAGTTGTCCTTCGTGCGCCGGAGACCTAGCGTCGACGTATGACCGACCGTCAAGGCAATCGGACCATGAACCGGCTCGTCCTGCTCGCCGCCGCCGGTGTCGTGACCGCCGCCGTGGTGAAGGAGCTGCGGCGGCCCGCACAGGAGCGGACGTGGCAGGGACGCATCCTGGGCCTGCCCTACGACTTCCGCCCGCCCACGCCCGCGCGCGTGCTCGCGGAGTTCTGGGATCCCGACAACGACGCCCTGTTCACCCCGCACGCCTTCGGCGTCGGCTACGGCGTCAACCTCGCCCGCCTCGCCCGACCCCTGCTGCCGCCGCTGGACTAGCGAGGGCGCGTTACGCCTGCGGCTCCGGCGCCGTCTCCGGCTTCGCCTCCGGCGGCGGACCGTCGTCGAGGCGGCGCAGGCCGATCAGCACCCCGAGGAGCCCCGCCTGCTCCGGACTGAGGCGGCCGACCGCGTCCAGCATCGTCATCGGCGCACCGGGCGCGGCCGGCGCCGCGGGCTCCGACGGGGCGGGCGACACGGGCGCCGAGAGGTCCTCGGGCCGATCCGGCTCCATGCAAGGTCTCCTTCGCTGATCACGGCGATGCCCCCGGTCGAGGCAGCATGACAGATCATTCACCGTTTCGTGTCAAGCGGTGGGTAGCCTGTCCGCACAGCGGACAGAGAGCGGCGGTGGAGGCGGAGCAGTGGCGGCAGAGGACGACACCGGGCTGCTCGGCGGGCCGGCACCCGCGCCCGCCCGGACCCGCCGGGTCGCCGTGGTCGCGCACCGGGGCGCGCCGCTGCTCGCCCGCGAGAACACCCTCGCGTCGCTGCGCGCCGCGCTGGCTCTGGGCGCGGACTGGGTCGAGGTCGACGTGCGCCTCGCCCGCTGCGGCACGCCCGTCCTGCTCCACGACGCGACACTCACCCGCCTCTGGGGCCTCCCCCGCGCCGTCACCGACCTCGACGCCGCCGAGCTCGCCGCCCTGCCCGGCCCCGGCGGGGCGGGTGTCCCGACGCTGCGCGAGGGTCTCGCGCTGTGCGCGGCGGGGGGCGTCATGGTCATGGTCGACGTCCCGGGCCCGGCGGAGGGCGACGCGTCGCTGGCCCTGGTCCGCGAGCTCGGACTGCTCGACTCCTGTGTCTTCGCGGGCGACCGCACCGCGCTGGCGCGCGTCCGCGCGTCCAGTGAGGCCGCGCGGATCGCGCTGAGCTGGGAGTCCTTCCTGCCGCCCCGGCGCTCCGTGCTGGCCCGCATCCGGCCGCAGTACCTGAACGTCGAACACCACCGCGTCACCCGCGTGCTCGCGGCCTTCGCCCGCCGCCGCGGGCTCGCCCTCAGCGTCTGGACGGTCGACCGCCCCTCCCGCATGGTGCGCGTGGCGCGCCTGGGCGCGGACGTCGTCATCACCAACGACCCGGCCACGCTGCTGACAACCCTGGGCTGCACCCCCTGGGGGCGCGAGGCTCAGCCGATCAGCGGCTCCGCCGCGGGGCGCGACAAGCCACCCACGTAAGGAGCGCGCCGAACGAGCAGGGCCATCCGCACGCCGGTGGTACTGGCGCGGTTCCCGCGCCCCCAGGGGTGCGACTGATCGCCCGCGGTCAACTTCCCGTCACGGCCAGGCGGGTGCCGCGCTCCGTGCGCGCGTAGCGGACCTCGCGGCCGGCGCGTTCGCGGGTGACCAGTCCGGCGCGCAGCAGGATGCCGAGGTGGTAGGAGACCGTCGGCGGCGTCAGGTAGTGGCGTTGGGCGAGCGTGCCGGTCGTCGCGGGGGCGGTGAGCGTCGCCAGGAGATCGGCGCGGGTGACGCCGAGCAGACGGCGCAGGTCCGCCGACGCGGGCGCCGCCGTCGGCGCGGACGGGACCGCCGGGTAGGTGATGACCGGCGGCCGCGGCTCCAGCCGGTAGACGGGGTCGATCGCCGTGCCGACGCCCGTCGCGACGAGCGACGGGACGAAGACGACCAGGGGCGCGGGCAGGGTCACGTAGTACCGGCTCTCGATCCGCAGCGCCCGGCCGTCCCAGCCGAGGTCGGGGTGGAGGGAGGGGATCAGCTCGCCCGCGCCGTGCAGCGCCAGCGTCCGCGCGCGGTGGGCGACGTCCGCCTCCAGCACGGCGCGCGCCGCGTCCCACTCGGGGGCCACGACCAGCCGCCAGAAGTGCCGCAGTTCCACCGCTGCCTGCTCGGCGAGCTGGCGGCCGCCGGCGGCGAGCAGGGCCGCGACGACGTCCGGGCTGTCGCTCGGGGCGAGACCGGCGAGCGGGCGGCCGCGCGTCAGCGCCTCCAGCTCCGCCTCGACCCGCTCCCCCGGTGTCCCGGCCACCTGCTCCAGCTGCTCGGCGACGCTCGGCGCAGGTCCCTCGGGATGCGGGAAGAGGAAGTCGGGGACGTACCCGCTGCCCGCACCGGCCAGCGCGGACAGCAGCGGCACCTCGGGACCGCGCAGCGCGGCCCGGGCCCGGGTGAGCAGCGGACGCGCCTGCGGACGCGGCTGGTGCTTCCAGGCGAGCAGCGTCGCGCCGACCTCGTTCAACGGCGAGACGACGAACCGTGTCTTCGCCAACGCCTCGGCGTCCAGAATGACTTGAATCATCGCCGGTGTGCCCCCGCCTACCGTGCCGAACCGACCGTGGAGATCTTCGAATCTGGTCGAATCGTGGCACAGTCGGTGGCCCGGCGTCAGTGCCCGGCCCAGGCTGGGGGCATGAGACTCCTCCCCGCGACCGCGCTGGCCGTGGCCGCCGCCCTGACCGCGACCGTGGCCTGCACGGCCTCGTCCACCGCCACGACCCGTCCGCCCCGCCCGGTCCTGACCGGCGCCGCGACCTGCCCCGACGACGCGGAGCTGACCTGCTCCACGCTCACCGTGCCGCTGGACCACTCCGGTCACGTGCGCGGCACGCTGAGACTGCGGGTCGCCGAGACGGGCAACGCGCACGCCGCCAAGGGCGTGCTGGTCTTCCTCTCCGGAGGCCCTGGGCAGCCCGACGAGCCGCTGGCGCCCCGGGTGCTGCCCAAGGTGAAGCCGCTGCTGGCGCAGTACCGGATCGTCTTCGTCGACCAGCGCGGCACCGGCGCGAACGCGTTGCAGTGCCCCGCACTCCAGCAGCAGATGGGCTCCTCGGACCTGACTGCGCCCACGGTCGGTGCGGTGACCGGCTGCGCGGCGGCCCTCGGCCCGGACCGCCGCTTCTACTCGACCGCGGACACCGTCGCCGACCTCGACGACCTGCGCCAGGCCCTCCACGTCGACCGCTTCTCGCTGGACGGCGTCTCCTACGGGACGTTCACCGCGGAGCGCTACGCCCTGGCCCACCCGTCGCACGTCTCGCGGCTGGTGCTGGACTCCGTCGTCCCGCAGACCGGCTACGACCCGCTGGACCTGGCCGCGATGCAGGCGGTGCCGCGCGTGCTGCGGGCCTCCTGCGCGGCGGTGAAGTGCGGGTTCGACCCGGCGGCGGACGTCGCGGCCGTCGTACGCCGCTACCACGACGGCGTGCAGCTGCTGGACACCCTCACCAGCTACGAGTTCGTCGACCCGAACTACGCGGCGATGCTGACGGCCCTGCACCAGGCGGCGAACGGCTCCCCCGGCTACCTCCAGGGGATCGTCGCGGGCGTCGCACAGGGCTCGGCCGCGACCGCGGACGAGCTCAGCCAGGGTCTGCACGCCTCGACGCTCTGCGCCGACGGCGTCTACCCGTGGGGCACGGACGACAGCCCGGTGGCCTCCCGTCCCGCCGCCCTGGCCGCGACCCGCGCCCGGCTCACCCGGTCCCAGCTCGGCCCCTTCGACGCCGCGACCGCGACGGGCCTCGGCTCGCTCCTCACCTGCCTCGCCTGGCCCCGCGAGCAGGTCCCGCCCGCCCCCTCCGCGCACCGGCGCATCCCCGGAAGCATCCGCGTTCTGCTGCTCGGCGGCGACCGCGACCTCTCCACACCGCTCTCCTGGCTCCGGTACGAGGCCTCGCTCGTGGCCGACGCCAAGGTCGTCGTCGTCCCCGGCGCCTCCCACTCCGTCCAGACCCACGCGACGAGCGACGCGGGCCGCGACGCGGTCTACGCCTTCCTGCTGGCCGGCTGACCCCGCGAGGCGCGGGCCGGATTACGGCCGGTCCGGCCGGCGGGTGCGGAGGAGGAGGGCGAGGTCGGCGGTGGTGAGGACGCCGATCAGGCGGCCGTCCGCGAGGACCAGCAGCGGGGGGTGGGAGAGGGCCGCGTCCAGGGTCGCGCCGGACAGGTCCTCGTCCGGCGCGGCCGTCGCGCACGCGGAGAGCGGCACGGCCACGTCCCGCACCCGCAGCTGCTCCCGCAGCCGGTCCGGGACGGCCAACAGCGCGCGGAGCCGGACGACGCCGCTGGGGCGCCCGTCGAAGTCGACCACCGGCACCGCGCCCGCCACCCGCCACGGGCCGCTCTCCGCCAGGCAGCGCGCTACCGTCGTCCAGTCCGGGCAGGTCGGCGGCGGCGCGGTCATCACCTCGCCGACGCGTCGCCCGCGCACGGCCAGCCCGATCGTGGCGTGCTGGATCTCCGCCGCGGCGGCCAGCGCCAGGAAGCCCCCCATGACGAGCATCCACAGCCCGACACCCGCGCCCCGCAGCAGCGCGATCCAGCCTCCGGCGAGCAGCAGCACCGCCAGCACCTGCCCGCACCGTCCGGCCTGCCGCTCCGCCCGCTCCCGGTCCCCCGCCCGCCACCACAGGGCCGCCTGCAGCACGCGTCCCCCGTCCAGCGGCGCGGCGGGCAGCAGGTTGAACACGGCGAGCAGCAGGTTGACCGCCCCGCACCAGAGCAGCAGCGCCGCCGGCACCTCCCAGTCCAGCGTCCGCAGCGCCACCCAGCCGAGGCCGAGGCCCGCGCCCGCGAGCAACAGGCTGGTCAGCGGCCCCACGAGGGCGACCCACAGCGCCCGTGCGGGGGCCGTCAGCCGCCCGATCCTGGTGACGCCGCCGAGGGCCCACAGCGTCATCGAGTCCACGTCCGTGCCCGCGCGTCGCGCGGCGAGCGCGTGGGCGAGCTCGTGCGCCATCAGGCTCGCCACCAGCAGCAGGGCGCCGAGCAGGCCGGTGCCGACGTAGAAGGCGCCCGCGCGCCCCGGCAGCCAGGCGTGCAGCGTCTGCCCGCCGAAGCCGAAGGCGAGCACGGCGACCAGCACCGGCGCGCTCCAGTGCACGCGCACCGGTATCCCGAACAGGCGCCCGAACGGCGCCGAACCCCTCATCGCGCCCCGCCTCCTTGGCTCCGTACCTGGAGTCTTCCCCGGATCGGAGCTCGCAGTGCCCCGGGAGGCGGGGAACATCGGGCGGCGGGCAGGGCCCCGCCCTCCCGCAGAGCGTGGGAGCGCCGCTGGTGGCAGTATCGAAGCAGCCTCCGTCAGCGCCGCCGGCTCCGTTCCGCGGCCCCGCCGTCAGGTCCGCGCCGGATGGCCGGACCGGAAGGGATGCCTACCGTGTCGAACGACGAGTTGATGGGGGACGACGTCTACCAGCCCAGCAACGACGGTGACGTCCAGGACGACGTCGCTCAGCTGGAGCCGGAGGACACCCTCGACTACCGCGGTCTGGACGACGCGCTCGACGAGGGCTACGCGCCGCCCGAACGGCCGCTGGCCGTCGGTAAGTACGGCAACACCGCCGCCGAGCAGCACGACCGCGAGACGCTCGACCAGCGGCTCGCGGCCGAGACGCCGGACGTGTGCGAGCCGGACGGCGACGGCATCGGCGACTGCGTCGGGACGGACGGCGAACCGCTTGATCCGGAGGCGGGCGAGACCCGCTCGGGGCGGCTGGTGGAGAGCGACGGCTCGCGCAGCCACCTCATCGCCGCCGATGTGGGCATCTCGGGTGGCGCCGCGACCGCCGAGGAGGCCGCCATGCACACCACCGACGACCCCGAGGCGGTCCTCGGCGGCTGGTGATCCGGGGCCCCGAACCACCCCTTGGCGGAAATTTGCCGCCGACCGGCTGATTTCTGTGACCTCCCGCGTTCCGTAGGGTCTCCTCTCACGTACGCACGGAACCGAGGTGGGCGAGGAGCGCGGGATGGTGGGCTGGTCGGTGGAGGCCGAGCTGGTCGCGGAGGCGCGCGGCGGACGGCAGGAGGCGGTGGACGAGCTGGTCGGGCGCAGCCTGCCGTTGGTCTACAACATCGTGGGCCGGGCGCTGTCCGGCCGGGCGGACGTCGACGACGTCGTGCAGGAGACGATGCTGCGCGTGCTGCGGGGGCTGCCCGACCTCAGGGACGACTCCGCGTTCCGGTCCTGGCTGGCCGCGGTCACCATGAACCAGATACGTCGGCACGTCCAGGCACGGGCCGGTGGCCCCCGCACCCACGAGCGCACGCTCGACGAGCTGGCGACCGTCGCCGACCCGGGCGCGGACTTCGAGGACCTCACGCTGACCCAGCTCGGTCTGGCCGGGCAGCGCCGGGAGACCGTCGAGGCGACGCGCTGGCTGGACCAGGACGACCGGGAGCTGCTCTCCCTGTGGTGGCTGGTCACCGCCGGGCATCTGACCCGCGCCGAGCTGGCGGCGGCCCTCGGGGTGGACCCGCACCACGTGACGGTCCGGGTCGGCCGGATGAAGGCGCAGCTGGACGCGGCCCGCGTCGTCGTGCGGGCCCTCGCGGCGCGGCCCGGCTGCCCGGAGCTGGCCCGCACGGTGCACCTGTGGGACGGCAGGCCCAGCGCGCTGTGGCGCAAGCGGCTGGCCCGCCACATGCGCGAGTGCGGACGCTGCGGCGCGCTCGGCGCGGACCTGGTCCCGCCGGAGCGCCTGCTGGTGGGCCTGGCCCTGGTCCCCCTCCCGGCGGGCTACGCGGCCTGGCTGCTGAGCCGCATCGGCGCGGCCGACCACCTGGCCACGGCGGCGGACGCCTTCGACTGGCACCCCGACCGGTCCCCGTACACCCACCCGTCCGGACATCCCGCGACGCAGGCCGGCGGCCACGCCGGCCACGGTGGCGCCCACGGTCTGGCACACGCAGCAGCACAGGGTGGCGGCCACGGCACGCCGCACAGCGGGGCGCCCGGCGGCGACCACGGCACGGCGCAAGGCGGCAGCCACGGCACGCCGCAGGTCGGCAGCCACGGCGGCCACGGCGGCGCCCACGGTCTGGCACACGCAGCAGCACAGGGTGGCGGCCACGGCACGCCGCACAGCGGGGCGCCCGGCGGCGACCACGGCATGGCGCAAGGCGGCAGCCACGGCGGCCACGGCGGCGCCCACGGTCTGGCACACGCAGCAGCACAGGGTGGCGGCCACGGCACGCCGCACAGCGGGGCGCCCGGCGGCGACCACGGCATGGCGCAAGGCGGCAGCCACGGCACGCCGCAGGTCGGCGGCCACGCCGGCGCCCACGGCGTGGCTCAGGGTGTCGCGCAGCCGGCGGGGGCGGGGTGGCTGCCGCGGGCGAGGGGGCCGGTGTCGCATCGGCGGGTGCCGGGGGCGGGTCGGGTCGGCCCGCTGTCCGGGAAGCCGCTGCTGCTCGCGGCCGCAGCGACGGTGACCGTCACCGCGGCGATCGGTGCCGGCGCGCTGCTGCTCGGCGGCGGAGCGTCGGGCGCGCGGCAGCCCGGTTCCACCTCGGCGCTCGGCGCCGGCCCGCACAGCCCGGCGGCCCAGCCGGTCGCCGCCGCCTCGGCCGCGTCCGTGTCCGCCTCACCGAGCGCGTCCGTCTCCGCGAGCCACCGCGCGTCGGCGAGCCCGAAGCCGTCCGCGGACCCCGCCTCGACACCCGACCAGGCGGCGGCCCAGCAGGTCCTGGCGGTCATCAACCAGGCCCGCGCGCAGCAGGGGCTGGCGCCCCTTCAGCTCAGCCAGGGCCTCGGCAGCAGCTCCACGGCGCACAACCAGCGGATGGCGGCGGGCTGCGGTCTCTCGCACGACTGCCCCGGCGAGGCCCAGCTGGGTGCGCGCGAATCCGCGGCGGGCGTCCAGTGGAGCAACGCGGGCGAGAACATCGGGACGGGCGGTCCGGTCTCGAACTCCACCTCCGGCATCGCGGGCATGGCGGTCGGCCTCACCCGCTCGATGCTGGCCGAGCAGCCCCCGAACGACGGCCACCGCCAGAACATCCTGAGCCCGGACTTCCACCACATCGGCATCGCGGTGACCCGCGACGCCTCGGGCAACGTCTGGCTGACCCAGGACTTCTCCAACTAGGGCCGGCCGCCGACCGACGCCAGGACCAGCGCCACCGCCTCCTGGGGCGAGGCGGCCGGACGCGGGCCCGGGAGGTGGCCGCTGGGCGGGCAGAGGTCCCAGCCCGCGAGGGAGACGACGGGCTTTCCGGTGCGCAGCGCGAGCGCGACCTCGCTCATCGTGCCCCAGCTGCCGCCGACGGCGACCACGCCGTCGGCCGTACCGACGACCAGGCCGTTGCGGAGCTCGCCGAGGCCGGTGGGCAGGCAGACGGTGAGATGCCGGTTTCCGTCGGCCCGATCCCGGCCCGGGAGGAGGCCGACGGCCACCCCGCCGGAGGCGCCCGCGCCGCGCGCCGCCGCCTCCATGACGCCGCCGAGCCCACCGCAGACGACGACCGCGCCCGCCGCGGCGAGGCGGCGGCCGACCTCCTCGGCCGCCGCGCACTCGGCCGCACTCGCCTCGCCGGGGCCGACGACCGCGACGTAGGGCGGCGTGGTCACGACGCGGACGGGGGCTGGATCAGGCAGAGCCGCGCGCCGGAGGAGTCCTGGAGCTGGGCGACCGGCCCGTAGGGGGTGGGCGTGGACGGGACGACGACCGTGCCGCCGAGCTCGACCGCGCGCGCCAGCGCGCGCGGCAGGTCGGGAGTGGCGAAGAAGACCCGCCATGCGGGCGGCGGGCCGGGCGTGGCCGGGGCCGGCGAGGTCTCCGGGCCGCCGATCGCGGCGATGCTGTGGTCGTCGATGCGCAGGACGACCCGCTCGTGCTCCCAGACGACCTCGGTGCGGTGCGAGAGCTCCGGATCCCAGTCCAGGACCTCGCCGTAGAAGAGGGCGGTCTTGAACGGGTCGACGGTGCGCAGCTCGATCCAGGCGGGGACGCCGGCCAGCGCCGTCGAGTCCTCGGGAAGGTCCGCCGACCCCTGCCACAGCCCGAAGCTCGCGCCGTCGGGGTCGCGGGCGACGACGATGCGACCGGCGTCGATGGCGACGGGCCCGACGCCGATCGTGCCGCCGCGGTCCGCGATGCGGCGGGCGCTCTCGTGGGCGTCGCCGACACCGAAGAAGGTGGTCCAGCCGGTGCCGAAGCCGAGGTCACCGACCTCGCTGATCCCGGCGACCCGGCGGCCGTCGACCACCGCGTAGACGAAGGGCCCCAGACGCTCGGGGCCCTGTTCGAACTCCCAGCCCAGCAAGCCGTGGTAGAAGCGCTCCGCCTCGGCGAGGTCGCGCACGATCAGGCTGACCCAGGACGGCGCGCCCTGGACTCCGCGCATCCGCGCGCCCCGCACCCGCGGGCGGGACGCCTCCGGGCCCGACGGCTCGCCGGGCTCGCCCGGCTCCGAGGGCTCGCCCGGACCGGACGGTTCCTCCGGGTCCGGCGGCTGCGGAGGGGCGGGCGGACGCAAGGGTTCGGGCGGGCCTGGAGGACCCGGCGGCATCGGCGTGGGCGGGCCCGGTCGCGGTGGTCCCGGTCTGGGCGCCGGTTCGCTCGGCGGAGAGACGTCGGGGTCCGGATGGACCGGAATGTCGCCAGGCATCGGTGCGCCTCCTGGATCAACGGCGGCGCCCGATCGGCACGCCCACCTTGGGTCGCTCCCGAACCATCCTACGCTCCGGCACCGCCCCGATCCGGGACCTTCGGCCCGTGTCCACGGCCGCCCGACACGGCTCAGAGCTGCCGCGCCCGTCGGGCGCCCCGGCCGGGTTGCCGAGGTCCGCCGGCGGGGTTAGAAGGGATCATGGAACTCGTCAGGACGGAGTCCCGGGTCGGCCGCGTCGGGCGGGCGCTGTGGGCGTACATCCGCAGGGCCCCCGGCACGTTCGTCTGGCTGGCGATCCTCTTCGTCACGACGGTGGTGATCCGCCACGTCGACCCGCACACCGCGGACCGCATCCTGGAACGCCACTCCACCAACCTGCACTACCTCCGGCAGCAACCGGTCCGGGTGCTGATCACCAGCGGCTTCTACATCGCCGGCGGCGGCTGGTGGTTCTACCTGGTCCTCTACAACATCTTCCACGTCCCGGCCGAACGCTGGCTCGGCACCGGGCGCTGGCTGGCGACGCTGCTGATCGCGCACGTCGGCGCGACCTACATCAGCGAGGGCGTCCTCTACTGGGCGATCCAGCACGGCCTGGCCCCGGAGAAGGCCCGGTTCACCCTCGACTACGGCGTCAGCTACGCGCTCGCGGGGATCGAGGCGGTGCTGGTCTACCTCGTCGCCAAGCCCTGGCGTTACGTCTACCTGGCCGGCCTGCTCCTCTTCTACGGCCTCGGCGTCGTGCAGAGCCGCGACTTCACCAGCATCGGGCACTTCTCCGCCGTCCTCCTCGGCCTCGCCTGCTACCCCCTCACCAAGGGCCGCCCGGGCTGCTGGGACCCGGTCGGCTCGGTCCGCGCGGCGTGGCACCGCCTGCGCGGCGTCCGCACCTGATCCGGATCGAGCCGATCGCCACTCGACGGCCCCGGGCTTCCGCGTCCGGGCTTCGGGGCCGTACTGGAGGGCGCGATCGCCGGCAAGGGTGCGCGAGAGCCAGGCGCGGGCGCGCTTGCCCTCGTAGCCCTGGGACACCGAGGCGGGGCAGCGCGGACCATGTCGCCGGGCTGCGGGATTCCGTGACGGCCGGCCCAGAAGGAGGTGGCGGCCACCAGGCCGAACAGGGCGAGCCCGGTAAGGGGTTCCCGGCGAGGGCACCGATGCGTCTGTCATGCCGTCAGCTGTGCATCGCAAACCAGTGACGACAGGAGACCGTCGGCGACCACATCGCCTCACCCGTCCAAAACGAGGTCCAGCATGCGAGACCGGACGCCTCGTCATGTTGACTGGCTGTATTCAGTCCTCATAAAGTCCCTGACCATGCACGCGCACCACATCTCCCTCCCCCAGCCGGCCTACCGGGTCGCGCTGATGGCGATGTGCGCCCACAGCCTGTGCGACAACTTCTGTCGCAGCTGACGCTGTCGCGGGTCCGCTGCCCGCTCCCCCTCCCACCTGGGATCTCCCACCTGGGACTTCACCCTTCAAGGCGCGGCCCGCCGCCGTGCCTCACCGCGTGCGCGTCCCGCCGCGCGGACTCCCCCTGCCCGGGCCCGACGCCCGAACGAGGACATCACGATGCTTCGCCCTGCCCGAATAGCGCTATTCACTGCTGCCTCCGTCGCCCTCACCGGCTCGCTCGCCGCGTGCGGATCCGGTGCCGGCTCCTCCGCCGGAGGCTCCTCGGACGCGTTCTCGGCCGCGACCTGCCAGGGCGGCACGCTCCGCGTGCTCGACAGCGCGAAGAACAGCAAGGGCTTCGACCCGGCCGTGCTCTACACCTCCGGCGGGGGCGCCATCCCGCGGCTGCTCTTCCGCACTCTGACCACGCGTCAGAGCGTGCCCGGCACCGACGGCACCAAGGTCGTGCCGGACCTGGCCACCGACACCGGCAAGCCCAGTGAGAACGCCACCGTCTGGACCTACCACCTCAAGCCGAACCTGAGGTTCGCCGACGGCACCCCCATCACCTCCGCCGACATCAAGTACGGCGTGGAGCGCTCCTTCTCCCCGCAGCTCGCCGGTGGCCCGCCCTACCTGCGCGACTGGCTGGTCGGCGGGGCCGACTACCAGGGCCCCTACGGCAGCGGGAACACCGACCTCGCGTCCGTCGCGACCCCGGACGCGAGCACCGTCGTCTTCCACCTCCGCAAGAGCGAGGGCGACTTCCCCTACCTGGCGGCCGAGACGCAGTTCGCCCCGGTGCCCAAGGCCAAGGACACCGGCAAGGAGTACAACGCCGATCCCGTCTCCTCCGGCCCGTACACCATCGCCGGCTTCACCAAGGGCCGCGAGCTGGACCTGGTCCGCAACCCGCACTGGTCGCGCAGCAGCGACCAGCAGCGCCTGGCCTGCCCGGACCGGATCGAGGTCAGCCTCGGCCTCTCCCCCGCCGTCATCAACCAGCGCCTGAGCTCCTCCGTGGGCCAGGACGCCAACGCGATCACCACTGACACCTCGCTCGACGCGCCGACGCTGGCCAAGGTCTCCGCCGACCCGGCCCTGAAGAAGCGCGTGGTGACCGGCAAGTTCCCGCAGATCTACTACCTGGCCTTCGACCTGAAGAAGGCTCCGTTCGACAACCAGCTGGTGCGCGAGGCGCTCTCCTACGCCGTCGACCGCACCGCCCTGGTCAACGCCGAGGGCGGCACCCAGCTGGCGGTGCCCAGCACCACCTTCACCCCCGAGAGCCTGACGGCGGCTCACCAGGACTACGACTACTTCCCCGCGGGCGCGACCGGGAACCCGGAGAAGGCCAAGCAGCTGCTGGCCCAGGCCGGTCACCCGAACGGCATCACCGTACCGCTCGCTTACGACACCGACGACACGAGCACGGGCGCGCCCGCCGCGACCGCGCTCGCGCAGGCCTTCGCGAAGGCCGGCATCACGCTGCAGCTCCAGCCGCTCGGCGACGCCGACTTCTCCGGCACCGTGAACACCCCGGCCACGCAGCCCGCACTGTCCCTGACCAGCTGGGGCGCCGACTGGCCCAGCGGTGGCCCGTTCCTGACGCCGATCTTCGACGGCCGCCAGATCGTCACCGGTGGCGGCAACTTCAACCTGGCCCAGTACAACGACCCGGCCGTGAACGCGCAGATCGACAAGATCAACCAGATCACCGACTACGCCACCGCGCAGAAGCAGTGGGCCGCGCTCGACGCCCAGCTGGGCAAGCTGGCGCTCACCGTGCCGCTGTACGAGGAGGCCACCAGCGTCCTGTACGGCTCGCACGTGAAGAACGCCTACCTGGACCAGTGGCGCGGCTGGTACGACATCGCCTCGGTGTCGGTCAAGTGACACTCACCGAGACCCACGCCCCCGCCGAGTCGGCCGCCTCGCCCGCAGGGCGCGAGCGGCCGGCCGGCGGCGGCCCGGCCGGCGTCCTCGCCCGCCTGTGGGCGCTGCGCGGCGGGCGGACCGCCCTGGTGACCGTCGCCGTGCTCGTCCTCGTCGCGCTCACCGCTCCGTGGCTGGCCGGGCTGGAGGGCCAGGACCCCAACACCTTCCACGACACCCTGCTCAACTCCGCCACCGGCGGCAGCCCCGACGGCGCGTTCGGCGGCGTCAGCGCACAGCACTGGCTCGGCGTCGAACCCACCACCGGGCGCGACCTGTTCGCGCGCCTCGTCTACGGCGCCCGGGTCTCCCTGGGTGTCGCGGTCGGCGCGACGATCGGCCAACTGCTGCTCGGCCTGCTCGTCGGCCTGACCGCAGGCCTCGGCAGCCGCTGGGCCGACGCGCTGCTCAGCCGGGTGACCGACCTGGCGCTGGCGCTGCCGACGTTCTTCTTCTCGATCGCGCTGCTGGCCGTCGTCCCGCAGTCCTTTCCCCGGCCGCTGCTGCTCGGGCTGATCCTCAGCGGGCTCGGCTGGGCCCCGATCGCGCGGATCGTCCGCGCGGAGACCCGGGTGCTGCGCGAACGCGAGTACGTCCAGGCCGCCGTGCTGACCGGAGCGGGCAACTGGCGCATCGCGCGCCGCGAGATCCTGCCGGGCCTGGTCGCGCCGGTGGCCACCTACACGGCGATCGTGCTGCCGCAGAATATCGTCGCCGAGGCGGGCCTGTCCTTCCTCGGCCTGGGCGTGCGCCCGCCGACATCCTCGTGGGGGCAGATGCTGTCGACCGCGACGACCTGGTTCCAGGTCGACCCGGCCTACGTCCTCGTCCCGGCCCTCACCCTGCTGGTCTGCGTCCTCGCCTTCGCCGGCCTCGGCGAGGCCCTCCGGGTCGCCTTCGACCCGAAGGCGTCCGTGCCGGTGCGTCAGCGGCGCGCCCGGCGCGAGGCCGCACGTCCCGTCCCGAGCACGAAGGACCAAGCCCGATGACCCGGTTCCTGCTCCGCCGCCTGTTCGGCGCGGCCGCCGTGCTGGTGGCCCTCGCGGCGCTGACCTACCTGCTGTTCTACGCGATGCCGGGCGATCCCGCCCTGCTCGCCTGCGGCAAGGGCTGCAGCGCGGACCAACTCGCGCAGGTGCGGCACGCGCTCGGCACCGACCGGCCGCTCGTGCAGCAGTTCTGGACCTTCCTCACCACGCTGGTCCTCGGCCACGGCTACAGCACCGGCCCGAGCACGATCTGGTGCTCCGCGCCCTGCCTCGGGTACTCGTACCAGAGCAACGAGCCGGTCACCCAGATGCTGCTGGAGCGGCTCCCCGTGGACGTCTCGCTCGCGCTCGGCTCGGCCGCCCTGTGGCTGCTGATCGGGGTGGGCACCGGCCTGTTCGCGGCGCTGCGGCCCGGCCGCAGGCGCGACCGGATCACCAACGCCGTGGTGCTGACCCTGGGTTCGACCCCGGTGTTCATCATGGCGCTGCTGCTGCTGATGGGCGCCTGCGTCTGGCTCCAGGTGCTGCCGTTCCCGAACTACGTCCCCCTGACCGAGGATCCGGCGCAGTGGGCGCAGAACCTGCTGCTGCCCTGGCTGGCCATCGCGCTGGTCACCGCCGCCGGCTACACCCGGCTCACCCGCGCCGGGGTGCTGGAGACGCTGAACCAGGACCACATCCGCACCCTGCGCGCCTACGGCTACCCCGAGCGGCGCGTCGTCCTGCGCCACGCCGTGCGCGGCGCGCTGCCGACCGTGGTGACCGTCGCCGCCATGGACATCGGCATGGTGCTGGCCGGGGCGGTCTTCACCGAGACCATGTTCGGCCTGCCCGGCCTCGGCAAACTGGCCGTCGAGGCGGCGAGCACCGTGGACCTGCCGGTGGTCTGCGGGATCACCCTGCTGGCCGGCGCGCTGATCGTCGTCGCCAACACCGTCGCCGACCTGCTGCACGCGGCGCTCGACCCCCGAGTCAGGATCTGACCATGACCGACCCCGTCCTGCAGGTCAGCGACCTGCGTGTCACCCACCCCGGACCGGTCACCGCTCTCGACGGGCTCTCCTTCGAGCTGGCTCCCGGCCAGGTCCTGGGCCTGGTCGGTGAGTCCGGCTCGGGCAAGTCCGCGGCCGCGCTCGCGCTGCTCGGCCTGCACCGGCGCACCCCGACGACCGTCGACGGCACGATCCTGCTGCACCGCCCGGACCGGCCGGTGCTCGACCTCAACGCCGCGAGCGACGCCGAGCTGCGGACCGTGCGCGGACCCGAGCTGGCCATGGTCTTCCAGGAGCCGCTGACCAGCCTCGACCCCTACCGCCGGATCGGCACCCAGATCGCCACCGCCTACCGCCTGCACACCGGCGCCTCGCGCGCCGAGGCGAAACAGCGCACGGCGGAGGCACTGGACCGCGTCGGCATCGACCCCGAGCGCGCCCGCGACTACCCGCACCAGTTCTCCGGCGGCATGCGCCAGCGCGTGCTGCTCGCGATGGCCCTGGTGCTGCGGCCACGCGTGCTCGTCGCGGACGAGCCGACGACCGCGCTCGACGTCACCGTCCAGGCGCAGATCCTGCGCCTGCTGGACGGGTTGCGCGAGGAGACCGGCATGGCGCTGGTCCTGGTCAGCCATGACGTGGGCGTGGTCGGCGGGCTGGCCGACGAGGTCGTCGTGCTGCGCGAGGGCCGCACGGTGGAACGCGGCGCGACCGCGCGTCTGCTCGGCGACCCCGAACACCCCTACACGCGGGCACTGCTGGACGCGGTTCCGCGCCTGGACGCGCCGCTGCCGGAGCGTGCGGCGCCCGCGGACGGGGACGCGCTGGTCTCGGTCGAGAGGCTGCGGGTCGACTTCGGCTCGGTCCAGGCGCTGCGTGGCGTCGATCTGACGGTGCGCCGGGGCGAGACCCTCGGGATCGTCGGCGAGTCCGGCTCGGGCAAGTCCACGCTGGGCCGCACGCTGGTGCGGTTGCAGGACGCGACCAGCGGAACGGTCCGCTTCGAGGGCGAGGACCTCGCCTCCTGGCGCGGCCGCGAGCTGCGGCGGCGCCGGCACGAGCTGCAGATGGTCTTCCAGGACCCGACCTCCTCGCTCAACCCCCGCCGCCTGATCGGCGACTCGGTCGCCGAGCCGCTGCGGGTGCGCGGCGGGCACGACGAGGCGGCGGTGCGCGCCGAGGCGGTCGGCCTGCTGGAGCGCGTCGGGCTGGGCGCCGCCCATGCGGACCGCTACCCGCACCAGCTCTCCGGCGGCCAGCGCCAGCGTGCGGCGATCGCCCGCGCGCTGATCCTGCGGCCGAAGCTGATCGTCTGCGACGAACCGGTCTCCGCCCTGGACGTGACCACGCAGGCGCAGGTGGTCGCGCTTCTGCGGGAGCTGCGCGAGGAGTTCGACCTGACCCTGGTCTTCATCGCGCACGACCTGGCCGTGGTCCGCTCGGTCAGCGACCGCGTGGCGGTGATGCGCCAGGGCGAGGTCGTGGAGACCCTCGCCGCCGCCGACCTCACCCGGCCCCGGCAGGACTACACCCGCGCGCTCCTCGAGGCGGTCCCCCGCCTGGAGGCCGTGGCCGGCCGCTGATCCGTCACGCCGAACCGGGCCGGTCGAACGGGACGGAGGAGGCGAGCCGGCCGGCCAGGAAGGCGAGCCGGTCCACGGCCACGCCTATCTGCCGGGAGACGGCACGCTGGCCGTGCCCGACGCCGGTCTCGTCGCGCAGCAGGATCGGCCGCTCGCCGGCGGTGGCGTGCTGGAGGGCGGCGGCGAGCTTGCGGGCGTGCAGCGGATCCACGCGGGTGTCGCCGTCGAAGACGGTGAACAGCGTCGCGGGGTAGTCGGTCCCGGTGTCGGCGGCGCGCACCCGGTGGTACGGCGAGTAGGCGTGGAGCCAGCCGAACTGCTCCGGATCGGCGGCGGAACCGTACTCCACCGTCCACAACGCGCCCTTGCCGAACCGCTCGTAGCGGACCATGTCCAGCAGCGGGGCCGAGCAGACCACCGCGGCGTACTTCTCCGGGTGCTGCGTCAGCGCCGCGCCGACCAGGAGGCCGCCGTTGGAGCCGCCGTAGATCCCGAGCCGGTCGGCGGTGGTGAGCCCCTCGGCGACCAGGAAGTCCGCGGCGGCGTGGAAGTCGTCGAAGACGTTCTGCTTGCTCTCCAGCATCCCGGCCCGGTGCCACGCCTGGCCGTTCTCGGAGCCGCCGCGCAGGTTCGCGATCGCGTACCTGCCCCCGGCCGTCACCCAGGCGAGGACGAAGGGGTCGAACGAGGGGGTGAGCGCGATGTCGAAGCCGCCGTAGCCGTAGAGGACCGTCGGGCGCGGGCCGGGGTCCGTGCCGTCGTCCAGGACGAACATCCGCACCTCGGTGCCGTCCTTCGACGGGTAGCCGACCTGGCGCACCCGGACCGGCGGCAGCTCGATCTCACCGGGGGCGGCGGCCCACAGGGTGGTCCGGCCCGTCGTCGCGTCGTAGTGGTAGACCTGCTCGGGGGTGGCGAAGTCGGTGTAGGAGAACCAGATCTCGTGCCCGCTCCCGGACCGGGAGCTGATGCGGTGGTCGAACCTGTCGCCGACCGTGCCGAGGCCCGGCAGCGGCACCTCGCCGACGCGCTCGCCGGTCGTCAGGTCATGGACGGTGATCTCCCCGATCGCGTGGCGGGTCCGGACGACCAGGAGCAACGGCCGCTCCAGCTCCGGCCCGTCGAGGATCGCGTAGTCGTGCAGCACCGCGTCCGGGTCCTCCGGCACCAGGGTTCGCCAGTTCCCGGCGCCAAGGTCCTCGGCCGTCGTGACACAGAGCCGGCCACGGGGCGCGTCCTGATCGGTCCGCACGTACACGCGATCGGACAGGGGGCCGTCGGGCCGGGCGAAGGCGAGGCGTGTGGAGGCGTCGACGCCCTTCTGCACCGGCTCGAACGTCGCGGCCCCGGGCGCGTCCGCCGTCAGGTCCGCCAGCCAGACGTCGTTGACCGACGCGGTGCCGGCCCGGGACTCGATCTGGAGCCAGCGGCCGTCCGGGCTCAGCGACACCTCGTAGCGGTCGATCATCGCCCCGCCGTCACCGAACACCATGACGTCGGTGGCCGCGTCGGCTCCCACCTGGTGGAGCCAGACCCGGCTGTGGTACTCGCGCTCGTCCACCGGTACCAGGTTCGGGTCGAGTTGGCGGGTGAACCAGAACGCCTTGCCGTCGGGCAGCCACGCCAGCGAGGTGAACCGGCTCCGGTCGATCGGGCCGTCGACGACGTGGCCGGTCGCCGTCTCCATGACGTACAGGTCCGACTCCTCCAGCCCGCCGGCGGAGACCGCGTACGCGAGCAGGTCGCCCTCCGGCGAGGGCACCCAGTGGTCCAGGGTCGTGGTCCCCGCCGGGTCGAGCGCCACCGGGTCGACCAGCACGCGTTCCTGACCGTCGGGGTCGACCGTGAGCAGCACGGCGTGCTCCTGCCCCGCGGCGCGCCGGGTGAAGAAGGGCCGGTCCCCGCGCCAGACCGGTGCCGTCACGGCTCCGCAGGCCAGCAGCCCGGCGAGCCGCGCCCGGAACCACTCCTGCCCCGGCCAGGTCTCCCGGGCGGCGGCCAGCAGCCCCTCCTGGGCCTGCCTCCAGCTCACGGTGCGGGGATCGGCGGGGTCCTCCAGCCACCGGTAGGGGTCGGCGACCGCCTGCCCGTGGATGTTCTCGACCAGGTCGAGCCGCTCGGCACTCGGATACGGGGGGCGCGTCATACCGGGCAGCATAGGCACCACGTTCAGGGGTTCACAGCCGAACGGGACGAGTGAGCGCAGCAGCGCGAGGTCGTGGTGGTCGACGTCCCGCAGCTCGTAGCCCTCGTGGAACAGCAGTTGCTGACGCACCGACAGACACCGGACCTCGCGGCCCGCGATCGTGCCGGTGGTGAGGGCCGTGGCCGGGTAGTCGAACCAGCCGCCGTCGAGATCCGCTTGGCGGCCGTGCCCGTCCGCGTCGAAGCGGACGGGGTGCAGGTCCACCCAGCCGCCGCCGGGCGCGCCCAGCTCCACCCGGGTGGGCCGCCAGTCCGTCTCGACGGCGTAGCCGAGACGCGGATGCGACAGCACCTCCAGGGCCGCCGCCTCGTCGTCGGCGTCGATCGCGAGATCGAGGTCGCGGTGCGCCCGGGTCTGCCGTCCGACCAGCGCGTCCACGCCCCAGCCGCCCGCGACCCAGCTGCGGACCCCGCGCCCGTCCAGCGCGTCCAGCACCCGCCGTACCTGTTCCACGTCCACGGGTGGGAGTAGAACAGGCCCGGACGGGGCGGGCAACGGGATTTGTCGGTGCGCGGGGGCACACTGTCCGCCATGGGTTACGACGTGCGAATCACGCGCGCGGGCAGCCAGCTCCGCAGCGCCGAACACCCCATCTCCGCGCACGAGTGGCAGGCGGTCCTGGACGAGGGCCTGCCGAAGTCGCTGGCCGACGCGGAGTTCATCTGCCGCGCCGGGCAGATCCGGACGGGCGCCTACACCGTCGACCTCGCCGCGCTGGTCGCGGTCGCGCGTCGGCTCGGCGCGCGGCTGCTGGGCGATGACGACGAGGAGTACCTCCCGGACGGCAGTTCCGTCCAGGGTGACCCGCGACTGCGCCCGAACCTGCTCACCCGGCCGCTGGCGGTCGACGAGGTCGCGGAGGCCTGGCGCTCCCTGCTGTCGTGGGAGGACTGCCTGGACGGGCGCTCCGTCTCCGCCCAGGCGTGGGCGGCGTTCTCGGAGCTGGCGCTGCGCGACGTCGCCTCCCCGGGCGCCGATCGCGTCCTGGTGCGGGCCCACGCCGACGAGTCCGGCCTCTCCCTGGTCCTGGCGCGGGAGTTCACACCGGGCCGGGCGGAGCAGCGTCGGAGACCGGTCCGGATCGCCTGCACCCTGCGCTACGCCGAGGCGGCGTGCGAGGCGTTCGCGTCGTCGCACGCCCTCACCGAGGGCGGCATGCAGGCGCGCCGCGCCTGGCTGTACGAGCTCGTCGGGCGCCCCGAGTGGGCCGTCCTGGACGGCCTCGTGCCGACGATGCTCGCGCCGGCCGGCGAGGAGGTCTTCAACTCCCGGATCCGGGCCCGCTACTGCCCCACGAACAAGTAGCTGTGGTAGATGTTGACGCTGGGTCCGGTGGATGTGAACTGGGAGAGGTAGAAGTTCCGACCGGTGCAGTTCCCGGCTGGGAACAGCCGCATGTCGGCGAGGGTGCCGTCCTGGACGATGGTGACCCCGCTGGGGATGAACTGGTGGCAAGAGGAGTTGCCCGGGTTGGAGACCTGCTCGACCACGGTCCCGTTGGTCGCGGTCACCACCCCCTGCGGCGGGTCCGAGCACCCGGCCAGCGCCACCACGAGCACGGCTCCGCCGACGAGGACGGCGAGGGATCGGCTTCGGGACATCGGTGTTCCTCCCGGGGCTGAACGGCACGGACCAGCAGGGTCCTGCTCCGACGCTAGGCGCGGCCCCCGGGCGCCGCAGCCCGGCCGCTGCCGTCCGGGTGATCACGCCCGCGTGGCGGGTGGTGCCCGTCTGCGCGAAGGTGGAGGGAGCCCGGTGAGCCGACCACGGCCGGGTGCCTGCTTGGAGGCTGAGATGAGCGACCACACCTACCGCGTCACCGAGATCGTCGGTACCTCCGCGGACGGCGTCGACGCCGCGATCCGCAGCGGACTCGCCCGCGCCGCCCGGACCCTGCACGGTCTGGACTGGTTCGAGGTGACCCAGATCCGCGGCGCGATCGAGGACGGCGAGGTCAAGGAGTTCCAGGTCGGCCTGAAGGTCGGCTTCCGCCTCGACTAGCAGCCGGTGGCGTGCCCCCTGGCCGGGCCGGTCTCAGGACCGGTGGCCGGGCCGGTCTCAGGACCGAAGGTGACCGAGGTGCGGGCGTTCGGGCCGCCGGTCGGCTTCTTCGCCGTCATGGGCGTGAGACCGCCGCTCGCGTCGACCGTGAAGAGCAGCGCGTGCCCCGGCGGCAGTGCCCCCTGGGCCGGACGGGCGACGACGCGTGCGCCGGAGGCGTACCGCTCCGAGGCCGTGCCGCCGGACAGCGCGCCGTCGAAGAGGACCTCGCCCGCGTCCGCCGTGACGGGCGCGTCACCCGCGACGGAGCGGCCCAGGTGGTAGACGGGCAGGCCCTCGCTCTCGATCACGGTGGCGGCCAGGGTGTTGAACTGGTCGTCGTCGCCGAGCAGGAAGACCGAGGTCAGGCCGAGCTCCTCCGCCCCGGGCTCGGCGACGGCCGCCAGCAGCTCGCCCTCGGCCAGCTCCAGACCGGCGGCCGTCACCCGCTCACGTTCACCCCGGCGTCCGGCCCACACCAGCACCTCGACGCCCGCCTCCCGCAGCGCCCGCCCGAGGTCCACCACCCACGGTGCGCCGCCGACCAGCAGGGGACGTGAGCGCGCCGGGCGCACCACGCGCAGGCGCCGGGCCACGGGCAGCGCCGTGAGGCCGTAGAGGGTGACCGTGGCCACGATGACGACGAAGGTGGCCGGCAGGATCTTCTCCGCCCCGCCGATGCCGGCGTCGGCGAGGCCGCTGGAGAAGGTCGCGGCGGTGGAGGCGGCGACGATACCGCGCGGCGCCATCCAGGCCAGGAAGCCGCGCTCCCCCGGGTTCAGATCCGTCCCCAGCGTGGAGAGTTCGGCCACCACCGGCCGCACCGCGAGGACCAGGACCAGCGCCAGCCCCAGCGCGGGCAGCACGACGTGGTTCAGCGAGCCGGGGGTGACGGAGGCGGAGATGGAGACGAACAGCAGCCCGACCACGAGCGAGACGAGGGTCTCGAAGAAGGGCTGACGCGCCGGCAGGTCGTAGTGGGGCAGCGTCGCCACGGCCACGCCCATGACGATCGCCGCGACCAGCCCCGCGTCGTCGCGGAACGCGTCGCACATCGCCGCCACCCCGACGACCACCGCGAGCTGGGCCGTGGTGCCGAGGATCTCGCCGAGGCGGAGCACGCTCAGCAGCCACCACAGCAGGACCGCGCCGAGCAGGCCGCCCAGCAGGCCGACGCCCGTGCTGGCCAGGAACTCCCCCGCCGCGCCCGCCAGGGAGCGGCCCTTGCCGGAGACGAGCGCACCGTAGACCAGCGCGCCCAGGATGCCGCCGACCGCGTCGATCAGGGTGCCCTCCCAGACCAGCACGCGCTGCACCCGCTCGGTGGGGCGGACGAAGGCGAGGAGCGGTCCGACGACCGTCGGGCCGGAGACCACGAGCACGGCGCCGAGCATGGCGGCCGCCTGCCCGCTCATCCCCAGCAACGGCGCGGCGACGAAGGCGGCGGCGGGCAGGGTGAGCCCGGCCCCGATCCAGACCAGCCGCAGCACGGTGCGCCGGGTGTGTCCGGTCAGGCGCCGCAGGTCGAGTCCGAGCCCGGCGTCGTAGAGGATCAGGGCGACGGCCAGGGAGACCAGCGGCCCGAAGGACGAGCCGATGAGCTGGTCCGGGTGGACCCAGGGCGTGGCCACACCGGCCAGGAATCCGGCGGGCAGCAGCACGATGATGGCCGGGATGCGCAGTCGTGCGGCGAGGATCTGGGAGCCCACCGCGAGCACGACGGTGAGGCCGGCGCCCACCAGGACCTGCTGGGACGTCAGCACCCCGCGTGCTCCCTCCGTGCCTGCCGCCGTTCACCCGATGATCACACGCACCCGCAGGACCGGCGACCCGGCTCACCCGGACGGCGCAGCCCGCCCGGCACGTCCGGAGCCGCCGTCGCAACGGGGAGGAAACCATCCGGAAACAGAAGTCGACTTGTCTGCATGACCATGAGAATCTCCGTCGACGACCTGTCCGGTCCCGCCATCGCCGCCTTCCTGGAGGAGCACGTGCGGCAGATGCGCGCGATCTCCCCGCCGGAGAGCAAGCACGCTCTCGACCTCGACGGGCTGCGCCGCCCCGAGGTCTCCTTCTGGTCCGTCCACGACGGCGACGAGCTGGTCGGCTGCGGCGCGCTCAAGCGCCTGGACGCCGACCACGCCGAGCTCAAGTCGATGCGGACCGCCGTCGCCCGCAAGCGCGGCGGAATCGCCTCGCTGCTGCTGGGACACATCCTCGCCGAGGCGCGCCGCGCGGGGTTCTCGCGGGTCAGCCTGGAGACGGGCTCGGCGGACTTCTTCCTGCCCGCGCGACGCCTCTACGCCACGTTCGGGTTCACCGAGTGCGGGCCCTTCGCCGACTACCGGCCCGACCCGCTCAGCACCTTCATGACGCGGACGCTCTGAGGCTCAGGACTCGCCTGGAACGGATTCGCCGAGACCGGTGGAGAGCTTCTCCAGCGCGTCGAGGCGGCACTGGAGCGTGGGGTGGGTGGAGAAGAGCTTCGCCATCGCCGACTCGCCCTCGCCGTCGTCCTCGCGGCCCGAGGGCGCGGGGGCGAAGAGGAAGGCGCTGAACGCCTGCGCCGTGCGCAGGTCCTTCATCGGGATGCGGCCGGACGCGCCGGTCACCTTCACCAGTGCCGAGGCGAGCGCGGAGGGACGGCCGGTCAACTGCGCGGCCGATCGGTCCGCGGCCAGCTCGCGGTAGCGCGAGAGCGCGCGGATCATCACGAAGCTCAGCGCGTACACGGCGGCGGAGACCACGACGACCGCCGCCATGATCATCGCCGTGTTCTGGTCCCGTCGGCCCTTGCCGCCGACCAGCCCGGAGTAGAAGCCCACCCGCACGGCGAGCCCGGCCAGCACGCCGAGGAACGAGGCGACAGTGATCACCGCGACGTCCCGGTGGGCGATGTGGGACAGCTCGTGCGCCAGCACTCCGTCGAGCTCGTCGTTCTCCATCCGCCGCAGCAGGCCGGTGGTGACGCAGACCACCGCGTGGTCCGCGTTGCGGCCGGTGGCGAAGGCGTTGGGCAGGTCGGAGTCGGCGATGGCCAGTCGCGGCTTGGGCATGTCGGCGAGCGCGCAGAGCCGGTCGACGGCGCCGTGCAGCCGCGGCTCCTCCTCGGCCGAGACCTCACGGGCCTTCATGGCGAACAGCGCCACCCGGTCGGAGAACCAGAACTGCGAGGCGAGCAGCCCGCCCGCGATCACGACGACGAGCACCGCCGACTTCAGCAGCGCGATCAGCACGGCCGCGAAGACGACGTAGAGCAGGCCGAGCAGGAACACCACGGTGACCATGCGCACCGTGAGCTGGCGGTCCGGGGCGAAGCGGGACCGGGAGCGGGGAGAGGTGGAGTGAGATCGCACGGTGATCGCCTCCGCGAGAGCACAGGGCCACGCGCCGACACGAGTCCGTGCCGGACGCCTCCAGCGTAGGCGCGTCTACCCCGGAACGGACCGATTCGGACCGATTCTCACCCGGAGCTCACGAGGAGCTCACAAGCGGCGGTTGTCAGAGCCTCCGGCTAGATTGCGTGGAAGATCAGCCCGAGGGCCCAGGCGCCCGGGAGAGACGACAGGAACGGCACCCCACCACGATGCGCGCTTCCCTCCTCCGCACAGCCCGCCGCGCGCTGCGGCGCCGGCGCGCCGGGCAGGCGTCGCTGGAGTGCTTCGACGCCGGCGTGCTGCGGCGCGGCAGGGGCGGCCGACGCGGGCGCCTGCCGCGGCTCGGCGGCGCCGACCCGCGCACGCTGGTCTTCGCGGCGGTGGATCTGGAGACGACCGGCCTGCGGCCCGGGGTCGACCGGATCTGCGAGATCGGTGTGGTCCTGTTCCGCGCCGACGGCACGGTGCTGGGCGAGTACGCCACGCTGGTCGACCCGCAGCGCCCGATGGCGGCCACCGAGATCCACGGCATAACCGCCGACCAGGTCGTCGGCGCGCCGACGTTCGCCCAGATCGCCCCGGCCCTGGAGCGGCTGCTCGCCGGCACCGTCGTGGTCGCTCACAACCTGACCTTCGAGGACGCGTTCCTCGCGGCGGAGTTGCGGGCAGCCGGGCTCGCGGTCCCGCGCCGGCCGGGGCTCTGCACGCTGGTCACCGCCCGCGCCCAACTGGACGGCCCCGGCTTCGGGCTCGGCGCGCTCCACCGCGGCCTCACCACGACCTCGCTCACGGCGGCCCACACAGCGCTGGGTGACAGCCGCGCCACCGCGGAACTCCTGACGGCGCTTCTGGCCCAGTCCCCGACCCCGCTCCGCTACCGCGGTCCGCGCCCACGCACCACACCCCCGGGCCCGGCCCTCCTCACGCTCTCCCCCTGCCTCCCCCGCTCCACGCCCCCGCAGGCCGCGGAGCCAGGCGACCCCGCGGACGCCACCCCGGCCCGGTACCGCTGGAAGGACCGCGAACTGACCCCGCGATGGAACCGCCCGCCGAGTGCGGCGGAGCGACCGCACGGGGCGGAACCGCACCGACCCGCGGAGCCCGCGACCGGCGGCCTTGACAGTCGCCACGGCGGTTAGATGAACATGGGCGGTGACCCGCGACCTGTCGACACCGCCCGTCCTTCCGCCCGGCTCGCTCGCGCGCTCACCGCAACCGGTGCTGCCCGCCGCCGGGGGCCTGTCCCTGCGTCCCTGGCAGCCGGACGACGCGGCCGCATTCCTCTCCGCCTACCAGGACCCGGAGATCCGCCGGTGGCACACCCGGCGTCCGGCGTCGAAGGCGCGGGTCCTGGAGTGGTTCGACCGGTACCGCCAGGACTGGCAGCAGGAGCGCGGCGGCCACTGGGCCGTCACCCGCGACGGCGGTGAGGTGCTCGGCCGGATCGCGATGGGAAGCGTGAACCTGGAGGAGGCCATCGCCGGTATCGGCTACTGGGTCCTCCCGGCGGCGCGCGGCGCGGGCGTCGCCACCGCCGCGCTGTCCGCGCTCAGCGCCTGGGCCATGAAGGGGGTCGGCTTCCACCGCCTGCACCTGGACCACTCCACCCGGAACCTCGCCTCCTGCCGGGTGGCCACGAAGGCCGGCTACCTGCCGGAGGGCGTCATGCGCAGCGCCGGGCTGCACGACGACGGCCGGCACGACATGCACCTGCACGCCCGGGTCCGGGAGTATCCGGAAATTTCTTCGATCAAGCTGGGACGCGGAGGTGGGCTCGCCGCGTCGATAGGGTGAACCTGCTTGGAAGGAATCTTGGATGAGGCGCCGCGACGAAGAGAGCTTCCTGGCGTTCGCGGCTGCGCGTTCGAGATCGCTGTTCCGTTCCGCGTGCGTACTGTGCAGCGGCGACCAGCACTTGGCCGAGGACCTGGTCCAGGAGACGCTGGGCCGTCTCTACGCCCGGTGGTCCCGCATGCGGCACGTGGACAACCCCGCCGCCTACGCGCAGACGGTGCTCGTGCGCACCTTCCTGACCTACCGCCGTCGGCGCAGCAATGACGAGTTGCCGACCTCCACCGTGCCGGACGCCGCCCAGGCCGCCGAGCCGGATGCCCCGTTGCGGGTGACGCTGCTCGGCGCCATGGGCCAACTCTCCTCACAGGACCGGGTGGTCCTGCTGCTGCGCTACTGGCAGGACCGGAGCGTCGAGGAGACCGCCGAGATCCTGCGGATACGCCCCGGGGCGGTGCGCAACCGCAGCATGCGCGCGCTGGAGCGGCTGCGCGACCTGCTCGGCTGCGAGCTGGCGGAGCTCGTCCACCACTGACCGACCAGGCCCGGCCGGATTCCGGCCTCCCGGCCGCGCCCTCGCACGGAGAACCCCGCATGCCGATCGAAGACGACTTCACCAACACCCTGCGAGCCGAACTCGGCTCCTACGAACCGGATCTGGTGGTGCTGCTCGGCGACGCCGTGAACCGGGGCCGCCGACGGCGCCGCCGCCGGGCCTCCCTGGTGGCGTGCGCGGGCGTGCTGGTGGCCGGAGGGCTGGCCGTCGTGGCCGCCCCCGCCCTCGCGCGCCCGTCGCAGGTCGCGGCGCGCCCCGCCCGCGTCGTGGCGGTCCCGGCCAAGCCCGGACCGCACGAACGGAAACCTCCGCCATCGGGCGCGGCCTCGCCCACCCTGGCGAAGGCGCTGTCGTCCGCCGAGTGCCTGCGACGGCTCCGGGCCCTCCTGCCCTCCGGCGTGACGGTCAGCCAGGCCGTCGCGCCGGGGCACACCCCCGACGGTGCCGCCATGTCCTTCCGGCTCGACGACGGACGCGGCGTCATCTGGCGGGCGACCGTGTCGGCCACCCGACTGTTCGGCTCCGTGCTCGCGGACGAGCGCTACCACATGCTGACGGTCGCCTTCGCACAGCCGGACGGCACCCTGGTCGACCTGCGTCAGCAGCCCGACTCCCGCTGGCAGGCCGTGGACGCGCTGCGGCCCGACGGTCTGGAGGTCTCGATCACCCTGTCCCCGTCGGCTGTCGGGCCCAACGACGCCGCACCCGCCCCGATCCTGTCGTCCCCGCAGCTGATCGCCGTCGCAGCCGACCCCGCATGGGAGACGGCGCGCTGACGCGCCCGCGGCCGACCCGATCCGACCCGAGTCAAGGAGCACCCGCGCATGTCCACACCCGAATCCGCCTTCGAGCCCCCCGCCACGCCCACCGGTTCCGGCCGCCAGAACCACAAGCGGAAGACCCGGCGGCGGGCCAAGCACCTCGTGATCGGTGTCGGCGCCTTCGGGATACTGGTCGCGGCGGCCGGGTGTGCCTGGATCTACCAGCTGGACAGCAACATCAAGCACAGCGCGCTGGACACCGGCTCCTCGCCGCAGAAGGGCGC
>NZ_JBGCCA010000055.1:0-50579 GCF_041261265.1 Streptacidiphilus sp. MAP12-33
TCCTTGAGCCGGTCCAGTGCGACGCGCACGTCCTTGGCGGCGCCGGACTCCGCGCCCTCGCGTCCGCCCCAGGCGACGTAGACGCCGGCGCCGAGCTCGGCGGCGAGGTCGATGTTGCGCAGGGTCTTGCGCAGGGCGTAGCGGCGCACGTCGCGGTCGTTGGCGGTGAACGCGCCGTCCTTGAAGACCGGGTGGGTGAACAGGTTGGTCGTCGCCATCGGCACCCGCAGGCCGCCGGCGTCGAGCGCGGCGCGGAACCGCTTGACGGTGGCCTCGCGCTCGGCGTCCGGGGCCCCGAAGGGGATCAGGTCGTCGTCGTGGAAGGTGACGCCGTACGCGCCGAGCCCGGCCAGCCGCTGGACCGTCTCGACCGGGTCCAGCGCCGGGCGGGTCGCGTCACCGAACGGATCACGCCCCTGCCAGCCGACGGTCCACAGACCGAAGGTGAACTTGTGCGCGGGGGTGGGAACCAGCGGGTCGCTGCTCATGGATGACTCCAGCCTCTATTCGTCATGGCAGAAAACAAATTAATATGCGCAGGTGCGTGAGGGGAAGCCCCTGTCGCACCCGATCGCCGTCCGGCGACCGGAAACGCAGGACACGGCAGCGGGAGAGCAAGCATGGGTGTGCCACGGGTCGTCATCGGGGTGGACAGCTCCACCCAGTCCACCAAGGCACTGGCTGTCGACCTCGACACCGGCCAGGTGCTCGGCCAGGGCCGGGCCGCCCACACGGTCAGCACCGGTCCCGGTCGGGAGAGCGACCCGGAGGAGTGGTGGCAGGCCCTGGAGCAGGCGGTCGCCGCGACCGGCTTCGCCGACCGGGCCGAGGCGGTCTCCGTCGCCGGGCAGCAGCACGGCCTGGTGACCCTCGACGCGGCCGGGCGGCCGGTGCGGCCCGCCCTGCTCTGGAACGACGTCCGCTCCGCCCCGCAGGCCGCCGGGCTCGTGGCCGAGCTCGGCGCAGACCGGTGGGCCCAGCGGGCCGGTACCGTCCCGACGGCCGCGTTCACGGCGGCCAAGTGGGCCTGGCTCCAGGCCAACGAACCCCAGGCAGCCGCACGGACGACAGCCGTGCGGCTGCCGCACGACTACCTGACCGAACGGCTCACGGGCGCCGCCGTCACCGACCGGGGCGACGCCTCCGGCACGGGCTGGTGGACCCCGGAGGGGTACGACACCGAGCTCCTCGACCGGATCGCACTGGACACCTCCCGGCTGCCTGTCGTGGTGCCGTCCGGCCAGGCCGCCGGCCGGACCCTGGCGGGCGGGCCCCTGCGCCCGGGGGTCCCCGTCGCCACCGGAACCGGCGACAACATGGCCGCGGCCCTCGGCCTCGGCCTCGAGGTCGGCACGCCCGTGCTCAGCCTCGGCACCTCCGGCACCGTCTACGCCGTCACCGCCGGCCGGCCCCAGGACCGCAGCGGCACGGTCTGCGGCTTCGCCGACGCGCTCGACGGCTGGCTCCCGCTGGCCTGCACGCTCAACTGCACCCTCGCCGTCGACCGGTTCGCCACCCTGCTGGGCCGCGACCGCCAGGCGGTCGAGCCCGGCGGCAGCGCCGTCGTCCTCCCCTACCTCGACGGCGAACGCACCCCCAACCTGCCCGGCGCGAGCGGCCTCGTCCACGGCCTGCGCCACGACACCACCCCGGGCCAGCTGCTCCAGGCCGCCTACGACGGCGCCGCCTACTCGCTGCTGTCCGCCCTCGACGGTGTGCTGAAGGCCGGGGGAGCGGCCGCGGACGAGTCGCGGCCGCTGCTGCTCATCGGCGGCGGCGCGCGGGGCCGCGCCTGGCAGCAGACCGTGCTGCGGCTGTCCGGGCGACCGGTACGGGTGCCCGCCGCTCAGGAACTGGTCGCGCTCGGCGCCGCCGCCCAGGCGGCGAGCCTGCTGACGGGTGAGCGTGCCGACGCCGTGGCCCGCCGCTGGCGCACGGCCGACGGTCCGCTGCTGGAGCCGGTCGCGAAGGACACCCAAACCCTGGACCGCATCGGTGACACGCTCCGGCATGCCGGGGGCCTGCTCGATCCGGATCGACTGGGCTGAGATCCGTGCGCCGTCGGCCCGGTCGAGGCGACCGGGCCGACGCGGGCCGTTCCGGGCAGGCTGCCTGCTCGGCTGTGCTCACCGCTCCGGGAACGCCGCCGCCACGAACGCGTTGCGGAACGCGGAACGCGGGTCCAGCGACTTCATCAGGCGACGGAAGTCCTCACCCCGCTCGTACAGGGCGCCGGCGGCCTCGGGGCGGAGCTCGAAGAGCTTGCCCCAGTGCGGGCGGCCGCCGAGCGGCAGCAGTTCGGCCTCGATCAGGGCCACCGCCTGCCGCACCTCGTCCGTGAGGGGACGCCAGGTGCAGTGCACGGCGACGCAGTCGCGGCCGTAGGCGGGGCTCAGCCACAGGTCGTCCGCCGCGACGGTGCGGATCTCGGACGTCAGCAGCAGCGGGGCGATGTCCGGGCCCAGCGCGCGCATCGCCGCGACGGCCTCGGGCGCCGCCTCGCGCGGCAGCAGGATCTCCGACTGGAGCTCCTCGCCGGCGCTGGGGGTGAAGTCGGGGCGGAAGTGCGGCAGCCGCTCGTGCCAGGGGCCGGGCCGGCCGAGCTGTTCGGTGCAGTGCCGCGGGGACATCCCCGGCACCGGGTGCCGGGGAGCGTCGGCGAGGCGGCCGTCCAGCCACCCGCGTCCCGGGTGTACCGCGTCGTCACGGTCGGTGCGGCGCTTGACCCACACGCTCGCGGTGTCGCCCGCCCAGTTCGTGAAGGCGCTCACGCTGTAGGCGGCGCCGAAGACCTCGTCGAACCCGTCGGCGATCCGGTCCAGCGGCACGTCGTCGTAGACCCACTGGGCCACCTCGAAAGCGGGCTCGACCGCGAGGGTGAGGCCGACGACGGCGCCGAGCGCCCCGAGGCCGACGACCGCTCCGGCGAAGCGGTCGGGGTCGTCGGCGCGGGAGAGGTCGACCAGCTCACCGCTGGAGGTGATCAGGCGCAGCGCGGACACCGCCGAGGCGAGCCCCTGCAACTGGTTGCCGGATCCGTGGGTCCCGGTCGCGCACGATCCGGCGACCGAGATGTGCGGCAGGGACGCCAGGTTGGGCAGTGCGAGGCCGTATGCCTGTAGCTCCCGGGCGAGCTCGGTGTAGCGCATCCCGCCGGTGACGGTGACGGTGCGCCGGTCGGCGTCGACCTCCAGGCGGCGCGGCAGCTCGTCCAGCACCACCAGGTCGCCGACGGTGTCCGCGACGCGGTTGAACGAGTGACCGCTGCCCACCACCTTGACCTGGTCGGCGGCCGCGACGACCTGGCACACCTCGTCGACCGACCGCGGCCGGTGGATCCGCGTCGCCCCGAAGACGATGTTGCCTGCCCAATTGCGCATAGCTGCGCCTCTCTTCGAACAGCCGACAGGCCCTAACGGCCGGCGGCAGCGGGTGGAGCCGTGCTGCTGCGCTCGACCAGGCTGGTGGCGAGGTCCACGCGCAGCGCGGCCGGTGGGTTGCCGCGGGCGAGGTCGATCACCATCCGGGTGGCGACCTCGGCCATCTCGGTCAGCGGCTGCCGGACGGTGGTGAGCGGCGGGCCGACCCAGCGGGCGATGGGCAGGTCGTCGAAGCCGACGACGCTGAGGTCCTCGGGGATGCGCAGGCCCGACTCCCTGGCTGCCTCGTAGAGGCCCAACGCCTGCAGGTCGTTGCCGGTGAAGATCGCGCTGGGCCGGTCCTCCAGGCGCAGCAGCTCCAGGCCCACGCGGTAGCCGGTGCTGTGGTGGAAGTCGCCCTCACGGACCAGCGCGGGGTCGAAGGAGATGCCCGCCGTCTCCAGCGCGGCCCGGTAGCCGTCGATCCTGGCGCGGCTGCACATCATCTGGCGAGGCCCGCCGATCACGCCGATGCGCCGGTGGCCGAGGTCGAGCAGGTGCCGGGTGGCGGCGAGGCCGCCGTTCCAGTTGGTCGCGCCGACCGCCGGCACGTCCTGGCCCGGGTCCCCGGCCGGGTCCATCACCACGAAGGGGATGTCCCGACTGGTCAACTGCGCCTGCTGGGCCCGGTCCAGCCCGGAGAGCACCAGGACCACGCCGGTCGGGCGGCGGGCGAGCACTCCGTCCACCCAGGACTGCCCGAGGCTGAGCCTGCCCGAGGACTCGGACAGGACGACGCTCAGTCCCTCCTCGCGCACCACGTTCTCCACGCCGCGGATGACCTCCATCGCCCAGGCGCTCTCGAGCTCGTGGAAGACCAGCTCCAGCAGTGGGCTGGAAGGGGCGCTGCTGCCTCGCCGCCGCTGGTAGCCGTGCTGGTGCAGCAGCGCCTCCACGCGCTCGCGGGTGGCGGGTGCGACGTCCGCGCGGCCGTTGAGGACCTTCGAAACAGTCGGTGTGGACACCCCCGCCTCGCGCGCGATCTCGGCAAGTGTCGCCGTCCTGGCCACGCGCCCTCCTGTTGCTGCTCTGCGCCCTGCTCGGCAGGTCCGAGCCGGGGCCCTGCGAACTCCTGACGGAGGTAGATCGTACGGCACGTTCCGCCATTTCAGTCGGCAAGATCTTCGAAAGTATCGAGAAATCGGCAGATGTCGCGGGCCGGTTCGTCCCGCGGTGGTGACGACGGTTGACGCGGTGCGTTGTGAGCGCTAACAATCCTTCTCGTCGTCACCGGGCAGGAGGGCTCGACCGGCGATTGTTAACGCTCACATAGGAGTCCGCCCGTGCCATCGCACACACCGCACGACGACGCCGTGACGATCGGCGTGGACTTCGGCACGCTGTCCGGGCGGGCCGTGGTCGTCTCCGTCGCCGACGGAACACAGTTGGGCGAGGCCGTCCACGAGTACCGTTTCGGCGCGGTGGAGCACGCCCTGCCCGCGACCGGGGAGCCGCTGCCGCCCGACTGGGCGCTCCAGGTGCCCGAGGACTGGCGCGACGTGTTGCGCCACGCCGTGCCCAGGGCGCTGGAGCAGGCCGGAGTCGGACCGGACCGGGTGGTGGGCATCGGCACGGACTTCACCGCCTGCACCGTGCTGCCGGCCACCGCTGACGGCACGCCGCTGAGCGAACTGCCGCAGTACGCCGACCGCCCGCACGCCTACCCCAAACTGTGGAAGCACCACGCCGCGCAGTCGCAGGCCGACCGGATCAACTCCCTTGCTGCGGCCCGCGGTGAGACCTGGCTCGCGCGCTACGGCGGGAGGATCTCCAGCGAGTGGGAGTACGCCAAGGCCCTGCAACTGCTGGAGGAGGACCCGGAGCTCTACGCGGCCGCCGAGCGATGGATCGAGGCGGCGGACTGGATCGTCTGGGAGCTCACCGGCGCCGAGAGCCGCAACCGGTGCACCGCCGGCTACAAGGGCATCCACCAGCCCGACCTGCTCGCGGGCTCCGGGCGCCCCGGGCCCGACTTCCTGCGCGCCCTGCACCCCGGCTTCGCGGACTTCACCGCCAAGGTGGACTTCCCGCTGTCCCCGCTCGGCGGACGCGCGGGAGGCCTCAGCTCCCGTGCGGCGGCCTGGACCGGTCTGCCCGAGGGCATCGCGGTCAGTGTCGGCAACGTCGACGCCCACGTCACCAACGCCGCCGCCCGCGCCCTCGAACCCGGCCACCTGCTGGCGATCATGGGCACCAGCACCTGCCACATCATGAACTCCGACCGCCTGGCCGAGGTGCCCGGCATGTGCGGGGCCGTCATGGACGGCGTCGTGCCGGGCCTGTGGGGCTACGAGGCCGGCCAGTCCGGTGTCGGGGACATCTTCGCCTGGGCCGTGCGGACCGCGCTGCCCGAGGACTACGCCCGTGAGGCGCGCGAGCGCGGCATCAGCCCGCACCAGCTGCTGACGGAGAAGGCCGCCGCCCAGCCCGTGGGCGCCCACGGCCTGGTCGCGCTGGACTGGCACAGCGGAAACCGCTCCGTGCTGGTGGACCACCACCTGTCCGGACTCCTCCTCGGGCTGACCCTGGACACCCGCCCCGAGGAGATCTACCGGGCGCTGCTGGAGGCCACCGCCTTCGGCACCCGCACCATCGTCGAGGCGTTCGAGCTCGCCGGGGTCCCCGTCACCGAGTTCACCGTCGCCGGTGGACTGCCCAAGAACGCCTTCCTCATGCAGATCTACAGTGACGTGCTGCGCCGCCCCGTCAACGTGATCGGCTCCGAACAGGGCGGCGCCCTCGGCTCCGCCATCCACGCCGCCGTCGCGGGCGGGGCCCACCCGGACATCCACGCGGCTTCGGCCGCCATGGGCAGCATCCGCCGCGCGGTCCACACCCCCGACCCGGACCGCGCCCGCGTCTACGACCTCCTCTACGCCGAGTACAAGGAGCTCCACGACCACTTCGGCCGTGGCGGCTCCGGCGCGATGCACCGCCTGCGGGGCCTGCGTGCCCAGGCCCGCTCGATCGCCACCCTCCCCGACCCCGACGGAGTTCCCGCATGAGCACCAGGACCACCGACACCTCGCTGGACACGCTCAAGGCCGACGTCTGTGCGCTGCACGCGGAGCTGATCCGCTGGGGCCTGGTCGCCTGGACCAGCGGCAACGTCAGCGCCCGGGTCCCGGGCCGGGACCTGATGGTGATCAAGCCCTCCGGCCTCGCGTACGAGGACCTGACCCCCGAAGCGATGATCGTGACCGACCTCGACGGCGCCGTCGTCGAGGGTGCGCACAGGCCCTCGTCCGACACGGCGGCCCACGCCTACGTCTACCGGAACATGCCCGAGGTCGGGGGAGTGGTCCACACCCACTCGCCCTACGCCACCGCGTGGTCCGCCGCCGGGCAGCCGATCCCCTGCGCGATCACGGCGATGGGGGACGAGTTCGGCGACGACATCCCCGTCGGGCCGTTCGCACTGATCGGCGACCACTCCATCGGCGAGGGCATCGTCACCACCCTCAAGGGCCACCGCTCACCCGCGGTCCTGATGCGCCGGCACGGCGTCTTCACCATCGGCAAGGACGCGAAGTCGGCCGTCAAGGCCGCCGTCATGTGCGAGGACGTCGCCCGCACCGTGCACCTGGCCCGTCAGCTGGGCCCGGTGACCCGCCTCGGCCAGGCCGACATCGACCACCTCCACGACCGCTACCAGAACGTCTACGGCCAGCAGGACGCCCCTACCTCCGGAGCCGGCGCATGAGCTTCTCCTCCACCCCGGCACGCGAGATCTGGTTCCTGACGGGCAGCCAGCACCTCTACGGCGAGGACACCCTCCGCCAGGTCGCCGACCAGTCCCGGGCGATCGCCCGCGAACTGCGCGCGAGCGGCGAGCTTGCCGCGGCCGAACTGGTGTGGAAGCCGGTCCTCACGGACGCGGCCGCCATCCGCACGGTGATGCTGGAGGCCAACGCTGCGGACTCCTGCGTCGGCGTCGTCGCCTGGATGCACACCTTCTCTCCGGCCAAGATGTGGATATCCGGCCTGGACGCCCTGGCCAAGCCGCTGCTCCACCTGCACACCCAGTCCCATGTCGCGATCCCGTGGTCGAGCATCGACATGGACTTCATGAACCTCAACCAGGCCGCGCACGGCGACCGGGAGTTCGGCTACATCCAGGCCCGCCTCGGCGTCGCCCGCAAGACCGTCGCCGGGCACGCCGGGGACCCGCGTGTGGCGCGGCGGATCGGCGTGTGGGCACGGGCGGCAGCCGGACGTGCCGAGCTGCGCAGCCTGAAGCTGGCCCGCTTCGGCGACAACATGCGCGACGTGGCGGTGACCGAGGGCGACAAGGTCGAGGCCCAGCTGCGCTTCGGCGTCTCGGTCAACACCTACGGCGTCAACGACCTCGTCGAGGCGGTCGACGCGGCCGCCGACATCGAGATCGACGCCCTGGTCGAGGAGTACGAGGACCTGTACACGGTCGCCCCCGGGCTGCGGGTCGGCGGCGAGCGGCACGCGTCGCTGCGCTACGCCGCCCGGATCGAGGCCGGCCTGCGCACCTTCCTCACCGAGGGCGGCTTCGGCGCCCTCACCACCAACTTCGAGGACCTCGGCGGACTGCGCCAGCTGCCCGGCATCGCCGTGCAGCGGCTCATGGCCGACGGCTACGGCTTCGGCGGCGAGGGCGACTGGAAGACCTCCGCCCTCCTGCGCACCCTGAAGGCCATGGCCGTCGGACGGCCGGGCGGCACGTCCTTCATGGAGGACTACACCTACCACCTGACGCCCGGGCAGGAGCTCATCCTGGGCGCCCACATGCTGGAGGTCTGCCCCACCATCGCGGCGGACCGTCCCCGCGTGGAGATCCACCCGCTGGGGATCGGCAGGCGCGAGGACCCGGTCCGCATGGTCTTCGACGCCTCCGCCGGGGCGGGCGTCGTGGTCGGCCTGGCGGACCTGGGCGACCGGTTCCGGCTGGTGGCCAACGAGATCGACATCGTCGATCCGCCGCACCCGCTGCCCGCCCTGCCGGTCGCCCGCGCCGTCTGGGCGCCCCGCCCGGGCCTCGCCACCTCGGCCGAGGCCTGGCTCACCGCCGGGGGGCCGCACCACACCGTCCTGTCCACCGCGGTCGGCAGCGACGAGCTGCACGACTTCGCGGAGATGACCGGCACCGAGCTGGCCCTGATCGACGCGGGCACCACCGTGCGCCGCTTCACCCGGGAGCTGCGCTGGAGCCAGGCCTACCACCGCCTGGCTCAGGGCTTCTGAGGGCCCGCGTTTCCGCCGCCGGGTGGCGTTCCCCCCGCTTGGCGCCACCCGGCGGCGGCAGTCGGCACGCCGCGAGACGCGGCAGGCCGGCGACGTAGGGGAAGCGCGTGCACAGGCGCACGCGGGTGCTTCCGCTACGGCGGCCGACACGTCCGGTGGCGTGTCGGCCGCACACCCGGGACGTGCGTGGATACCGGCGTCCGGTCGCGGACCGTGGACACGGAAGGAAGTCGATGCTGTACGTCACCAGCGAGCCCTTCGGGCAACTGCCCGACGGGAGAACCATCGAGAGGTGGACGTTCGGCAGCGACACCGCCGTGACCGCGAAGGTGCTCACGCTGGGCGCGACCCTCAGCGGTCTGCTCGTGCCCGACCTCCGGGGCGAGCGGGCCGACGTCGTCCTGGCAGCGGGCGACCTCTCCGGCCTGACGGGAGAAGCCCGCTACTTCGGGTCGACGATCGGCCGCTACGCGAACCGCATCCGAGGCGGTCACCTTCCCCTCGGCACGGACGCTCACCCGCTGCACGTCAACGAGAACGGGCGGACCACCCTGCACGGGGGACCGGACGGCTTCGACAACCGCGTCTGGCGCGCGGAGCCCGTCCAGGGGAGCGACCGGGTCGGCGTCGCCTTCCGTCTGCACAGCCCGCACGGCGACCAGGGGTTCCCCGGAGCGCTCGACGTGACCGCGACGTACACGCTGGACCGCCGCGGCTGCCTGACCGTTGACTACGAGGCAGTCACGGACTCCCCGACGGTCGTCAACCTGACCAACCACTCCTACTTCAACCTCGCCGGCGAGGCGTCCGGCGACATCCTCGACCACCACCTGCGGATCGAGGCCGATCGTTACCTGCCTGTGGACCCGGACCTGCTCCCGCTGCCGGGTCCGGGACTCCCCGTGGCCGGAACTCCTTTCGACCTCCGCTCGGCCCGGAGCCTGAGGCACCTCACCGCAGCCGACGACCCCCAGTTGATGCTCGCCGGCGGGGGCTACGACCACAACTGGATCCTGCGCGACGGCGTCAGCCGCGTCCCCACCCTGGCCGCCACGCTGTCGGATCCCGTCTCGGGGAGACGCCTGGAGTGCCTCACGACCGAGCCCGGCCTGCAGGTCTACACGGCCAACAACTTCGACGGAACCATCGGCGGCCCCGGTGGGCGGACCTACCCGGCGTTCGCGGGCATCGCCCTGGAGACGCAGCACTTCCCGGACTCGCCGAACAGGCCGGATTTCCCCAGCACGCTGCTGCGGCCGGAGCGGCGTTTCCGCTCATCGACCAGCTACAGGTTCTCGGTGGGTCGAGCTGAGCCCGCGGTCGACGCCGGGCGTGCCGTGGCCTTCGCCGCGTCGTAGGCGTCGTCAGGCGACGCCAGGCCGAGGACCTTGGCCGGGCCAGACGTCGGGGTGGTCGTCCCAGTGGACCTCGGCCGGGTCCCGGGGGTCGACGTCGGGGCGCTCGTGGGAGACCTGGCGGACGAACTCGGCGTGGGTGGCGCACGGGTAGGGCTGGCTGACGGAGCCGTTCGGACGCATGACGCGGACATAGCGGTGACGCAGGCCCGGGACCAGGGCGGAGACCTGGACGGGGCAGTCGGGGTTGGGCCAGGTGGTGTGCTCGGTCTGGGTCCTGGCGCGGACGCGACGCGCCGGCGCCGACGGGGGGAGGGGCAGGTCGCCGAAGCCGGCCGGCAGCAGGGCGGGCGCCTGCTCGGCGGGGGGATCGGGCCAGGTCACCTCGAGGAGGGTGGCGCTGCCGACGACCCGTTCCCCGTCGCGCATGGTGATCACATCGCCCGGCATGAGGTTCTGCCAGTGCGCGTCGTCCAGCGGGAGCAACCGCCCGAAGGCCCGGCCGCCGCCGCGGAGCGGCTCGTCGCCTTCCAGCCACAGCGCCGCCACGCGCACCGCGCGGTAGCTGCTGACCGCGTGCTCGCCCAGGTCCCACTGGGGTTGCAGACCTCGTCCCGGTGGGATCGGGGTGATGTCGGCGCCTGCGGCGAGGGTGAGGTCGATGCGCAGGTGCCCGCGAAGCGCCTCGGTGGTGCGCCAGCGGTACCACGCGGCGTCGGGCTCGCCAGGGAGCTGCTCGGCGGCGTCGGTGAGGAACTCCCAGAAGCGCGGCGGTGCGGGGTGCTGGTCCGCGGCCTCGGCGAGGGCTTTCAGTGCGGCGGCGTGGTCGCCCTTGGCGACGAGCGCGCGGGCGAACTCGACCCCGCCGCTCGGCAGCAGTTCGGCGGCGGATTCGAGGACGTCTTCGATGTGCACGTCCGGCCTCTGTTCGGTTCGGCTGCGGTCAGGGATCGGTCGTGGCCGGTGCCGGGACGCTGTCGGAGGGTTCCTCCGGCGGCGGGGGCGGCCTCGCGGTCACGGCTCAACCGTACAGGCGGCGGCAATCATGATCGGTTGTGCCCTGGCGGCATCTCGACGAAGGCTGGCGGACGTGTTGCTGGCGGCGGGGGCCGGGGCGGGCGATCCTCGCAGCATGATCATTCCTGACACCAAGGACTGGACCTGGGTCCTCGAGCGCCCGTGTGCCGAGTGCGGGCTGAACGCCGGGTCCGTGGGGCGGGAGGAGGTGGCCGGCCTGGTGCGGGCCAACGCCGCCTCCTGGGTGGCGTTGCTGGCGGGCGACGCGGCCGCGCTGCGCGAGCGGCCAGGGCCGGACGTCTGGTCGGAGCTGGAGTACGCCTGCCACGTCCGGGACGTCTTCCGCCTGTTCGCCTTCCGGCTGGACCTGATGCTGACCCAGGACGACCCGGTGTTCCCCAACTGGGACCAGGACGAGACGGCGGTCGCCGGGAACTACGGCGACCAGGACCCGGCCCGCGTCTCGGTCGAGCTTGCGGAGGCCGCCGAAGTCCTGGCCGGCGCGTTCGAACGGGTCGACGAAGCCGCGTGGGAGCGCGTGGGCAGGCGGAGCGACGGGGCGGGGTTCACCGTGGAGTCCTTCGCCCGGTACCTGCTCCACGACGTCGTGCACCACGTCTTCGACGTCACGGGTTCGCAGCAGGCGTGAGCCGGCTCGCCGAGTCGGCCTCCGGCGGCGGTGGCCACGAGCGCGCCGGGCCACCGCCTGCACGCTCGCGCGACCACCCCGGGCGCGCCCACCTCGCCGCCGGTCGGCCCCGGGTGGCCGGCCGGTGACGGCTGTGCCCTGTGCCTGTCAGCTGTGCCCTGTGCCTGTCACCAGGGCACCACGCCCGCGTCGTCGAAGAACTGGCCGGTCGGACCGTCGTCGGGCAGGGTCGCCAGCCTGATGGCGATCGCCGCGCCCTGTTCGGGAGTGCGGACGCCGCGGAAGCCGTTGAGGTCGGTCGCGACGTAGCCGGGGCAGCCGACGTTGATCAGGATGTTCGTGCCGCTCAGCTCCCGGACGTACTGGAGGGTCACCGCGTTCAGGAACGTCTTGGACGGCGTGTACGCCGCGGCCACCGGACCCGCGGTCTGCTCCGGAGCGGCTCCCGACTGGAGGGTGAGGGAGCCGACGCTGCTGGACATGTTCACGATGCGCGGCGAGGCGGAGCGGCGCAGCAGCGGCAGCATCGCGTTGGTGACGCGGATGACGCCGATGACGTTGGTCTCGACGACCGTTCGGATGGTGGCGGGATCGACCCGGGTCGGCTCCTGGGGCATGCCCCCGGTGATGGCGGCGTTGTTGACGAGCACGTCGAGGCGCCCGGCCCGTTCGCCGATCAGCCGGGCGGCCTCGGTCACGCTCGCGTCGTCGGTGACGTCCAGCGGCACGCCGAAGGCGTCGACGCCGGCCGCGCGCAGCTTCTCCACCGCCGCCCCACGGCGCTGCTCGTCGCGGGCCCCGACGCCGACGCGCCAGCCGAGGGCGCCCAGGCCCGCGGCGATCTCGTAGCCGATTCCCTTGTTCGCGCCGGTGACCAGCGCAGTCGTTCGTTCGCTCATGTGACCATGCTGCCCCGGAGCCTGACGCGGGGTCCAAGACCGATCAGGTGGGCACCGATACCGTCCGGGTATTGATCCGGGGTAGCGTGGACGGATGGAGACCCGGGAACTGCGCTATTTCGTGGCCGTCGCCGAGGAACTGCACTTCGGGCGCGCCGCGCAGCGGCTCGGGATCGCGCAACCGCCGCTGTCGCGGGCGATCCGGCAGCTCGAACGCCGGCTCGGGGCGGTACTGCTGGACCGGACCAGCCGGACGGTCGCGCTGACCGAGGCGGGCTCCGTGTTGCTGGTCGAGGGCCGCGCGGCCCTGGAAGCGGTCGACGCGGCCGAGCGCCGGACCCGCCGCGCCGGCGCCTCCCCCGCCGGTGACCTCGGCCTGGTCCTGGTGACGAAGGCCAGCGCGTCGCGCGACCTGCTGGCGAGGCTCCTCGACGCGTACGCCGGCGAGCCCGGCGCGGTGCCCGTCGAGGTCATCCTGTGCGGTCCTGCCGAGCAGGGGAGGCTCCTGCGGGAGGGGCAGGCCGACGTGGCGCTGCTGCACCTGCCCTTCGACTCGACGGCCGGGTTCCACACCGAGGAGCTGGGCACGGAGGGCCAGGTCGTGGTCCTGCCGGCCGGGCATCCACTCGCTGCCCGGACCCACGTGCACATGGCCGACATCACGGAGGTGCCCGGACTCCCGCTGCCGCGCTGGCCCTGCCCCGACGGCGCCTACCCGCCCGGTCCCGGCCCGCGTGTCCGCGACCACGCGCAGTTGTTGCAGCTCGTCGCGCTCGGCCGTGCCTGCGCGGTCTCGCCGGAGTCGTGCCGCGCCCAGCTGCCCGGCGATCTCGCCGCCGTGCCCGTGCTGGACGCGCCGTCCGTCACCACCGTGATCGCCTGGCCCCCGCACAGCCGGTCCAGGGCCGTCGCCGACCTCGTCCGGACAGCGACCCGTCTCGCGTAGGTGCGCCCACAGGCGGGGATCTACTCCGGGACGGGAACCCAGATCGCCGCGTGGAAGGGGCCGTTGGCGGTGACCTTGTCCGGCGGTGTCAGTGCCGCGCTGCCGGCGACGACGCCTGCGCGGTTGACCTGCGCGGCGTGGGAGTTGAGGCCCCCGAGGGACTGGAGGGAGGTGAACGCGCCCGTGTCGACGCGCTCGGCGAAGGCCAGGGAGTTGGGCGCGAAGTCGTCGCCGACCAGGTGGTTCCCGGCGATCGCGCTCACCTGGGTGACGCCGCTCCCCGGGCCGACCATGGCGGACGCCTGCGTCGTGAGGTCGACGGTGGTGGAGAGCATGCCGTCACCGCCGACCGCGGTCCCGCCACTCACGAGCTCCGCGGTCCGCAGGTGCCACCCGAGGTCCGTCCGGGCCCCGGTACGCAGGTCGTAGGCGTAGCCGCTGAGGGCGTTGCCGGCCGTCCGCGACTGGCCGACCACGACGGAGCCGCTGACGTCGGTGGCGGTGCTGGAGCTTCCGCCGAGCGTGCCGAGGTCGGTCATCGTCCCGGTGCGCAGGTCGTACGCGTAGCCGTGGGTGGTGCCCGTGGGTGCGTCGGGCACGCCGGCCCCGGCTTCGCCTCCTGGCCCAGCAGGTCTGCGGGCTTCCGACGTCGACCGTGAGCGGGCTGCGGCCGTCCTGCGGGCCGCCACGGCAGACGGGCGCATCTCCGCCGAGGAGCTCGACGGTCGACTGGAGCTGGTGTACCGCGCGAGGTCGCGCGGCGAGCTCGCGGCCGTCGTGGGCGACCTCCAGCCGGCATTGCCGCGGGCACCACTGGCCCCGGCCAAGGACACCGGCGTGCTGGCGAGTTTCTCCCGAGGCGGCCACTGGGTCGTCGGCCAGGAGTACCGGGGCACCGCCGTCATCAGCTCCGGCGTGGTCGACCTGCGTGAGGCGGAGTTCGCCGGCCCCGAGACGACGATCCACGTCAGCGCGTGGGTCGGCACGGTCCATGTGGTCGTTCCCGAGGACGTCGAAGTCCAGCTCGCCGGCAGCGGGGTCCTCGGCAACTTCACGCGCGACCGCCCGGGTACGGACCTCGCCCCGCTGCACCGGCTCACCGTCGCCGGTGTCGCCGTCCTCGGCAACGTGCTCGTGGTGCACGCCCTTCCGCCCGGCAAGGAGCGGCAGCTGCGCAGGCGTCAGCGGCGCAGCTAGAGGCCGATGCCCACCGGCCCAGTCCTGTCAGGGCGGATCAGGCATGATGCACGGGTGATGGCCATGCGGCCCGTTCTGGAGATCCTCGCGGCCGACGGCTTCGCGCTCTGGCCCGTCGGTCACTGCCGGGCTGACGGCCGGCGGATGGCCGCTGGGCCGTCTACGCCTGGGTGAGGCGCAGGTACGTGTCGGTGGTGGTGACGTCCGTGAGCGGTGAACTGGGCGCGCAGCCACCCGTCAGGCTGGTCACGGCCGCGGCCGTGGGACCGGCCACCGACAGGGTCGCGCCCTTGAACTGCCCCGAGGAGACGGTTCCGGCCAGCACGACGTTCCCGAGGTCCACCTGCTTCGCGGTCCACTGGATCTGGGAGGATCCGGCGGCCTCCCCGGTGGCCTTCTTCCAGCTGATGGTCATGGTGCCGCTCAGGTTCACGGTCTCCAGGCCGGTGTCGGTGAAACAGGTGGCCTGCCCCTTGCCGGTGAGTGTGGCGTCCAGCCCGGCGATCCCGGCGGTGGTGGCAGCAGCGGTCGTCGTGCAGGCGGGACCCGTGGTCGGGCCGGAGCCGTGGAGGACCCCGGTGACGCTCTGCGGAACGGACACCATCTGGACGCCGGGGCTGAAGTCCAGGTGGGAGCTGACGGCGCAGGAGAGGAGCTGCGTCGCCGCGGGGTGCGCGGGGGCGGTGAGGCCGAGGGCGGCCGGGGACGCGACCGCCAGGGCGGAGCCGAGGACGGCGAAGCCGCGGTGCATGGTGTTCTCCTTGGGAGGGCGGATCGGTGGCGGGCGGATCGCCGGGCGGGCGCAGTCTCAGGGGGCCACGGGTCGCAGCGGCTTCTCGAGCGGGCGGAAGACCTGCACGCTGGAGATCTGGGTGGTGATGGGCGTCAGCGTCGTCGGGGCCCGGCCCGGCTGCTGGGAGACGCTGAGGTTCGCGATCAGATACGCCCGCCAGCCCGCCGGCACACCCTTGTGGTCGCTGAAGACGGCCTTCAGATGCTGCGGAGTGTCGCCGAGGTACCAGGTGACGGTGTCGGTGCCGAGCCGCGCGGCGACGTAGACCCACTTTCCGAACCCGAGCAGGCTGCTGCGCACCAGCGCGCCGACGTCACCGTCCACGTGGTTGACGAACTCCGCGACGCCGGGCAGTTCGCTGTGCCACTCCAGGATGTCGATCTCGTTGTCGCCGTCCTTCCACGTCCACACGCCGGGCCAGGCGGCGTGCCCCCCGGCGTCGGTTCGGTTCGGCAGGCGCAGATGGACCACGACGTAGTCGTCGGGACGCACCATGAAACCGTCGCCCCCGCACGGGCCGCCGTTCCAGGGCTCGGTCGTGAGCAGACCCGTGGCCCAGGGGCCGAGCGGCGAGTGGGTGAGCGGGTGGGCGCGAAGCAGCACGCCCCCGCCCTTGACGAGCGACATCGCGGCCGTGGTGGTGCTGTCGAGCTTCCAGTCGCCGGGGTTGGTGCGGCCGTCCGGATAGGCGGAGGTGTACTGGCACCACACGGCGCCGGGTCTGCCCCAGTCCGCCTTGTGGAAGAGGTCGCTGAAGACCATGGGCGTCTGCGGGGGTGGGACGGCCCGGGCTGCCGCACCGGCCTGTTGCGGCGTCACGAGAGAGATCGTCACCAGCGGAAGGAGCCCGAGGAGCCATGCTCCGGGGCGCGGGCGTTTCTGGGGCACTCACCCAACAAACGCCCGCCCCGCGCGTGGCGCACGCCCCGCTGCGCCGTTCGGGTCCGACCTGACGACCCGACGGGGGAGCTGGGGCGTGCGCTCGCAGCCGCGAGCTCAGGCCCCTGCCGCGGTGCGCGGCAGGGGCCTGCGGGTGGTCCCGGTGCGGTGGGGTCAGGAGGCGTTCAGCGCCGTGTCGTCGACGACGAAGCTGGTCTGCAGGCTCGAGTCCTCGGTGCCGGTGAACTTGAGGGTGACGGTCTGTCCGGCGTAGGCGGACAGGTTGAAGCTCTTCTGGCTGTAGCCCGAGGCCGCGTTGAGGTTGGAGTAGGTGGCCAGGGTGGTGGAGCCGACCTGGACCTTGAGGGTGTCGAAGGCCGTGGTCTTGGTGGTCTCGGCGGTGTCGATGTGCAGCCAGAAGGAGAAGGTGGCGGCGCATCCGGTCGGGATGGTCACGGTCTGGGAGAGGGTGTCGGTGTGGGTGGTGCCGTAGCCGTCGAGCCACGCGTCCCAGGTACCGGAGTGGGCGGGCTCACTGGGGCCGTTCTGGCCGATGACACCGCTGGAGGCCGTCCAGGAGCCGGTGCCGGACTCGAAGCCGGGGTTGGCGAGCTTCTGGCCGGCGCCGGTGCAGCCGCCGCCACCGCCGCTGGTGCTGACGGTCCAGCTGAAGGAGGTCGAGCCGGAGGCGGTGCCGGAGGTGGCGGTGACCGTGACGTTCGAGGTGCCCGCCGTGGTCGGGGTGCCGGAGATCAGGCCGGAGGAGGAGATGGACAGGCCCGCCGGGAGGCCGGTGGCCGAGTAGGTCAGCGACTTGCCGGCCGAGTCCGTCGCGGAGATCTGCTTGGAGACGGCGGTGCCCACCGTGCCGGTCTGGTTGCCGGGGCTGGTGACGCTGACCGTCTCACTGCCGGTGCTGCCCGCCTGGAAGGCGGTCACGCCGTTGGGCGTACCCCAGCCGGTCGGGCCGTCGTAGCCGGTGCCGGCGGTGCAGAGGTAGCTCGGGGAGCAGGAGCCGTTGCTGCCCGAGGTGACGTCATTGAGCGCCGAGGTGTGCTGGTACGGGTACTTGGCCGGGTAGTCGCCGCTGCCCGGGGTGCCCGCGTCGGCGTAGACCGAGGCGATGATCGGGGAGGAGGCGCTGGTGCCGCCGTATTCCTGCCAGCCCGAGGCGCCGTAGCTGTCGTAGACCGCGACGCCGGTGGCCGGGTCGGCGACGGCGGAGACGTCGGCGATGGTGCGGTTGGAGCAGCCGGTGTCGGTCTGCCAGCTCGGCTTGGGGTCGTAGGCCGAGCAGCCGGAGCCGGTGCCCTCGGTGCTGCTGGTCTCCCAGACGCTCTCGCTCCAGCCGCGGCTGTTGGAGGCACGGCTCAGCGACGTGCCGCCGACCGAGGTCACGTACTGCGAGGCGGCCGGGTACTGCGCACCGTAGGCGGAGTCACCGGCGGAGACGGTGATGGCCACGCCCGGGTGGTTGAAGTAACTGCTGTCGGCGGACAGGTCGGTGGAGTCCTCGGAGCCGCCGTAGCTGTTGGAGACGTACTTCGCGCCCAGCGAGACGGCCTCGTTGACGGCGGTGCCGAGGTCGCTCATGTTCGCCGAGGTCGCCTCGACCAGGATGATGTGCGCGTTCGGGGCGATCGCCGAGACCATGTCGAGGTCGAGGGAGATCTCGCCGGCCCAGCCCGAGTCGGCAGTGGGGTAGTTGGTGCCGCCGTTCTCGTCGACCTTCTTGAAGCAGCCGTTGGCGGTGGTGCAGGCGGAGAGCCCGTACTGGCTGCGGTAGGTGGCCAGGTCGGACTCGGCGTTCGGGTCGTTCTGCGCGTCCACGATCGCGACGGTCGCGCCCGCACCGCCGCCGGCCGGCAGGTTGTAGGCGCTGATGAGGTCGGTCGGGCCGTAGCCGGACGGGGTCGCGTTCGGTGAGACCGCGTGGGCGGTGAACGCCTGGGGCTGCGTCACGTCGGTGCGGGCCAGCGCCAGGCAGGACATCATGTCCACGTGCTTGGGGGCCGCGCAGAGGTGCTTGACGTGCACCGTCTGCGTCGGGGCCGCCGCGGCGGAGGCGGGTGAAGCCGCGGCCATGGCGCCGATCAGCGCGGCGACGGCCAGTCCGGCCGAGGCGACACGCGGTCGGGAGATGTGGGCCTTGCCCATGGAGATCCTGGTTCCTCTCGGTCGACCGCTCTCAAGGCCGGTGGGCCCGTGGGCGGTTGGGAGACGTGCGGAGGAGCGGAGGTGGCGCCCGTGCACTGGTGTGGACATGCCAATTAAATGGCTGCATGTCACCACACGATGGGGTGTGCGTTGCCTGAAGTAGAGAAGCAGTGCGCCGCGCGGCCCGTCAATGAGCATTCAGAAGGTTTTCAGAGAAAGCGAGGTCACAGCCGGTCTGTTTGTCCCGATGACGGCCCGCGGAGCAGCCGCTAAGGTGAAACCTCTGAGTTTCTTCTGAGCGGGGGTGGGTCACCCGATGACGTGGTCCGGCGGCGGGGCCGCGTACCTCTGGGTGCCGGGCCTGCGGGAGGCGGACCAGACGGGCGTGGTCCAGCAGGAGCGGCTGGCGCGACAGGAGGCCGACCGGCTGGGCGTTCCGCTGCCGACGGCTCATGTCTTCGCGGACGTCCACCTCTCGGCCTGGGCGAACGGCGCGGTGCCGGGGGCGTGGCGGGCGATGATCGAGGCCGCCCGCGCGGGGCGCTTCGCCCACCTGTTCCTCCACCGTGCCGAGCGCCTGGAGCGGATTCCGCACGCCCTGCTGGAACTCCTGGACACGGCCGACCGGTTCGGCCTGTCGCTGCACGGCCACCCGCGCGACCTCGACGACCCGGCGGTGCGGTACGAGCTACGGGCCGAGGCGACGGCCGGCTGGGAGCGCCGCCGCAAGCAGTCCGACCTGATGCTGTCCGCCCATCAGAACGCCACGGCGGACGGGCGTTCCCACGGCGGCGGGCTGCGCCCCTACGGCTACACCCCGGGCATGGGCGGCCTGGTGGACCACGAGGTCGCCGTGGTCCGCGAGATCCACGCCCGCTACCTGGCCGGCCTCACCCGCCGCTCGACCGCGGTCGAGCTCATCGCCCGCGGCATCCCGACCGCCACCGGCAAGCAGTGGACCGTCTCGGGTGTCACCCGGATCCTCGACGCCCCCCGCTACGCGGGCCTGCTGGTGGTGCGCGGCGAGATCGCCACGGACGCCTCCGGCCGGTACCTGCGCGCCTCCTGGCCCGCCTGCGTCCCGGTCGAGGCCTGGGAGCAGGTCCGAAGGCGGCGGCTGCGGGAGTCCGAGGAGCGGGTGGCGAGCCAGCGGCCGCGACGGTTCTACCCGCTCACCACCCTGCTGGTCTGCGACCGTTGCGAGCGGGCCATGGTGGGCGACGCGATCGACGACTACCGCACCTACGCCTGCAGTTCCGCCTCCTCCCTGGCGCAGGGCGCGTGCTCCCGGCACATCGCCGCCGAGCCGTTGGAGGCGTTCCTGGCCGAGGAGGCGATCCGTCTGCTGGAGGGTCTCGACCGGGACCTCCTCGCCTTCGGCGGCCCGGCCACCGCCCGCCGCGGTGACCGCCACGGCGCGCACCTCGCGGATCCACGGGCCGCCCACCGCCGGGTGACCGCGCTGCCCACGGGCGTCATGGACGGGGTCGTCACCGGACCGGGTGCCCGTTTCGGCTGGCACCGGCTGCCCCGCGAGCGGCAGGCCGCGGTGCTGCACCGGCTCTTCGGTGCGGTGCGCATCGCCGCCTCGACCACGCCGCAGAGCGTCTTCGACACCACCCGCATCAGGCCCGTCGAGCGTGGTGCGAGTTGACTCTCACCAGGCCACGGCCGGGCAGACGCCGACGCCCGAGGAGGCGCTCGCGTCCGTCGCGGACTCCCGCGACCCGGTGGAGCGCGTCGCCGTCGCGACCGAGCACCTGCTGCGGACCGTCCTGGTCTGCCAGGAGGCGACGCGCGCGATGATCGCCGCCACCCGGGTCGGGCCCAGCCGGATCGACCCGCCGCCGTCCGGGCCGACCACCGATACGTCGGCCATGGTCGGTGCGGGTCGTCAGCCGGCGTGGCGGCGGTCGGGGCCGCCGGGAGGGCGGCGGTCCGGGCCCTGGGCGGTGCGGCGGTCCGGGCCGCGCATGGGTGCGCGCTCCGGCCCGGCGGCGTGTGGCGGGCTGCCCAGCATCAGCGTCTCCAACGTCGCCGCGGACGAGGGCCGGCCGAAGTACCAGCCCTGGCCCCAGTCGCAGCCCATGGTCCGCAGCCGTTCGGCGATCTCCGCCGTCTCCACGCCCTCCGCCGTCAGCGTGAGGCCGAGGCTGCGGGAGAGCGAGGCCAGCCCGCCGACGATGCGCCAGCCGATCTCCTCGTCGGCGGCGGGATCGGGGCTCGGGTCGATGATGAAGGAGCTGGAGAGCTTCAGTCCGGACAGCGGAAGGTCGCGCAGGTAGGCCAGGTTGGACCAGCCGGTGCCGAAGTCGTCGACGGCCAGCGTGACACCCTTGTCCACCAGCGCGTTCAGCACCCGCAGTGGCTCGTCGCGCGGGCCCAGCGCGGTGCCCTCGGTGATCTCCAGTTGCAGCAGGCCCGGATCCAGGCCGGTGTCGGCCAGGATCCGGCCGACGTCGGAGACCAGGGTCTTGCTCCGGGCCTGGCGAGCGGTGATGTTGACGTTCACCTGCGGCGCGCGGTCGCCGAAGCGGCGCTGCCAGTCGGCCGCCTGCGCGCAGGCCTGGCGCAGGATCCAGCGGCCGAGCGGCAGGATCAGGCCGGTCTCCTCGGCGGCGGGCACGAACTCGTCCGGTCGCAGCACGCCCAGCAGCGGGTGGCGCCAGCGCACCAGCGCCTCGACGGCGGCCATCGTGCCGTCGTCGAGCGCGCACAGCGGCTGGTACTCCAGGAAGAACTCGCCGCGGTCGAGCGCCAGCGGCATCCGGACCGAGACGGTGTAGCGGCTCACCGCCTCCGCGTTGGTGCGCGCGTCGTAGAGGGTCCAGCGGGCGCCGCCGGCCTCCTTGGCGCGGTAGAGGGTCAGGTCGGCGGCCCGGACGGCCGCGCCCGGCGTGATCGTGCCGACAGCCCGCTCGAGCACCCCGACGCTGGCACCGATGGCGAGCTGGTGGCCGTCGATGAGGATCGGCTCCCGCAGCGCGCCGAGCACCGCCCGGGCGGCGGCCACCGCGTCGTGCTCGCCGTCGCAGTCCTCCAGGAGCACCACGAACTCGTCGCCGCCGAGGCGGGCCACCAGATGGCCGAGGGGGGCCAGCACCGCGCCGAGCCGTCCGGCGACCTCGACGAGCAGCTGGTCTCCGGTGGTGTGGCCCAGCGAGTCGTTGACGATCTTGAACCGGTCCAGGTCGATGTAGCACAGGCCGAAGTGCGCGCTGGGTGCGGCGGTCGCGAAGAGCCTCTCCAGTCGCTCGAAGAACGCGGCCCGGTTGGGCAGCCCGGTGAGCGGATCGTGGGTGGCCTGGTGGTGCAGTCGCTCCTGGAGGCGGTAGCGGTCGGTGATGTCCTCCAGCATCGCCACCTGGTAGCGGGGGGTGCCGTCCTCGTCGCGGATCAGCGAGCAGGTCAGGTGCGTCCAGACCACCTCGCCGTCCTGCCGGTAGTACGGCTTGTCGCACTGGAAGCTCTCGCGCCGCCCCGCGATCAGGTCCTCGTAGGCCTGCCAGATCTCCGGAGTGTCCTCCGGATGCACCAGATCGGTCACCTGCCGTCCGCGCAGGTCCTCCATGCTCGCGCCGAACATCTCCAGCAGCGAGCGGTTGACCGCGAGGATCTCACCCTCCACGCTGCCCACGCCGATGCCGACGGCCGCGTGCTCGAACAGGGCGCGGAACCGCGCCTCGGAGGCGTGCAGCGCCTGCTCGGCCTCCTGGCGGGCGACGTCGGCGGCGGTCCGGATGGCCTCCTGCTGCCGCAGCGTCCGCTCCCGCAGCGCGAAGGCCCAGGCGGCGGCGAAGGCGCCCGCCGGGTCGGCCTCCTGCGAGGGCGCGAAGCGCAGCAGCTCCACGGCGCCGACCAGCAGGTCCGGGTCGGTGAAGTGCGCCCCGACCAGCGCGGCGGCCGCGGCACCGGGTCGGCCGTCGCAGATCATCGCCGCGGTCCTGGCGCTGAGCTCCTCCACCTTGGCCGGATGCAGCGTCGTCCCGTTCCTGCTCAGCAGCGCCGCCCAGCGGCCTTGGAACGCCTCCAGCGCCTGCGCGGCGTCCCGCGCTTCGGCCGGCGCCTGCGCCTCGGCCGCCTCCGCGCCGTTCTCACGGCTTTCGGCCCGGTCCCTGCCACCGAGGCGCGCAGCGGCCCCCGCCCCGGACCGCGCCCCGCCAGGGGCCTCGTTCCCGGCTCCCGTCGCGCCGGCGGGGCGGGGTTGATCGGCGGTCACGGCAACAGCCCCACCCCGACCAGGCCCGGGAGCCGTTCCGGGTGGGGGCCGACGGCGTCAGGGCGGTCGGGGCGCCACTGTGTCAGGTAGACCAGGCCAGGATCGACCAGAGCGAAGCCGTCGAAGAAGCGCGCGATCTCGTCGTGCCCCCGCATGGTCAGCGGCGTGCGGGTGCGGGCGTAGATGTCCTGGTGCGGTCTCACCTGGTCGGGGCGGCCGTCGCGGTCGGCATGGCACAAGGCCAGCGCGCTGCCCGGGGGCAGCGCGTCCCGCAGGCGCCGCACCAGCGCGTGCGGGCCGGCCTCGTCCGGGACGAAGTGCAGCACGGCGATCAGCAGCAGCGCCACCGGCTCCCCGGGTTCCAGCAGGGCGACGACGTCGGGCTGGGCGAGCAGCTCGTCCGGATCGGTCAGATCCGCATGGACGACACTGCTGAGCCGGTCGCCGTCCAGCATCATCTGGCTGTGCGCGACCGCCACCGGATCGCGGTCCACGTAGACGACGCGGGCCTGCGGCCGCAGCTCCCTGGCGACCTCGTGCACCGGTCCGAGTGTCGGGATGCCGGAGCCGATGTCCAGGAAACGGGTGAACCCCTCGCCCGCCAGGAACTGCACCGCGCGGCGCAGGAACGCCCGGTTGGCCCGCATGATCGCGGGCAGGTCCGGCCACTGCTCCATCGCCTGCCTGGCCATGCGCCGGTCGGCCTCGAAGTTGTGGCTGCCACCCAGGTAGTAGTCGTAGACGCGGGCGGCGTTGGGCGTCTCCAGATCGACCCAGCTCGGCGACCAGGTCTTCCAGGTCTGACGGGGCACGACGCGCTCCTTCCCGGTGGGGAGCGGCAAGTGGCGGCGATCTGTGGTCGCGGGTCACCATGTTATGACAAAAGCCGCATTCGCGGCCGGACTTCGCCGCGGAACGGGGGATCGGGCAGACCGATGGTGGGACGGATCGAGGACTACGCGCTCCTCGGTGACCTGGGCACGGCCGCCCTGGTCGCCGCGGACGGCTCCGTCGACTGGCTCTGCCTGCCCCGCTTCGACTCGCCCTCGTGCTTCGCCGCGCTGCTCGGAGAGGAGCGCCACGGTCACTGGGCCCTCGCGCCCGTCACGCCCGGGGCGGTGCTCGCGGGGCGCCGCTACCTGGGGGACACCCTCGTGCTGGAGACCCGCTGGCGCACCGCCACCGGCGAGGCCCGGGTGCTGGACTTCATGCCGCAGCGCTCCGACGAGCGCGGGCGCGAGCCGCCGCGGCTGGTGCGGCTGGTCGAGGGGCTGACCGGCCGCGTCGAGCTGTCCAGCCGGCTGCGGGTGCGGTTCCACTACGGCCGGGTCGTGCCGTGGGTGCGGCGCACCGGCCACCACCGGGTGGCCGTCGCCGGGCCCGACGCCGCCTGGCTGTCGGTGCCGCGCGGGGTGCACACCTACGGCGCCGGGGAGGGCGCCGACGGCTGCACCCGCTCCGACTTCGCCGTCACCGAGGGCGAACGCCTGGCGTTCGTGCTCACCTGGCAGCCCTCCCACCAGGACGGGGCCCACCGGTTCGACCCCGAGCGAGGCCTGCGCCAGAGCCTGGACGCCTGGGAGGACTGGTCGGCCCGCTGCCGTTACCGGGGCCCCTGGCAGGCCCCGGTGCTGCGCTCGCTGCTGACGCTCAAGGCGCTCAGCTACGCGCCGACCGGTGGCATCGTCGCCGCACCCACCACCTCGCTGCCCGAGTGGCTGGGCGGCCCGCGCAACTGGGACTACCGCTACTGCTGGCTGCGCGACGCCAGCCTCACCCTCGCGGCCCTGCTGCGCGGCGGCTACCGCGAGGAGGCCGCCTCCTGGCGGCGCTGGCTGCTGCGGGCCATCGCCGGCGAACGCTCGGGCATCCAGGCCCTGTACGGGGTCGCGGGAGAGCGCGCCCTGCCGGAGACCCTCGCCGACTGGCTCCCGGGATACGAGGGCTCGCGGCCCGTCCGGATCGGCAACGCCGCCGTCGGGCAGGTGCAGCTGGACGTCCAGGGGGAGGTGGCGGACATGCTGTTCCGGGCACTGGAGGCGGGCATCCCCATGGAGCGACAGGTTTGGAGCCTGCTCCGGTCGCTGATGGACACCGTCGCCGCCCGCTGGCGCGAGCCCGACGAGGGGCTGTGGGAGATGCGCGACGGGCGACGCCACTTCACCCACTCGAAGGTCATGTGCTGGGTCGCCGCCGACCGGGCCGTGCGGATGGCCGAGCGCACCGGCCTGCCCGCGCCGCTCGCCGAGTGGCGCGCCCTGCGCGACGCCGTCCACGCCGACGTCTGCGCGCACGGCTACGACGCGGCGCGCGGCGTCTTCGTCCAGTCCTACGGCGCCACCGGTCTCGACGCCGCCACGCTGCTGCTGGCCCAGTCCGGCTTCCTGCCCGCGGACGACCCGCGCGTGGTGCGCACCGTCGACGCGATCCGCGAGGAGCTGGACCTCGACGGCTTCGTGCGCCGCTACGACCCCGCCGTGACCGAAGACGGCCTGCCCGGCCCCGAGGGCGCGTTCCTGGCCTGCAACTTCTGGCTGGCCGAGGCCCTGGCGCTCGGCGGTCGTCCCGACGAGGCGACCGAGGTCTTCGCCCGGACGGTGGCCGTCGCCGGACCGCTGGGACTGCTCAGCGAGCAGTGGGACCCGGTGGCCGGCCGCCAGCTCGGCAACGCGCCGCAGGCGTTCACCCACGTCGCGCTCGTCAACGCCGCCTTCGCGCTGGACGCTCCGCTGAACGGAGGGTGAGGGGCGCCCGAGGAGTGGTGCGCGCCCGCCGCGGTCTCTGATGCGCCTCACGATATGTCACGCTGCTTGCGCGCTCTGTCATGAGAGTGCTAGCAATTGTCACTGAACGCACCTGCCAAGGGATTCCCCTGACCATGCGGCTCACCTTCCTCGGGACCACCTCCAACAACGGCAACTGCCCCACTCTGTACGCGACCGACCGGGGCACCCTGGTGGTCCAGGGGTACGCGGTCACCGATCCGCACGCGCGCGAGCAGTTGCGGAACCTGTTGCCGGGGGAGGACGCGGTCGAGATTCCGAGGGAGCTCCTGCGCTTTCTGGGGTGACGTCGCCCGACTCCGCTGACGACGCCTGCCCGGCCGCGCCCTGGGGAGGGATCGGGCATGACGGACTTTCAGCGCGAACGCGAGGCGCTCGGCGCCTGGCTGCACCGGCTGCGCCGGGACGCGGGGCTCAACGGCAAGGAGCTCGCGCAGCGGCTCGGCTGGGCGCCGTCCAAGGTCTCGCGCATCGAGCACGGCCGGCAGACCCCGGCCTCCGCCGACCTGGCCGCCTGGGCCCGGGCCTGCGGCCAGCCGGAGGCCGCGGCGGAACTGACCGCCCGGCTCCAGGCGCTCGACAGCCACTACGTCACCTGGCGCCGCTCGTTGCGGGCCGGCCACGCGCCGCGTCAGCGCGTCGGCATGGAGCTGGACCGGGCCACGACGGTGCTGCGCGTCTTCGAGCCCGGCATGATCCCCGGGCTGCTCCAGACCGCGGAGTACGCGCGCGCGCTGTTCACCGCGCTGGTCGCGCTCCAGGGCACGCCCGACGACGTGCCGCAGGCCGTCGAGGCCCGGATGGAGCGCCAGCGCGTGCTCTACCACGCGGGCCACGAGTTCCACTTCGTGCTGACCGAGGCCGCGCTGCGGGCCCGGCTCTGCCCGCTGGACGCGCACCGCGGCCAGCTGGACCGCCTGCTGGCCGTCGGCTCGCTGCCCGGCGTCCGGCTCGGTGTCGTCCCGGACAGCGCGGCGCTGCCGCTGGCGCCGCTGCACCCGTTCTGGATCTTCGACGACCGGCTGGTGCAGGTGGAGACGTGGACCGCGGAGGTCAACGTCACCGAGGCGGTGGAGATCGCGCTCTACCGCAGGGTGTTCGACCGGTACGTCTCGGTGGCCCGGTACGGGTCCGCGGCACGGCACCTCGTCTCGTCCGTGCTGGCCGGGCTGTCCGGGCTGTCCGACGAGATGATTGATGCGTCCGTGCCACCACAACTGGGACGAGATTCGCAATAACGCGCAATCGGACTCCACGGCGGGCCGGCCAGGCCCTACCCTCCTGCCATGGCGGACAGCTCGGGCGCGATCGGCTGGCTGCTGCGCGCGGCGCCCGTTCCCGGCTTGACTCTCGCCGAGTGGAACGGCCGCCCGGACGGCAGCGCCGAGCTCGCCGTGGGCATCGTCTGGGACGTGGTCCGGGCCGAGCTCGAGCTCGGTCTGGAGGCCCTGGACCGCCTCCGCCTCGCCGGCGGGGCGGGCCCGGCGCTCTGCGCCGTCGCCGAACGCCTCGTCTCCGTCCTGGTCCCCGTCGGCACGTCGGCCGCCTGGTCACCCCAGATCCGCGGCGTCACCACCGCGGGCCGGGGCCAGCCGCTGCGCGTGCCGTTCCCGCGTGTCTCCCACGGCCCGTACCACTGGCTCATCCCCCCGGACGGCTCCGGCTTCCTCACCGACCCGGGCCACCTGCGCACCGCCCTCCATCGCGCGGAACACGTCTACGCGGCGCTGTGAAAATCGTGCGGCCCGGGGGTGTCGACGTCCGGCACAATGCGCGGCATGGACACACCCGATCTCGCGCTCGAACCCGTGGAACTCCTCGCCGGCGGCTACCGGCTCCGGCCCCCTTCGCCCCGCGAGGCCGAGGACGTGCTGGCGATGGCGCAGGACGCCGACATCCGGATCTGGAACGCGCTGACCAGTGTCACCGACAAGGAGACGGCCCTGGCCTGGTGCGAGCGTTGGTCGGACTGGAACGCACGGGCCTCGGCGCAGTGGTGCGTCCTCGACGCCGCGGAGGGCAGGCTGCTCGGCGCGATATCCCTGTTCGAGATCGACACGCAGCACTCCGCCGCGGAGATCGGCTACCGGGTCGCGCCGTGGGCGCGTGGCCGGGGCGTCGGTACGGCGGCGCTGCGGGCGGTCGCCGACTGGGCCTTCGGCGAGCTCGGGCTGACCCGGCTCCAGCTCCTGCACGCACTCGGGAACCCCGCGTCCTGCCGCGTCGCGACGAAGGCCGGGTTCGTGCTGGAGGGCACGCTCCGTTCCTCCTACCGGTACGGCGACGGCGAACTCCACGACGAGCACCTGCACGCGCGGCTCGCGAGCGACCGGCTCCCACCCGCCGGGACGGGCGCCGGGTCGTCCTGAGGCGTGTGCGCTCAGACCGCGACGGAGCCGGCTGCGTACGGGGCGAGGACGAGGCGGATGACCTCCTCCAGACGGGCGAACGCGTCGGCGATGGTGGTGCGCCCGGTGACCCAGGCGACGAGTTCGCTCTGCCACGCCGCGTCGATCAGGTGCGGTACGACCTCCCGCGCCGCCGGCGGGACGTCCGGCATCAGCGCCAGCAGCGACGCGCGCCCCGTGGCCGCCATCGCGTCGACGACCTCGCTCGCGAAGGGGTCCGTGGACACCGAGACGGTGACCAGCAGCCGTGCCAGGTTGGGCTGGCGCTGGAACGCCCGCATGCCGCGGCGCACGAACCGCACCACGCGGTCGCTCCCGCGCGCGGGTGGGACGGAACCGCGCAGCTCCGCCGCCAGGTCGTCCATCAGCTTGGCGCGCCAGTCCGACGCGGCCGCCGCCAGCAGATGCTCCTTGGACGAGAAGTAGCGGTACGTCGTCCCGAGGGCGACCCCCGAGCGCTCGCTGACCTGCTTCATCTGCAATCGTTCGACGCCGGTTTCCGAGACCAGCGTGAGGGCTGCGTCGATCAGGTGCTTCCGGCGCTCCAACTGGCGGGGAGACATGGTCTCGACCGGCCTGGGGGACAGGTCTACCTTGGACACGCCGCCATGGTACCGGGAACCGCGTTGCACGTGTATGACGCCTCGTCAGCGATGATGTCCGGGCGTACGGCCCCGCGACACGCTCCCGCGGGCTGGGCGGGGCCGCTGCCCCGCCCAGCGGTGGAACGACGTTCTCGTTAGGTCAGGGTGATCTCGCCGCCGTTGACGGTGATCTGCTCGGGCGCCAGCGCGCGCGGCGCCGGACCACCCGCGACCGTGCCGTCGGTGATGTGGTACTGGCTGCCGTGGCACGGGCAGTTGATGGTCCCGCCGGAGACACTGCCGACGGTGCAGCCCATGTGTGTGCACACGGCCGTGAAGCACTTGAACGTCCCGGCCGTGGGCTGGGTGACGACGACCTTCTGCGCGGCGTAGATCGTGCCGCCGCCCACCGGCACCCCCGAGGTCGGGCCGAGCACGGTGCCCGATCCGCCGCCCGACCCACCGCTCGCGGCGCTGGGCGTGGCACCGTCGCCGCCCGCGTTCTGGGACGGTGCCGCGGCCGTCCCGGTCCCACCGCCGCTCGCACAGGCGGCGAGCACCGCCGCCGCACCCACCGCACCGGCACCGGCGAGCACGGTGCGGCGGGTGGTGGTCTGGTTGTCGTCGGGCGTCGTCGTCATCGGTTCTCCCGGTGAGGTGGGTTCGCTTTCGACCCCTCCTACGCACCGCCCGTCACTTCGGTTCAACCGCCGCCCGGTGATGTCACGCCAGCAGTGTGCGGAGCCGCTCGAAGGACGCCGGGTCGGCCGCCGCGAGCAGGCCGGTACGCTGCTCGCCCGGCAGGTAGGGGGAGCCGTCAGGGCGCAGGGCGCAGCCGCCGGCCTCGTTCAGGAGCAGGGTGCCCGGTGCGTGGTCCCAGGGCAGCGTGCGGTGGTACAGCACGAAGTCCCGCTCGCCCTCGACCAGACGCGGGTAGTCGACTCCGGCGCAGCTCGCGCCGCGTCCGAGCGAGGCGAAGCGCGGGGCCAGCCCGGCCAGGCGCGCCCGCTGGGCGTCGTCGAGGAAACGCGTCATCACGTCGCCGTGCAGCGCGGCGGGATCGGCGGGCGCGGGCTCGCGCCGCAGCCGCGTCCCGTCCCGCCAGGCGCCCGAGCCGCGCTCGGCGACGTAGGCCGTGCCGGAGACGGGTCGCAGGATCCACGCCGCCACCGTCTCGCCGTCGCGGACCAGCGCGGCCATCACCGCGAACTCGGGGCGCCCGGCGACGAAGTTGCCGGTCCCGTCGATCGGGTCGACGACCCAGGCGGCGGGCGACTCGACGAGCGCGCGCGGCAGGGACGGATCGGCGGCGGTCGCCTCCTCGCCGACGACCGGCGCGTCCACCAGCTCCCGCAGCCGACGGCTGATCAGCGCCTCGGCCTCCCGGTCGGCGACGGTGACCAGCTCCCCAGGCGTCTTCTCGACCACCTCACCCGCCGCGAGCGCCCCGAACCGGGGCAGGATCGCGACCTCGGCGGCCTCGCGCAGGATCCCGGTGACGTCCTCGATCTTCATACCCGCCACCCTAGGCCCTCCGGCCTGCGCCCCCGCTGCGCGGCCGGTGGCGCGGCTCCGTTCGCGGCGCCGCCGCCGGTTCCGGGGGGGCGTTATCGGCCGGCCGAGCGGGCTGCGCGGGCGGTGGCGGTGGCGACGCGGGCCTGGAGGGCACGCTTACGGGCGGGCCACTCCTCCGCGACGATCGAGAAGATGGCAGCGTCGCGCAGGCGGCCCGTCTCGCCCGGGGCCCAGGAGCGGGAGGACTGGCGCAGGACGCCCTCGAAGGTCGCGCCGACGGAGGCGATCGCCGCGCGGGAGCGGGCGTTGCGGGCGTCCGTCTTCAGGTCCACCCGGGCGACGTCCCACCGTTCGAAGGCCTGCGTGAAGAGCAGCAGCTTGGCCTCGGCGTTGATGCCCGTACCCTGGGCCGACGCGGTGAGCCAGGTGAAGCCGACCTCCACCGCGAACAGCGCCGGTTCGGCGGACCAGTCCGCCCACCGCGGCTCCCAGTACGCGGTGCAGCCCACGGCCCGCCCGGTCTCACGGGAGATCTGCGCGTACGGTGCGAGCCGGCCCGTCGCCCGGCGGCCGTGCTGGGCCTCGATGTACGCGGCGACCTCGTCCGGCTGGGGGACCATGGTGAACCCGTAGCTGTCGCGTTCGCCCGCGGCCGCTGCCGCGAGGTCCGCGGCGTGCCGCTGCTCCAGTGGTTCGAGCCGCACCAGCGACCCCTCCAGCACCGGCCCGTCCAAGCGCCCCTCGCGTGTTGCCGCCATCCGGTTCCCCCAGGGCTCGTTCGACGCACTGTCACCAGCCGCCGACGTTAGCGCTCCGGCCGCTCCGGCACACGCGGATATCTCAGCCGTCGCCCTTGGGGCGGCGGACGCGGATCAGGGCCTCCTGGACGACGTTGGCCACCAGGCGGCCGTCGCGGGTGTAGAACTCGCCCTGCGCGAGCCCGCGCCCGTCCGAGGAGGAGGGGCTTCGCTGCGCGAACAGCAGCCACTCGTCGGCGCGGAAGGGTCGGTGGAACCACATGGCGTGGTCCAGCGAGGCGAGGTTGATCCGGGAGGGCTCGGTCCGCTCGGCGCGGGGCACCTGCATGTGCAGCGCGGCGGTCGAGGCGAGCGTCAGGTCGGAGAGGTAGGCCAGCGCGCACACGTGCATCAGCGGCTCGTCGTCGGGCAGCGGCTGGGCCGCCTTGAGCCAGACGAACTGCTGTGCCACACCCGGGAGTTCGATAGGCAGGCCGGGGTGGTCGCGGGGGATGATGCGCATGTCGAGGGTGAGTCGGCCGGTGGTGCCCCAGTAGCTCTCCGGGCCGCCGGCCGCCCAGGCCGCGTACGGGTCCGGCAGGTTCTCCGGACCGGGCAGGTCCGGGATCTCACGCTGGCGGTCGGCGCTCTCCTCGGGCACCTTGAACGAGGCGGAGAGGGTGAAGACGGCCTCGCCGCGCTGGATCGCGGTGACCCGGCGGGTGGTGTAGGAGCCGCCGTCCCGCAGCGCCTCGACCTCGTAGACGATCGGGCGGCGCGGGTCGCCGGGGCGCATGAAGTAGCCGTGCAGCGAGTGGACCAGCCGTCCCGGGCTCACCGTGCGGCCCGCCGCGACCAGCGCCTGTGCGGCGACCTGCCCGCCGAAGGCGCGCAGCGGCGCGCCCGCGTGACACCAGCCGCGGAACAGGCCCTGATCGATCTCGTCGAGGCGCAGCAGGTCGTCGAACCCGTTGATCTCGGTCGGGGCGGAGGCCCCCAGGGGGGCGTCGTCGGGCTTGGGCGGTGTCGCGGCTGTCACCGGCCCATCGTTTCAGACGCCAACCGCCTGATCGTTGTGATCTGCGCAACCTTGCCCGCGTCGCTGCCCACGTCGCTGCCCGGGTCCGGTCCGGGCGCCGTTCAGCGGCGGAACTCGCCGCCCAGCTTGCGGAAGTCCCAGGAGCTGAGCGTCTCGGGGGTGAGCCGCAGCCAGGCGTGGCGGCCGTCGTGGAACATCTGTTCGCCGAAGCCGTACTTGACCGCGAAGACCTTCTCGGCGAGCTCCAGGCCGTCCACCTGCCGCTCTCCGGTCCGCGGCGCCTCCCCGACCGGCTCGACCGAGCCGGTCAGCTCCACCCCGCACAGCTCGCCGTACTCCTCGCCGGCGTCGACCACGACCGCGACGCGCGGGTCGGCCGCCAGCTCGGTCCAGCGGCGGCTGCGCACGATGGAGTACAGCCACAGCGCGGAGCCGTCCCAGGCGAACCAGAGGGGGGTGACGTGCGGCCGCCCGTCGCCGGAGACGGTCGCGACCCGGCAGACGCGCTGCTCGCCGAGGAAGGCGTCACGCTCCTCGGTGGTCATCATGATGCGGCGGCCGTGACGTTGTTCGCGCATGCCCTTCCCCCTCCCGCGCCGATGCCTGACGATGGGGCACCAGTAGAACGTGTTCTCATTCCATGCACCAGAGGGCGGAGGAACATCCGTGGGCCGCTTTGAGACCCTGGACTACGAGGCGGGCGAGGACGGCGTCGCCTGGGTGACGCTGGACCGGCCCCAGGTCCACAACGCCTTCGACGCCCGGATGCTGCGCGAGCTGCGCGACCTGTGGCGCGCGCTGCGCGAGGACGACGCCGTCCGCGTCGTCGTCCTCACCGGCGCGGGCGACCGCGCCTTCTGCACCGGCGTCGACCGCAACGCGCTGGCCGACCCGGAGCTGCGCGTCGGCACGCGCGGAGGCACCCCGCTGCACTTCGACGACCCGGGCGACTGGATCAGCCCGAAGACGGCGGGCGACCTGTGGAAACCGGTCGTCGCCGCGGTCAACGGGATGGCCTGCGGCGGCGCGTTCTACCTGCTGGGGCAGGTCGAGTTCATCATCGCGGCGGAGCACGCGACCTTCTTCGACCCCCACACGACCTACGGCATGGCCTCGGTCTTCGAGTCGATGGCCATGCTCCAGCGCATGCCGCTGGGCGAGGTGATGCGGATGCAGCTGCTGGGCAACCACGAGCGGCTCAGCGCGCAGCGCGCCTACGAGATCGGCCTGGTCCAGGAGGTCGTCCCGGCCGACGAACTCCACGACGCGGCGGCGCGCGTCGCCACGGCGATCGCCTCGCAGCCGCCCCTCGCCGTCCAGGCGACGCTGCGCGCGGTCTGGTACGCCCAGGAACTGGGCTACCGCCAGGCCCTGGAGGTGGCCAAGACCCTGATCCAGGTCGGCAACGACCCGACCGCCCTCGCGGAGGGCCAGGCGTCCTTCGCCTCCGGCACCCGGACGCCGTGGCGGCTGCGCTGAACGGCACCACGGTCCGTCGGCCGGGGCAGCTCAGGCGCGGCGTCGCGGATCCCTGAGCAGGCCGGTCCGGACGGCGCCGCCCGCCAAGCGGGGCCACCCGCAGCTCGCGCCGCACGGTCAGGCGGGGGACTCCAGGCTCGTCAGCAGGACGGCCACGTCCAGGCCGGCGCTCAGGTAGTCGACGAAGGTCGGGTTGTTGAGGGCCCACGGGGAGCGCCGGCGGCGGATGAGCGCGACGGCCGCGGCCGGGGTCAGGCCCGCGAGGAGGAGGGTCTGGGCGACCACGAGGCCGGAGCGGTTGTAGCCGGAGTGACAGCGGACGAGGACGGTGCGGTCGTCGCGGAGCGCGTCGCGGGTGGCGAGGGCGAGGCGTTGGACCGACTGGAGTTGGGCGGCGGTCAGGGGGCCCGTCCGGCATCTCGGCGACGAGGTGGTCCACGTGCCGGGCCGGGCCGTGGCCCGCACGGGTGAAGAGACTGACGACGAGGTCGAACTCCTCGCCGACGACGGCCGCCCGGAGTTCGCCCGCGGCGTCCGTCCACTGGTGGCCGCCCATCCACAGGCCCGGCACCACCTCGTCCCAGGGGGACCGGGGGCCCTCGACGTCGCGGTCCTTCTGGCGTGTCCTCATCCGACCCCCTCCTGGGCATGCGAACGAGCCGGTCCCGGGCCGGGTTCCCGAGGGGTGACGGACGATCATGGCCCGCGTACGCTGCCGGGCATGTCGACGACGAAGTTCTCCTGGGAGACCGAGGCCGCGCGCTACGACGAGTCGCGCGGTGGGGAGGTGCGCGCGCAGGCGGCCGCGGAGGGGCTGGAGGCGCTGCTGCCGCAGGGCGTGCGGCGGCTCGCGGACGTGGGCGGCGGCACCGGGATCATCGGGCGGCGGTTGCGGCGCGATGACCGCGAGGTCGTCGTCGTGGACCTGACCCACGCCATGCTGAGGCTGGCGCACGAGCGGCTGCCGGGGCGCGCGGTCCGGGCGAGCGCCGAGCGGCTGCCGTTCCGTGACGGTTCGCTGGACGCGATCACCAGCGTCTGGCTGCTGCACCTGCTGTCGGACTCGCGGCCCGTGGTCGCCGAGTTCGCCCGCGTGCTGCGGCCCGGCGGCACGCTGGTGTGCACTGTCGACAAGGACGCCTGCCACGACGTCGGCAGCGACATCGACGAGGTGCTCGGTGACCTGCGGCCCCGGCGCGGCAACGCGGTCGGCGCGGCGGAGCAGGACGCGACCGAGCGGATCGTGGCGCACGGCGCGGAGTTCGGGCTGGTGCCGGTCGGGGAGGGGGCGTTCACAGCCCACCTGCGCGGCACCACGCCCGCGTCCCTCGCGGACCTGATCCGCGAGGACCGCTACCAGTTCTGGGCCCGCCGCCTCGCGCCCGCCGCCCGCCGGCGCATCCTCGACGGCCTTGCCACCCTCCCTGACCAGAACCGCAAGCGCCCCGACCCCCACTTCCGCCTCCTGGCACTCCGCCGCGCTTGAGCGGCGGGCTTGGGAGGTGCGCCTGGGGGCGCGCTTGAGCGGCGGGCATGGGCCGCGCGCCTGGGGTGCGCTTGCCCGAGCCGCGTGCCTGGGCCGAGTGCTTGGGCCGCGCGCCTGAGCGGCGGGCTTGAGCCGCGGGCCTGAGCGGCGGGCCTGAGCGGCGGGCCTGAGCGGCGGGCCTGGGAGGTGCGCCTGACCGGCGTGCCCGAGCCGCGTGCCTGGGCTGTGCGTTTGCGCCGTGTGCCTGGGCCGTGCGCTTGAGCGACGAGGCTGGGCCGCGCGCCCCGGCCGCCCGCCCGAGTCGCCCGCCCGAGTCGCCCGCCCGAGTCGCCCGCCCGGGTGGGCGCGCGTCAGGCGGGGGCGCCGACCGCGTCGTCCTCGTCGGGGCGGTCCGCCTCCGCGCCCGCCTCGGGCACCTGCTCGGCCGGGACCGGCAGCAGGGCCTGGGTGTCGCCGTCGACGTCCTCGTGCGCGCCCGGGGCCGCGATGACGCGCCACCAGGCGCGCTGCGGCAGCGGCTCGGCCGGCTCGAACGGCTCGCCCGGACGCGGCGTCGCGACCGGGACGTCGTGGGCCAGCGCCGCCGCGAGCGTGCGCTCGATCGGCTCCTCCCACGGGTGCGGGGCCAGGTCGAAGGTGCACCAGTGGATCGGCAGCAGCACGCCGCCGCCGAGGTCGAGGTGCGCCCGCACGCCCTCCTCGGGCGTCATGTGGACCTCGGGCCAGAAACGGCTGTAGGCGCCGATCTGGATCATCGCCGCGTCGAACGGGCCGTGCTGCGCGCCGATCCCGGCGAAGCCGGGGAAGTAACCGGTGTCGCCGCTGTGGAAGAGCCGGTGCCCGCCGCCGGTGACCACCCAGGACGCCCAGAGTTGGTAGCGGCTGGTGCGCGGGCCGCGCGAGCAGTAGTGGCGGGCCGGGGCGGCGGTCAGCGTCAGTCCGGCGACCTGCGCCGACTCGTGCCAGTCCAGCTCGACGATCCGCTCCGGCGGCACGCCCCAGAACTCCAGGTGCGCGCCCACCCCGAGCGGCACGGCGAACACCGCGCCGCCGGCGCCGAGCGCGCGGACGGCGGTCAGGTCCAGGTGGTCGTAGTGGTCGTGGGAGACGACGACCACGTCCACCGGACCGAGCTCGGCCAGAGGGATGGGGCTGGGGTGCAGCCTGCGCGGGCCGAAGCCGGGCATGGGGGAGCAGCGCTCACCGAAGACGGGGTCGAACAGCACCCGGCGTCCGCCGATCTCGGCGAGGACCCCGGCGTGGCCGAGCCAGGTGAGCCGCAGCCCGCTCGCGGCGGGCAGGGCGAGCTGCTCGGCGGTCAGCCGGTGCACGGGGACCGCGCCGGCGGGGCGGCGGCGGTCGCGGTGCTCGGTGAGCCCGGCCTGGAGTGCGGCGAGCGTGGCGCCGGGCAGGATCCGGCGGGTCCGTACGGGGTTGCGGAAGGCGCCGTCCACGAACTGCGGCGAGCGATGGATCCGCTCCAGCCGCTCGCCCGCCGGCTCGGCGGGGCAGCCGAAGCCCTCCGGCCGCACCCGGCCGAACGCTGTCCCGAGGGCAGTGAGGGAGAGGGATGAGGTCGACTCGGGGCGGGCACGGCCGGGCACGGCACCTCCAGGAGACGCGGTGAACTGCGCGACGATCTTTCGCAGCCTACCCGCGCACCCTGCCGCTCGCCGGGCAGCGACGGCACCCGGACGACGAGGTGGCGGGGCGCCACCCCGTCGTCCGGGTGCCGTGCTCGGGCGTGACCCGGGCGGGATCCGGACGTGTCTCAGGCGTAGAAACGCGTGATGGTGTCGGCGACACAGTGCGGCTTGCCGCCCTGCTCGCCCGCGATCGTGAACCGGACGACGACCTGGAGGCCGCCGGGGACCGGATCGGCGGAGACCAGTTCGGCGGTCGCCCGGACGGACGAGCCGACCGGCACGGGTGCCGGGAAGCGCACCTTGTCCGAGCCGTAGTTGACCGCCATCCGCACGCCCTCGACGGCGTAGCACTCCTTGGCGAGCACCGGGATCAGCGACAGGGTCAGGTAGCCGTGCGCGATCGTCGTCCCGAACGGGCCGTCCTTGGCGCGCTCCGGGTCGATGTGGATCCACTGGTGGTCACCCGTCGCCTCGGCGAACAGGTCGACCCGGCGCTGGTCGACGACGTGCCAGTCACTGGTGCCGAGCTCGGTGCCGACGGCCGCGGCCAGGTCTTCAAGGGTGGCGAAGGTGGTCATGGACCGGAGCGTAGCCGCCGCCCCGCTCCTCCTGAATGTGGCGCAGGTCACGCCATCGTGTCGGCGAGGACCCGTCCGCTGATCAGCTCCGGGTGGAGCCGGATCAGCGCGCCGGCGGTGCCGGACTCGGCCCGCCCGTGGACCAGGACCGAGCGCCCGGTGAGCGTGCCCGGGTCGAGCTCCTCGACCTGAAGGGCGACGACGTTGCCGTCGACGGACGCGGCCAGGCGCGAGCCCCGCGGTGCGGGGATGCGGATGGTGCCGCTGCCGCTGTCGTAGGCGAAGTGGACCGGCAGCACGTCCGGAATGGCGTGCCGGGTGAAGACGACCCTCCCGACGGAGTTGCGGGAGAGCAGGTCGACGCAGTCTTCGTGGCGCATGGCTTCCTCCTCCGGTATCTCCCCGTTCGCTGTCATGACTCAAGCCTGGATCATGAACGGGTGAACAGATAGGGAAGTAGGTCCTTTGCCAGGAGGCGCTTCGCCTGGCCCGATGGCCTCCCCGACGTGTGGTTTTCCTGCGCCGCAAGGGGGTACAGGGCCGGGGCGAGCAGGTGGGGCGCGGGGGACGGCCGGTTCCCGGGCATGCCGCACCGGAACGCGACCGGGTGCGGGAGTCGGTCCCGCCCCGGGAGGCCGGCGGGTGTGTCGGTGGTTGGGGGAACGGTGGATCTCGGGGTGGAGCTCGTGCTCCTCGGTGTGGAGTGTCCCGACGAGCGTGCGTTCGGTGGCTCGCTCGGTGCGGCGGCGGGCGCGCAGCGCTTCTGGCGCGCCGTGACGGCCACGCTGCTGGACGCCGGGCCGGGACGCTGCCGGGTCACCACCGTGCACCCGGAGACGGACGCGAACGCGATCCTCGCCGCGCTGCAGCAGGCGGCGGGGCGCGAGGGCCGGCTGCTGCTCGTCTATCTGGCCGGGCAGCTCGCCTGGGACCAGCGGCGTCGCAGACCGGTCGTGGTGGTGGCGGGCAGCCTGCGGGAGAGCGCGACGCGGCGCGGCCTGCCGTGCGACTGGGTGACCAGCGCGATGGCGCACGGCGCGGCGGCCGAGTCGCTCCTCGTGCTGGACCTGGCGGCGGAGCCCGAGGCCTGGCCGGAGATCCCGCAGTGGGTCCGGACCCTCCCGGCCGCCGTTCACGCCTGGGGGCGCGTGGCGCGTTACGAACCCTCCCGCCGTGGCCGCACGCCCCCTCCCGCCCTGGCCGGGACGCTGGCGCAGACACTGGGCGGCCTGCTGGAGGCGGGCCTGCCGGGAGCTCCGGCGGTGCTTGACCCGTTCACCCTCCATCCGGCCCTGACCGCGTCGGACCCGGACGCGGCGCCGTCCGAGCCGTCGCCGCAGTCCGCCGTGCACTGGGTGGAGCCACCGGAACGGAGCCGCCTGCTGCTGCGCAACCGTTCGGTGCTCCGGGGTCTGCTGTCGGGTGGGAAAACCACTGTTCGACGCGGATTCGTGCCCCCGGGCTATTGACTTCGGCATATTCCTCCGATTGCCGTTGACGTGAGCATTACGTTGGGGAGAATTTCAGCCACAACCCGGGACACCGGGCTGTGCGAGGCATATGGTGCTGAACACCGTCAACTGGGGAATGGACGGCAAGGGGGGAGCCATGCGGCGCCTGGGACCTACGTTCCTGAACCACCCTTTACGTGACACCGCGCGCTCGGCCGCGGTGCGCGGCATGGTCGGAGTCGTCGTCCTCGCCGTCCTCGGCGCGGTGCTGACGGCCTGTGGGAACGGCGGCAACGCCCAGACCCTCGACGGCGCGCCCGCGTCGACCTACAGCCCGCCACCGCCGACCGTGCGCGACGTGCGCGCGCTCGGCGGCCCGACCGCGACGGTCGTGCTGTGGGTCTACCGCAGCTACTGGGACGCCCAGATACGCGCGATGTCCACCGGCCAGGCGGACGGCAGCAACCTGTCGACGTACGCCACCGGCGCGGCCCTGAGCGAGAGTTACGCGGACGTCGTCCGCCTGCTCGGCGACGGGTTGCTGATGGCCGGCCAGCCGGTCAGCCACCCTGTCGTCACCGCGATCGGAGCCCTGCCCGGCGATCCGAAGGAGAGTCAGGCCACCCTCCAGGACTGCCTCGATGTCTCCGGCTGGCACCAAGTGAGCGCCCACGGCGGCCGGATCACCGACCCGGGCAGTCGGCTGACCAGGTACCCGCTCATCGTGACGGCCCGAACTGTCCAGGGAGCCTGGATGATCAGCGAGATCACCCGTGAGACGGGGCGGACGTGCTGAGCCGGACGCGTGCGTCGGCACGCTCGTTGGCCCGGGCCGGACTCGCCCTCGCCCTGCTGCTGGGCGGCCTCGTCGTCGGCGGCAGCGGCACCGCGTACGCGGGCGTGACCCCCTGCGACAACCTCTACGTCTGCGTCAGCGTCGGCCGCGGCGGAGGGGGAGGCGGTGGCGGAGGGGGCGGCGGAGGCGGCGGGGGAGGAGGCGGCAACGCCTGCTCGTACCAGAACACCCCGATGGCCTGTTACATCCCCGGCGTCGGCTGGCTGTCCGCTGCGGACGGCTGCTACTACATGCAGATGCAGCCCCAGCCGCCGGCGGGCGACCCGCTGTGGCAGGGGCATCAGCCCGGTGACGGCGCGGTGTACATCCGCACCTGCCCGCTCGTCTTCGGCGGCGGCACCGTCAGCGTGTGGATGGCCGCCCAACCTCCGCTGCCCCCGCACATGACGGCCGCGGAGGTCGCAGCGTACGCGTTCAACCGGCTCAAGCGCGGCCAGGTGTTCATCCTCAGCGCGCCGCACAGCGGTGGGTGGGGGCTGGTCAACTCGCCCGTCATGCTCTGGCTCTCCACCCACGATCCGGACCACGGCATCGCCTGGGTGACTTACGCCAGGCGGTTGCGGGCGACGGCCAGCATCCCCGGACTCTCGGTGACCGCGTCGGCCTGGAGCAAGCAGGTGAACTACACCGTGTCGGTGGGCCTGGGCGGCACGGCGGTCGGCGGTGAGACGTGCGCGGGCCCCGGCGTGCCCTTCACCAAGGTGTTCGTGGCCGGGTGTTCCCACGTCTTCTCGAAGGCCGACGACGGCTACGTGGTCACCGCCACGGTCACCTGGACGGTCTATTGGACGGCCAGCGACGGCGAGTCCGGCTACCTGAAGGTGGACGACGTTCAGGCCAAGAACAGCATCCCGCTCGAGATCAAGGAACTCCAGGTGCTCAACTGACGCGCCGCGCAGGTGACACGGCACGCGGCGCAGCAAGACAGCCAGGAACGGAAACGGACGAAAGAAAGAGGCGAACCCCGGTGGAAGCCCCCGCGTCGCCGACGCTCACGGCCGCACAACGCCCGGCCACCGCACCCGCCCGCGCCCCGCAGCGCCGCAGGCGCCGCCCCGCCGTGCTCGCCCTCGGCGTGGCCCTCGTCGCCGCGGGCGGCCTCGGCGGAGCCGCGCTCTACCTGACCACGGGTCACCGCGTACCGGTGCTGGCCCTGGCCCACGACGTGCCCGCCGGACAGCCTCTCACCGCCGACGACCTGACGCAGGTGCAGATATCGCTCGACCCCGCCCTGCACCCGCTCTCCGCCGACAGCCACGTGCTGAACATGCGTGCCACCACGGACCTCAAGGCCGGTCAGCTGCTGACCGCCGCCGACCTCACCAACGACCCGCTGGTCCAGGCGGGGCAGGAGGTCCTCGGGGTCTCCGCCAAGCCCGCGCAGCTGCCGGGGTCGGGCCTCCAGCCGGGCACCTGGGTGGTCCTGGTCTACACGCCCTCGGCGGAGGGGAACGGCGGGGGCAACGGCGCCGAGAGCCTGCCGAGCGCCGGCGCCTCCGGCAGCGCGGCGGGCGGTGCGGCGGGTGGCGCCGGAACCGTGCTGCAGGCCGTGACCGTGCGCGTCGTCGCCGTGAGCGCCGCCTCGCAGAGCGACGGGACGGTCACCGTCGACGTCGCCGTGCCGCAGGCGCAGGCGAACCCCGTCGCGGACCTCGTCGCGAGCGGGAAGTTCGCCGTGCTGCTCGCCGCCCCCGGCACGAACGGGGGTGGCTGATGGCGGTAGTCGCGATCACCGGCGGCCCCGGTGCACCCGGCGCGACCAGCGCGGCCCTCGCGCTGCTGCTGAGCTGGCCGCTGACGGAGCATCGCCGGGTGCTGCTGATCGAGGCCGACCCGGACGGCGGCGCGGTGCTGGCCGGCGCCCTGCAGGGCGAGGTCCAGGCGAGCAAGGGTCTGCGCCACCTGGCCCTGTCCGACCGGCGCGGACGGCTGCTGGAGGAGATGTGGGACCAGTGCATCGACCTGTCCCCCAAGGGGACCGGTGACCGGCTGTTGCTCCCCGGGCTCACCGACCCGGCCCAGGCCACGGCGCTCCACTACACCTGGGAGCCGCTCGCCGAGGCGTGCCGGCGGCTCGACGGCTACGGCTGTGACGTCATCGTCGACCTCGGCCGCTCCGGTGGTCACGGCGGCTCCGCGGTGCTGGCGCACCGGGCCGACGCGGTGGTCGCCGTCGTCCGTACGACGCTGCGCGGGCTCAGCGGTGCCCGCCCCCGCGTCGCTGCCCTGGCCGCGGAGCTGACCGCGGCGGGGGCCGCGGACGCCCTCACCCTGTTGCTCGTCCGTGAGGGCCCCTACGCCGCGGCGGAGGTCTCCCGCTCGCTCGGGGTGCCCGTCGTCGGCCTGTTCCCGTTCGCACCGAAGGACGCCCGCGTCCTGTCCGACGGCGGTGGCCGCACCGGCGACCGCCGCTTCCAGCGCTCGGAACTGATGCGCGCCGCCCGCTCCACCGGCGACGAACTGCGCGCCCTGACCTCCCGCCGTCGTCTCGTCGCCCGGCCGCCGCAGGCGGTGCCCGCACCGCCCGTCGCGGGCGTGGTGCCGACGCCGGACGGCGCGGCGGACACCGCAGTGGTACCCCACTCCTACGGCGGGCTCACGCCGGACCCGGCTCCGGGGCCGATACCGAACCCCCCTGGTGCGTCGACGGGTCACGGCGCGGCCGCGCCGTACCCCTACGTTGTGCCCGCCGCCGCGCCGGTACCTGCCCCGCTCCGCGTCGTCCCGGCGCCGCCCGCCCCCGGGACGCCGCCCGGCGTGCCCCTGGCACCGGTCGCGGACACCACGCACCTCGGCTACCGAGGGGCCCACTCGGCCCCGCCCGCCGACCGCCCGTGGCCCGCGGCGGCGCAGGGCGGAGCGCCGGGGCAGCCCCCGCGCAGGGTGCCGGTGCCGCGCGTGGACGGGCTGACCCCCTCCGTCGGCCCGTGGCCCAACCCCTCGGCGGAGCCACCGGTCCCGGTCCAGCCCCGGCCTGCCGCGCCACCCGCGGCGGACCCCGGACCCGCCCCTGCCGCGGCGCACCCCTGGCCCAATCACGCGCCCGTGCCCGCCTCGCAGCCGCCCGGCACGGCGTGGCCCGCGGCGGAGCCCGCAACCGCCCCTGCCGCGGCGCACCTCTGGCCCAACCACGCTCCCGCGCCCGCCTCGCAGCCGCCCGGCACGAGACGGGCCGGGGGGCACGGGGAGGTTCCCGGGCCGTACCCGCGGTCGATCCGCGAGGTGCTGGACCTGGCCGCCGCGTCCGAGCTCGGGGTGGATCCCGCCGGGCCCAGCGGGCCCGTCGCCTCGCCGATCGGGCCCGTGACACCCGGACAGGCGGCGCGGCTGCAGGCCGTGCACACCGAGCCCACGGCGCCGACCGCGGGCGAGGAGTCCGCGAACCCGTTCAACCCGCCGCACATGGTGGCGATGCCGCCGCTCGCCGAGCACGCGCCACGCCCGCCCGCGCCGGAGGAGTTCCGGCCGAGCGAGGACGCGCCGCACAACGGTGGCGACGGACCGTCAGGGGAGGTCGCCCGTGTCCGTTGAGCCGATGGAACGTATGGCCGCGGCCCTCGTCGTCGACGTGAAGGTCGCCCACGAGCTCAAACGGCAGGTCGCCGCCGAGCTCTACGAGCAGCTCAGCAACACGCCGGGGGTCGGTTCCAGCGACGCGGCGGGGCAGCGGCAGCGCGGGCGCGCGCTGATCGAGGAGGCAGTGGCCCGCTGGTCGGACGCGCACGCCGTCGCGCGCGGCACCAGCCCGACCAGGGAGCAGGACCGCGCCCTCGCCGAGGTCGTCTTCGACCTGCTCTTCCGGGCGGGGCGGCTCCAGCCCTACCTCGACGACCCCGACATCGAGAACATCCTCATCAACGGGTGCGACGACGTCTGGATCTCCAAGGCCAACCAGCCGTTGCGCCAGGTCCCGCCGGTCGCCGACAGCGACGAGGAACTCGTCGAGCTGCTCCAGGACCTGGCGCGGCGTCACGGCGGCGGCGAGCGCAGCCTCTCCACCGCCAGCCCGATGCTGGCGCTGCGCCTGGAGGGCGGCATGCGCCTCCAGGCCATGACCAGCGTCACGCCTCGCCCGTACGTGGCGATCCGCCGCCACCGCGTGCAGAACGCGACCCTCGGGGATCTCGTCCAACTCGGCACCGTCGACTCGACGATGGCCTCGTTCCTGGCCGCCGCGATCCGGGCTCGCAAGAACGTCATGATCACCGGCACCCAGGGGGTCGGCAAGACCAGCCTGCTGCGCGCGATGGCGGGGGAGATTCCGCCGGACGAGCGGGTCGGCACGCTGGAGTCGGAGTTCGAGCTGTGGCTGCACACGCTCGGACACCTGCGCCAGGTGGTGCCGATGGAGGCCCGCGAGGGGAACGGCGAGCGGGTCGACGGGCGCGCGGCGGGGGAGTTGAGCATCGGCGAGCTGATCCCGGCCGCGCTGCGGATGACGCTCAGCCGGATCATCGTCGGCGAGGTCCGTTCCGGTGAGGTCGTGCCGATGCTGCGGGTCATGACCAACGGCGAGGGCGGCTCGATGTGCACGCTCCACGCGCGCACCCCGCACATGGTCGTGGATCGCATCGCCGAACTCTGCCTGGAGTACGGCGCACAGATGACCGACCAGCTCGCCTACCGGCTCACCGCCAACGCGCTCGACTTCGTCGTGCACGTGACGATGATCGACGAGACCGGCATCGGCGGCCGCCGCCACCGCTTCGTCTCGCACATCCTGGAGGTCGCCGGCCTCGGCGAGCAGGGGCGGCCCGCGCTCAACACCGTCTTCGGGCCGCGCAAGGGCGGCACCGACGCCCAGGGTCGCCCGGTGTGGGCGGAGCCGCGCGCGGTACCGCAGACCCCGCCGGCCTGCCTGGACGACCTGCGCCGCGCCGGCTTCGACGCCGCGCTGCTGCGCAACCCCTACGGCACCTGGGCCGCCCCGCTCAGCCTGCGGGTCAACGGCGGGGCGGACCAGGGCGTGGGAGGGGTCGCATGAGCCTGCTTCTCTGGGTCGGCTGCGGCGCCGTCCTGCTCGGCGGCGTGGTCGCCCTCATCGCCTACGGCCGCGGCTCCGACGCCCCGGAGGCGGCACCGCGGCGAGCGGTGGGGCTGCCGCGCGGCGTCGCGGAGCAGCGCCGGCTCCAGACCGTCCTCGCGGTCGTCGGGGGCGCCCTCGGCTGGCTGCTGAGCGGGTTCGTGGTGTCGCTGCTGATCGTCCCGCTGCTCGTGTTCGGCCTGCCGTGGTTCCTGCGGGCCACCATGGCGCAGAAGCAGGGCATCGACCGGCTGGAGGCGTTGTCCGAGTGGACCCAGCGCCTCTCGGACGTGCTGCTGCTCGGCCTGGGGGTCGAGCAGGCGCTGGTAAGCAGCCTGCGCACGGCACCCGCCGCGATCGAGGCGGACATCGCCGACCTGGTCGGCCGCATCCAGGCGCGGCAGAGCGCCGAGGAGGCGCTGCGGATGATGGGTGACCGCTTCGGCGACGCGACGGCCGACAAGGTGCTGGCCACGCTGCTGCTGCGGATCAGCGACCGCGGCCCCGGACTGGCCCGCGCGCTCACCGACATGGCGGATTCGGTCCGCGAGGAGGTGCGTCAGCGGCGCGTCATCGAGGCGGACCGGGCCAAGCACCGGGCCACCGTCCGCTGGCTGGTGATGATCATGCTTGCGGTCTCCACGGTGATCGCGGTCAACCCCTCCTACGCGGCCCCCTACGCCACGCCCACCGGACAGGTCGTGCTCGCGGTCGTCGTGTTGAGCCTGGTCGCGATCGTGGGCTGGATGGCGTCCATGGCCACCCACCGCCCGGTGCCGCGCTTCCTGGAGCCCGACCGCAGGACACGGGCCGGTGGCGTGGTCACGACGACGGCGCAGGAGGAGGACGCGTGATCACCTGGCTGGTCGTGACGGGCTGTCTGGCAGGCCTCGGCCTCGCCCTGTTCGTCGCGGAACTGCGGCCCTCCCCGCCGGAGTTGGGCGTCGCCCTGGAACGGCTCCACCCTGATCCCGCGCTGCCGGGAGAGGCGGTGACCGACCGCGAGCCCGACGGCGCCTACGAGGCGCTCGGCAGGCGCCTGCGCAACTTCCCCGGTGTCACGGTCCCGCAGCGTGAGCTCGCCCTGGTCGGCCGCAGCCCGGAGCGTCACCTGGCCCAGAAACTGCTCAGCGCGCTGCTGGGCCTGGTCGCCTTCCCCTACGTCGCCTTCATGGGCTCCCTGGTGGGGGTCTCCATGCCGGTGCTGGTGCCGGCGGTCGCCTCGCTGGCGCTCGCGGCGGGGATGTGGTTCCTGCCGGACCTGCTGCTGCGCAGCCAGGCCGCGGAGGCCCGGGTCGACCACCTGCACGCCGTCGCCGCCTACCTGGAGCTGGTGGCCCTGGAGCGGGCCGGCGACCGCGGCCCTGCCGAGGCCCTGCTCAGCGCGGCCCGGGTGGGTCAGGGCCCGGTGCTGCGGCGCATCTCGCTCGCCCTCGACCGCGCGCTGCTCGACCGGCGCCCGCCCTGGGACGGCCTGTCCGACCTCGCGAGCGAGCTGGGGCTGACACCGCTCCAGGACCTCGCCGACACGATGCGCATGGCCGGCACCGACGGTGCCGCCGTCTACAAGACCCTCCGCGCGCGGGCTGCGAACCTGCGCGGGGAGTTGCTCTCCGACGAACTGGCCCGAGCCAACGTGGTGAGCGAACGCATGGTCCTGCCCGGCACCGCACTGGTGATGGTCTTCACCCTGCTGGTCGGGTTCCCTGCGGTTTCCCGGATGATGCAATGAGCGAAGGAGAGATGACGGATGTTCCGTGGCCGACGCGTGCCGGACGAACTGCTGCCGGTGCTCATGATGTGGACCTGGGTCGAAGCTCGCGGCCACCGGGTCAAGTCCCGGGCGCGGCAGGTGCACAGCACGAAGGACCTGGGTGCGCTCAGCTTCGAGGCGGTGGCGCTCGCGATCGGGCTGTGCGCGGTCGCCATCGCGCTCACCCTGTTCCTGAAGGGGTTCGTGACCACCCAGGCCAAGCAGATCACCACGAAGTGACCGCGGTCGGCGGCGATCGCGGCTCGCTCTCGGTCGAGCTGGTCGCGCTCTTCGGGGCGCTGCTGCTGCTCGTCCTGCTCGTGGTGCAGGGCGCCTCCTGGTGGTTCGACCGCCAGGTCGCGCTCGGCGCCGCGCGGGAGGGTGCCGCGGTCGCCGCCGACACGCAGAGCGGCGGCCAGGACCCGCAGACGGTCGCGCTGGCCTTCATGCAGCGGGGCGGCTGGCTGGTGGGCGGCGCCTCGGTCGAGAAGCCGCACAAGAACCCGGACCACACCGTGACCGTGGTGGTCCACGCGCGAGTTCGGTCCGTGCTGGGGACGCTGTCCTTCCCGATCAGGGTCGCGGTGACCGTGCCGGTGGAACGGTTCGTGGGAGCGGGCGGATGAGTGGCGGCGGTGGCCGACGGTGGGCGGACGAGGCGGGCTCGCTGTCGCTGGAGACGGTGGCGGTGATCCCGGTCTTCCTCGCCTTCTTCGCCTTCGTCATCGTGGCGGGAACCATCCAGAACGACCAGGGCACGATGGACGCGGCCGTCCAGGCCGGGGCCCGGTCCGGTTCGCTCAGCAGGGACCCGGCCGCCGTGGACGGCGCCATCCACTCGGCGGCCGACGAGGTGTTGAGGAAAGCGGGGTTGGGGCAGTGCGTGGGGACGGTGGGGCTCGCACCCGGGACCGACGGGGTCGGAGCGGGGGTGCCGCCCCTGGGGGACTACAACGTGGTGACGGCGACCGGAAGTTGCGAGGTCAGGATCGACTTCGGCCTGATCAGCGTCACCGAGAAGGTGCAGAGCGACTTCACCTCGGTCGTCGACGCCTACCGCGGCCGGTGAGCCCGCCGGGCCGGAAGGAGCAGGGCACGGTGTCCTTCTTCGTCGTGGGCTGCATCCTGGCCTTCTTCGCGCTGGCCGGACTCACCTTCGACGGCGGCGGAAAGATCCGCGAGGCGGCGCGCGCCGACGCGGTCGCCCGCGAGGCCGCCCGGGCCGCGTGCGAGCAGATCAACCAGGTGACCGTGCTGAGCAAGGGCACCTACGTGCTCGACCGGCGGCACGCCCAGCGGGCGGGCAGCGTGTACGCCAACGCGCAGCACATGCAGGGGTTCCACCTGATCTTCCCCAGGCCGGACACCTGCCTGGTCACCCTGACGGCCACCTACCGGACCCAGCTGCTGGGTCTGCTGGGCGTCGACACGCTGAAGGTCAGTGGCACGGGCCAGGCCCAGTTCGTCTACGGCGTCACCGGCATCGAGGGGTGAGCAGAACATGGTGCGTACGTTCCTGAGGGCGTTCGGCGCGTTCGTCACGCTGCTTGCCCTGCTCGTCGGCCTGCCGGGCGTACTCGGTTACGGCACCTGGGCGATCGCGGTGCACGCGCGCCCCGAGCAGTCGTCGCTGACGCAACTGCTGACCAGACCGGACAACGGCAACCTCTTCCTGTGGGCGCTGGTCGCCGTCGGGTGGATCGCCTGGCTGGCGCTCGCGGTTTCCGTGCTGGTTGAGATCCCTGCTCAGCTGCGCGGGCGGGTGGCGCGGCGGCTGCCGACGCTCGGCTGGAGCCAGCGCCTGGCCGGCGGGCTGGTCGGCGCGATCCTCGCGCTGCTCCCCATGGCCGGCGGCGCCCTCGCGGCCACGGGTGCGCCCGCGCCCCGACTCGCCGTCACCGCGCCGCACATACCCGAGTCCGCCACCGCCGGGGCCGGCGTCACCGCGCCGGACGCGGCCCCGGTCCGGGCCTCCGCCCACGCGCGCCTGCCGCACTACACCGTCCGCGCCACCCGACCCGCCGAGACCCTGTGGGGCATCGCGCAGCAGACACTCGGCTCGGGCGAGCGGTGGCGTGAGATCGCCAAGCTGAACGAGGGCCGGGTGATGGACGCCCACCACCGGGTCTTCGACGCCGAACGGCCGATCCAGCCGGGCTGGGAGCTGCTGCTGCCGCCCGAGGCGCACGTGCCGCACGGAACCGGGGCAGCGGCCGGGCACGGCGGCGCGAGCGGAGAAGCCGTCGCGTCGACCGCGCGGCACGCCCACGCGGGCTCCGCGGCGCGAGACGACGACTCCGCCGCGCCCGGCGGCCATGGCACGCACCGGGCCCCGGCCGCGCACGGCGCCGTCCACACCGCCACCACGGCCTCGGCCGCGCACACCGCCCCCTCGGGCGGCGTGTCGCACGAGGGCGGGCGAGTGGTGACGGTCCGGCATGGGGACACGCTCTCCGCGATCGCCGAGCGGGAGATGGGCAGTGCGGCCGCGTGGCCGCGGCTCTTCGCGGCGAACCGGGGCGCTCTCGCTCCCGACGGCCGCAGGCTGACGGACCCGAACCTGATCGAGCCCGGCATGCGCCTGACCATCCCCGCCGCCGCGCCCGGCACCGACGGCGGGAGCCGGGGCGGGGGAGTCCCCGCGTCCGGTGGTTCGGGCGCTGGCGCTGGCGCGGGAGGCAGCGGCACGCCGACTGCCGCGCCCACTCCGGGCAGCAGCGCCTTCACCCAGGGCGGGAGCAGCACGCCTCCGGCGTCCGGGGCGCCGTCGTCGACCCCGGCGCCGACGCGTGTCCCCGGCCAGACCTCCGGGCAGACGCCGGTGCCCGACTCCGTCGGCTCCGGTGCCGCGCACGGCGGCCACCAGTCGGCGGGGCAGTTCGCCGTCGCCGCCGGGACGAGCGTGCTGGGTGCGGTGCTCGTCGGCACGGTCGCGCTGCGGCGGTCCCGGCGCCGGACCGTGCCGCCGCGTCAGGCGCCGCAGCACCGCGCGTCGGGCCGTCCGCCGAAGCCGCCGACCCCCGCCCCGACACGGGCCGGCTCCGGCCTGCCGCCGCTGGAACCGGCGGCGGTCCCGCTGCCGCCCGTCCCGGCGCCGCTCGCGTCGCCGCTGCCCCCCGCGCCCGGCCCCTACGTGCCGACACTGGCGACGCCGCAGGCCGTGCCGGAGCTCCTCGGGGTCACCCCGGCCGAGCAGCAGTCCGCGCGGGACCTGGACCTGCTCGGCCGCGCGCTGCGCAGCATGGCCCGCAACGTCGCCCGGGAGGGTCGTCGGCTGCCGCCGATCAACGTCGTGCGGGTGACCGCCTCCCACACCGTCGAGCTGCACCTGGTCGCGCCCGCCCCGCCGGTGGCGCCCTTCCGTGCCGCGCACGCGTCGACGGTCTGGTGGTGCACCCCCGACGCGCCCGGCCTGCTCGGCCCGGAGGCCGCCGCGGTCGTGCCCTCGCCCTACCCGGCGCTGGTCAGCCTCGGGGAGACGATCGACGGCGCGACCGTCCTGGTGGACCTGGAGGCGATCCGGCTGCTGCACGTCTCCGGCGAGCCGCACGACATCGCGCGCGTGCTGCGCACCCTCGCCCTGGAGTTGACCTTCACGCCGCTGGCGGACCGCGTCGGCGTCCACGTCGTCGGGATCGCCCAGGAGCTCGCGGCCGTCGCCGACGACCGGCTCGTCGTCCACCCCGGCCTGGAGCAGGCCGTCGCGGCACTGCAGCGCCGCGACGCGGCGGTGCGTTCCGCGCTCGTCCAGGCGGGCGCGGCGACGCCGCGCGAGGCACGGAGCAGAGGGCTCGGTGGCGACGAGTGGGCCCCGGAGGTGGTGCTCTGCGCCTCGTATCCCACGGGCGACGTGCCCGAGGCCCTCGGCCGCCTGCTCGACGCCCGTCCGCGCGGCAGCGTCGCCGTGATCACGGCCGCGCCGCCGCAGGGCAGCGGCCCCGTCGCCCGCTGGACGCTGCCGGCCGATGGTCACGGGGTGGTGCCGGGGCTGGAGATGGAGATCCAGCTGCAGAAGCTGGACGACGACACCTACCATCACTGGCTCCGCCTCCTCGGCGCGGATCTCCAGCCGCCGGTACCCGCGCCTGCGGCGGCCCCCGCCCCGTCCTGGCCCCCGACGGGCCCGCTCGCCGATCCCGCCACGAACCCGCTGGACGCCCCGGCGGTCTCCGCGTCCCGCTTCCCCGAAGCCGGCACGCCCGCGACGACCTCGAGCTTCCCCGTGCCGGGCACTCCGGTCTCGGGCCGCTTCCCGACGCCGGGCGGCGTCGGCGCGACCCAGCAGGGCCTCCGCGTGGTCGGCTCCGCCACCCCACCGCCCGCCTCGGACGCCTCCCTCGCCGGCCGCTTCCCCACCCCCCGCGGCCCGGTGCCCCCACCCCTCCCCGCACCGACGCCCGCCCCCGTGCCGCGGGTGGACCCGCGGTTCGGTGCTTCGGCGGGTGGGCAGTTCCCGGCGGAGCCGGGCGTGCCGCAGGTGGACCCGCGGTTCGGCGT
>NZ_JBGCCA010000056.1:0-43295 GCF_041261265.1 Streptacidiphilus sp. MAP12-33
TCCCGGCCGAAGGCCGCAGCGGCGGGGCGCGCGGCGGCGAGGCAATGGGCAACAGCTCGGGGCCGAAGGCCGGGGCGAATACAGGGCCGCGCCCGAACCCCTCCCGGCCGAAGGCCGCAGCGGCGGGGCGCGCGGCGGCGAGGCAATGGGCAACAGCTCGGGGCCGAAGGCCGGGGCGAATACAGGGCCGCGCCCGGACGCCTCCCGGCCGAAGGCCCCCGCGGCGGCGGGCAACAGCTCGGGGCCCAAGGCCGGGGCGAATACAGGGCCGCGCCCGGACGCTTCCGGGCCGAAGGCCCCCGCGGCGGCGGGCAACAGCTCGGGGCCCAAGGCCGGGGGCGGGCCCGGGCCGGCTCGCTCCGAGCGGCGGCGGCATGGTGCGGAGCCGCGCGGTGGGGCTCAGGCAGGCAAGGTGACCAGGCGTAGCGGGATCTCGCCACAGGGGTGCACGTCCAGGCCGTCCAGGCTGCGGACGAGGTCTCCGGCGAGCCGGGTGGCGGTCGTGGAGGCGACCACGCGGCCGCGCGGGTTGACCAGGTAGGCGGGGCGCGCGAGCGCACGCAGCGCGGGGAGCGCCACGGCCTCGAAGTGCCGGAGGTAGACGTCCGCCGCCGCGACACCCGCGAACGTCCCGTCGGGGCTGTGAACCGGGGCGGCCAGCGTGAGGCTGTACTCGTCCGTACACAGGTAGTCGACGTAGGGACCGGAGATCTCCCGCCGCCCGGAGTGGCGCGGCAGCGCGTACCAGTCCCAGTGGGTGTAGTCGCTGTAGGCGGACGTCGCCGGGTCGAGGTCCAGCAACAGTGGCTGGACGCCACCGTCCGGGCGCAGCTGCCACCACTCCAGCCAGGCGGGCACGTCCGTCAACCGTCCGGGCGCCGCCACGAAGCCGAGGCCCACGACGAGACCGCCGAGCTCGGCCTGGAAGCCGCGCCGCAACCGAGCCAGGTCGGCGGTGACGGGCTCCGGTCGGGTCGCCAGCAGAGCCGTGACCGCGAGGCGGGCGCGTTCCACTGCGGCGAAGACCGTCTCCAGCAGACCTCCGACCGCCTGCGCGACCTCCAGTGCCTGCCCCGCGGCTTCCCCGGCCGGGCCGTCGTCCGGCCGCGTCACGGCGGGGGTGCCGACTCCGACTGCTGCTGCCATGACCCGTCCAGTCGACGCTCGATGAGGCGGCGCAGCCCGAAGTGGACGTGCTGCTCGGCGAGGTCGCGCGCCCGCGACGCGTCGCCGGACGCCACGGCGTCCACCAGCGCGCGGTGCTGGGCGTCCGCCTCGCGGTGGGCCTCGGGTTGGTTGAACGCGAGACAGAGTAGCGGGCCGATCTCCGTCTGGAAACGGATCTCCTCGCGGGTCAGCCGAGCGGACTGCGCGGCGGCCGCGATCTCGACGTGGAAGCGCCCGTCGAGGCGGCCGCGCGCCGCCGGATCCTCGGCGTCGGCGAACTCCCGCAGCGAACGCCGGGGGGCGTCGAGGTCGTGCGCGTCCGCGCGTTCCGCGGCCAGCCGCGCGGTGGCGCCGGCCAGTGCGGCCCAGTGGTCGGCCAGGTCGCGCAGCTCCTCGGTGGGGTGCGCGAGCAGGCGGGCCCGCAGGCGGTCGTCGAGGGTGTCCGCGGGTGCGCAGACGAAGGTGCCGCCGCCCCGCCCCCGACGCGTCGTCACCAGCCCTTGCTGGCGCAGCACGACGAGTGCCTCGCGCAACGTCACCGTGGCGACGCCGAGCCGCGCGGAGAGCTCGCTCTCGCCGGGCAGCTGCTCGCCGTCCCCGAGCAGGCCGAGGGTGATCGCGTCGCCGATCCGCCGGACCACGGCGTCCACGCGCGGTTCCGCCGCCAGCGACGAGAAGACCGCCCGGCGGACGGCGCTCGACAGCGGCGGGGAGGAGGACTTCACAGCGTCATCCCATCACACCTGATCACGAATCGAACGCGAAGCGGGGTTCACAGGTGGCCACCCATTGCCATATGAACTCTGGATTCATATGTTTCCACCACCCACAGCTCCCCCGAAAGGTTCCCGTCATGAGTGACACGTCGCTCACCGACGCGCAGGATGCCGCGGACGCCGCCCAGTTGGCGGCGCTCGGCTACAAGCCGCGGCTCACCCGGGCGCTCGGCCTCTGGTCCAACTTCGCTGTCGGCTTCACTTATCTCTCCCCGCTGGTCGGCGTCTACTCCGTCTTCGACTACGGCCTGGCCACCGGCGGGCCGGCGTTCTTCTGGACCATCCCGGTCGTCCTGCTCGGACAGGGTCTGGTGCTGCTCACCTTCGCCGAGGTGGCCTCGCAGTACCCGATCGCGGGCGGCATCTACCAGTGGGCCAAGCGCCTGGTCGGGCCGAAGTACGCCTGGCTCTCCGGCTGGATGTACACCTGGGCCCTGCTGGTGACCATCGCCTCGGTGGCCTACCCGATCGCCAACTACGCCGGACCGCTCTTCGGCTACCGGCCCACCCACTGGACCACGGTGATCACCTGTGTGGTCGTCATCCTGCTGTCGGCCGTGGTCAACCTGCTCGGCGTCAAGCGGCTCGCCTTCGTCGCCAACATCGGCGTCTTCGCCGAGGTGGCGGGCACCGTGGTGCTCGGGGGCTACCTGCTCCTCTTCCACCACAGGCAGCCGGTGAGCGTCGTCGTGCACACCTTCGGTGCGGGCGGCAGCGGCGGCTATCTGGGGGCCTTCCTGGCGTCCTGCCTCTTCGCAGTGTGGATCTTCTACGGCTTCGAGGCCTGCGGCGACATCGCCGAGGAGGTCAAGGACCCGTCCCGCAAGGTGCCGCGCGCGATGGGCATGACGCTGGGTGTCGGCGCCGTCGCCACCGTCGTGCTAACCCTCGGCCTGATCCTGGCCGTGCCGAACTTCGGCGCCGTGATCAGCGGCAAGTCCCCGACGCCGCTGGAGGACGTGCTGGCGGCCTCGCTCGGAGGCTTCGGCAGCAAGGTCGCCCTCGCGCTGATCGTCGTCGGCTACGTCTCCTGCACGCTCGCGATCCAGGCCGCGGCCACCCGGCTCGTCTACTCCTACGCCCGCGACGGCGTCATCGTCGGGGCGCGGTGGCTCGCCAAGCTGCACCCGACCTTCCACATGCCGCCCGCGGCGACGGCCGTCACGGCCGTGATCCCCGCCGCCTTCGCCTTCCTGCCCTCGGCGACGGTCACCCGGATCATCACCTTCTCGGTCGTCGGCATCTACATCGGCTTCCAGTCGGTGGTGCTGGCCTCGATCATCGGCCGTTCACGCGGCTGGAAGCCGGCCGGGTCGTTCACACTCGGCCGCTGGGGCTGGGCTGTGAACATCGCCGCCCTCGTCTACGGCGTGACCTCGATCGTCGTCCTGTCGATCAAGACCCCGCCGAACGGCACCGGCTTCTTCGACCGGTGGCTGGTCCCGATCTCGGTGGGCATCGTCGCCGCCCTCGGCGCGGTCTACCTGCTGGTGGCCCGCCCCAAGGAGCGGATCGCCGACGAGGACCGCGCCGAGACGCCCGGGACCGAAGCGGGCGCCCCGGCGCCCGTGCTCACGACGGACTGACCGCCCTGACCGCCGCGGCCAGGGCCTGTGCGCCCTGGTCCGGCGTCGGCAGCAGCGCCGGGACCGGAACCGTCACGCCGTTCTCCGCATAGGCGGCGATCCGCTCCCGGCAGTACTCCGGCGAGCCGTGGACCAGCAGCGCGTCCACCACCTCGTCGGGGATGGAGGCCGCGGCGGTCTTCCGGTCGCCCGCCGCCCAGTTCTTCCACAGCGGCTCCAGCGACTCCCCTCGCCCGAGCCAGCGGTGGAACTCCGCGTAGGCCGGAACGGTGAGGTAGGCCGCGATCAGTCGGCGGCCCAGCGCCCGGGCGTAGTCCAGGTCCTCGGTCGGGCAGACGAAGATCCGCGCCACGACGTCCTTGCCGTGGTCCGGCCCGGCCTCCGCGTCGAAGACCGCCCGGGCTGTCGGCACGTCCTCGGGCGCCAGCCAGTTGAGGATGGTGCCGTCCGCCTCACGGGCCGCCAGCTTCAGCATCCCCGGCCGCAGCGCGGCCAGCAGCACCGGCGGGGTGTGGGCCGGCACGCGGTCCAGCCGGAACCGGCGCACCGAGAAGGTCGAGAACTCCTCCGTCACCGGTTCACCGGTGAACGCCGCCCGCAGGAAGCGCAGCACGTCCCGGCTGCGCCGGAACGGCTCCTCGAACGGGATCGCGTTCCAGTCGCGAACGATGACCGGCGACGAGGAACCGATGCCGAGCTGGAAGCGACCCGGCGCGGCCTCCGCCAACGCCGCGGCCTGCATCGCGAGCAGCGCCGGACCGCGCGTGTACACCGGCACGATCGCGGTCCCCAGCCGCAGCTGCGGAGCCCAGACGGAAGCCAGGGCCAACGGGGTGAACGCGTCCGCACCCGCGGTCTCCATCGACCACAGGTCCGTGAAACCGAGATCCGGCAACGACTCCACCAAGGCGCGCTGCGCGGCCAGCGGGATGCCGTCGAGAGGGAAGGTGAGGCCCCAGCGGGCGGGGGCGGTGGGGGTGGAGGTCATGGGGCGATGCCACCATGGGCTCGACGCGGCGACAAGGGGGGCGCACTGTGACGAACACCCGACCGGGTGAGCTGGACACGGCCGGGGAGACGACACAGCGTCAACCGTCGGACGCCGCACCGCCTTCCCGTCGGGCGGCGGTCGGCGCGATCGCGCTGGCGCTGCTGTCCTTCGCGGTGGCCGCCACGGCGATCGTCGCCTGGCCGGGCGCCCGCGCCGCCTACGACTCCGGCCTGGCCGGGCATCCCGGCGCCTTCGTGGCCACCCGGTGCTGGGCCACCCCCGAGGGCAGGTCCGTCGAGCACCGCTGCACCGGGACCTTCACCGCCAGGCTCGGCGGCATCGTGCTGCATGACCAGACGCTGTGGAACACCCCTGCCCGGGCAGGGCACTCGCTCGACGTCACCCTGGAACCCGGGGGCGGCTACGCAGTCGAGCGGCCCTCCCACGTGATGTTCGACCTGGCCCTGTGCCTGCTCCTGCTCGGCATGGCGGTCGGCACGCTGATCCTGATCGGCGACGCACCGCGCAAACGGGCGGGCAGCAGGCGGCTCTACGGGCACCAGCCGTGGCTCGGCCTCGCCTGCACCGGCATGCTGGGGTTCCCGCTGCTGATGCTGCTGGCGGCCCTCACCGCGGTGGCGGCGGTGGTCACGGTCCTGTCGGGGAACTGACGGGCACACCCCGCGCCACGGACGCGCCCTGCGCCACGTCCCGGCACAGCCGGTCGGCCAGGCGGGTCGTCTCGGGGAGCCGGTAGCGCCGGGCGGCGCCCAGCACCACGGCAGTGGCGTCGTCGAGATCGATCAGGTGTCCGACCGAGACCGTCACCGGCTTCACCCCCGTCTGCGTCCGCACCACCCGGGCGACGATCTCCCCGCGGTCGTGGACGTCCGCCGTGGCACCGCGCCCGGGCCCCGGTTCGGTCCACTCCCCCAGCAGCGGGGTCTTCGCCACGCCGAGCGTCGGCACCCCGGTCAGCACGCCCAGATGGCAGGCGAGGCCGAAACGGCGCGGATGCGCCAGGCCCTGCCCGTCGCAGAGCAGCACGTCCGGGTCCACGGTCAGCCGCTCCAGCGCCCGCACCAGCACCGGGAGCTCACGGAACGCGAACAGCCCCGGCACATAGGGGAATCCTGCTGTTCCGACGGCCGTGGCCCGATCGACCGGCTCCAAGGTCGTCGCGTCCAGCACCACGACGGCCGCGGCGACGCGGTCCTCCGCCGCGCCGTGCGCGCCCACATAGGCCACGTCGAGTCCGGCGATCAACCGTGGCGGTCCTGCCAGCGGCACCGTCCGTACCAGCGGGCGCAGTTCCTCCTGGACGGCCAGCGCCTCGGCCTCCGTCCGCGGCCAGGGGTGCTCGCGCCGAAGCCGCATCAGCTCGCCCCCGTGCCGTTCTCGCCGCGCTCCTCGGCGGTCTCCGGCGCGGTCCCGGCCGCGGACTCGGCCCTGCGGATCGCGTCACGGTAGGCGCGGGCGGCCTCGCGCAGCGCCGCCTCCGGGTCCACCCCCGCGTCCTGGGCCTCGACGGCGATCCGCAGCAGCCGCGTGCCGAAGTCCTGTCCGGCACCGTCCGACGCCGCCTCCTCCTGCGGCAGCGCGACCCGCACCCCCGCCTTGCCCGCCCTGGAGTGCAGCTTCGCCGCCAGCGCCAGCGCGGGCTGCGCCATCGGCACGCCGTCGGTCGCGGACTCGCGCTGCTTCTCCGCGGCCTTCAGCTCCTCCCAGTTCGCCTCGACCTGCTCGGCCGTCCCGGCGTCCCGGCCGGCGAACACGTGGGGGTGACGGTAGATCAGCTTGTCGACGATGTCCCCCGCCACCTCGTCGACGGAGAACGGATCGGTGGGGTGCTCCTGGGCGATCCGGGCGTGGAAGAAGACCTGGAGCAGCACGTCGCCGAGCTCCTCCCGGAGCATGGCCCGGTCGCCCTCCTCGATCGCCTCGACGAGCTCGAAGCTCTCCTCCACCAGGTACTTCACCAGCGACTCGTGGGTCTGCCCGGCGTCCCAGGGGCAGCCACCGGGCGAGCGGAGCCGGTCCATCACACCGACCAGGTCCAGCAGCCGCGCGCCGGGCAGGTCGTAGGAGCCCGGCAGCAGCTCCAGCTCCGGCACGACCACGCCCGGGGTCTCCGCGCCCTCGACGGCGAACCGCGCCAGCGCGTCGGTGAGTCCCGGGTCGCCGTCGGGGCCGACCAGCCAGACGACCAGCGCGTCGGCCGCCGCCTCGGCGAGCGTCCGGGCGCGCGCGTACGACGGGACGTCCAGCACCTCCACCGTGACGTCGCTCCGCTCCAGCGGCCCGAGCAGCGGGTGCGCCGGATCCCCGGCCAGGACCCGGTCGGCCGCGTGCAGGACCTGCCAGGCCGGACCGGAGAGCAGCCCGGGGGCGACCCGGTGCGTCGTGCTCAGCAGGACAAGGCGCCCGGGGCCCGTCGTCGTGTTCGGCTGTGAATCGCTGTGGGAATCGCTGTGGGACACACCACGCAACCTACCCCGCGTTGTCCTGCGACACCTGCTTGATCCACGGCTGTGAACTGTTCCCGAGGCTCAGGTTGGTCGCGTCCCAGCTGCCGTAGCGCGGGTTGACCGAGATGCCGAGGCCCGAGGCCACCGGCTGAAGCAGCGCGTTCAGCTTGGCGGTGGCGTTCGAGTCGGTCGGGCTCACCCCGGCCTGACGCAGCAGCGCGAGCACGCCCGCGCGCCAGCGGAAGAAGGGCTCGAGGTCCTGCGGCGGCAGGCCGACCTGGTTCACGAACTGGGCGGTCAGCTTGGCCTGGCTGCCGGCCTGGCTCAGGAACGGGGCCTCGACACCGGACACGTCGATGGCGGAGACGCTCACGCCCTTCTGGTCCAGGGCCGTCTGCACCAGCTGCTCCTGGATCAGGAAGCCGAGCACGTTCGACGGCTCCCCCGCCGAGTCCTGGCCGTAGGTCCTGGACGCCCCGGTGCCGCTGCCCTGCGCGGGCGCGGCCTCGCGGAACGCGCTGACCTGGTCCTCGACGGTGGCGATGCTGATCCGTTGCCCACCCAGGACGGCGGCCGCGCCGGTGTGCACCGTGCCCCCACCGCTGCCGCCCGAACATGCGGCCAGCCCGGGTACGGCGACCGCGGCGAGCAACGCGAACAGGGCGGTACGGGTGCGCTTCACGGGGCCTCCTGCGACTGACGGTCCGTCCGATGCCTGTGCCGCAGATCACCGTCCCACGTGGGCGCCGCCCGCACCAGAGGGTGATCGGAAGACCACCGGGTTGCCGCAGTCGCGGGTGACGGTCAGTGCCGCTGACGCTCCCGCTCGGCCACGGCGGCCGCCCCCGGCGCTCCCGGCGCCGCCGGGATCTCCTGGCCGTCCGGCGTCTGCTCGGCGCCGTGTCCCTCCACCGGGGCGACCTCGCCGAACCGGGCCAGCGCGAGTGCACCGGCGACCGCGATCGCGAAGCCCAGCAGGGCCAGCCAGAGCAGCCCCGGACGGGTGCGGTCACCGAGCAGGATCACGCCCAGCAGCGCGGGCAGCGCTGTCTCGCCGAGCACCATGGCCGCCGTCGCGGTGGTCACCTTGCCGCCGCGGACGCCCTCGGTCATGAACACGAAGGCGACCGCGCCACCGCCGAGCAGCGCGTAGGTGGCCGGATCCTGGAGCAGCGGCACCAGATCCATGCCGTGCACGGACGGCACGAGCCGCACCGAGAGCCCGACGACGCCGAAGCCCAGACCGCACAGGGTGCCCATGGCGGCGGCCCGGACCGGCTCCTTCAGCCGCCAGGCCGCGGCCCCGGCGACGGCGATCACCGCGACGGCCACCAGCATGATCCAGTGCAGCGGCATGCCGGGCTGCTTGGTCCCCTCCTTGCCCGCGGTCGCCCCGAGCGTCGCGAGTCCCACGCAGACACCGGCGACCCCGGCCCATTCGGCCCGGCCGAGGCGCAGCTTCAGCACGGCCGCACCGAGCACGGCGGTGACCGCGAGCGCACCGGCGAGCGCGGCCTGCACGACGTACAAGGGCAGCGACCGCAGCGCGACCAGCTGGGCGGCGAAGCCGAACAGGTCCAGCACCAGCCCGCAGACGAACGGCACGTTCACCATCGCCCGGACGGTCCCCACGAGCCCGCCGCCGGCCCCGGACGGCGAGTGCGCCTGCGCTCCGAGGGCCTGGAGGACCATGGCCGAACCGAAACAGAGCGCGGCCAGCAGGGCCATGAGGAGTCCGAGCAACATACTTCGAGCCTATCTGTACGGCGACTGTGTACGGCGACGCGACCTGGGACGTCGTGTTCCGTGAACCACCGGCCCGGCGGGCCGGTAGGTGCGCCGCGTTCACAGGCGGGCGAGCGTCCCGCGGATCTCCTCTGTGAACGGATGGCCCCGGCCCTGGGCCCGTTCCGCGTCCGGCAGGAGGGCGGCGAGCGCGTGGCGAGCACCCGCACGGTCCCCGAGGGCGAGACGCATCTGGGCCTCGCGGCGGCGGATCTCCAGGCCCTGGCGCGGATCCACCCCCGTGTAGGGGTTCTCCGTATGGCCGAGCAGCGACCGGTACTCCGCGAGCGCCGCCGCGTACTCACCCAGCTGTTCCAGGCACTGTGCCGCCTCGTAGCGGTACTGCAGGGCCTGCGGGTCCGCCGGGCCCGCCTCCTGGGCGCGTTCCTGCGCCAGGCGCCGCAGCTCGGGCAGGGCGCGGGCGTACTCGCCGACGCCGAGCAGCGTCTGGGCGTACTGCTTCCGCAGCACCCGGGCGACCGGCGAGGCCTCGCCCTGCTCCGCCGTGACGGCCGGGAGGAGCCCCCCGAGCACGTCGACGGCCTGGGTGGCCCGGCCCGCGTCGAGCAGCCCCTTCACCCGCTCGACCGCCTCGGCCAGATCCACGCCCGGTCCGGGGGCCGGGGCGGACCACGGCTCCCTCGCGTCGCCCGGCCGGGCGTCCGGCCGGGCGTCCAGGGCGGCATCCAGGGAGGCATCCGGGGCGGTGTCCGGCCAGGGCGCGCACGGGCGCAGGAACGGACGCGTCGGATCGAACTGGGCGCGAGGTGTCGTGCCCGCGGTCCGCTGCGGGAGCAGGGCGACCAGCTCACCGTGCACCTGGGCCGCGCCGGAGGGCCGCTCGGCCTGGTCCTTGGCGAGCAGCCGCAGGACGAGGGCCTCCAGCTGCGGCGGCACCTCGGGGCGCAGCTGCCGCAGTGGCTGCGGCGGGTCGTAGAGGTGGCGGTGCAGCACGCCCACGTCCGTGGGCGCGGAGAAGGGGACGCTGCCGCTCAGCAGCTCGTGCAGCACGACGCCGAGGGCGTACAGGTCGGTGCGCGGGCCGACCCCGCCGCCGAGCGCCTGCTCGGGGGCCATGTAGGCGGGGCTGCCGACGGCGGCGCCGGTGCGGGTGAGCCGGGTGGTGTCGGAGTTGAGCACGGCGGCGATGCCGAGGTCGAGCACGGTGACGGCACCGTCGGGCCGGACGACGATGTTGCGCGGCTTGAGGTCGCGGTGCACGACAGGGACCGCGTGCACGGCCGCGAGGATCGCGCACAGCTGCGCGCCGACGGCGACGGCCCAGGGCCACGGGTACGGGTCGTGCTCGGCGAGGTGGTCGGCGAGGTCGGCGCCGTCCAGGTACTGCATGACGAGGTAGAGGTCCTCGCCGTCGCTGCCGAGGTCGTGGACGGTGACCAGGCCGGGGTGGTCCACCCGGGCGGTCACCTGCGCCTCGCGCAGGAAGCGGCGGCGCAGCTCCTCGGCTCCGTCGCCGTGGAGGCGGTCGGGGCGCAGCAGCTTGACCGCGACGGCGCGGCCGAGGCGTTCGTCGTAGGCCTTCCAGACCTGCCCCATGCCGCCCTGGCTGATCAGCGAGGCGATCGTGTAGCGCCCCGCGATGACCCGGCCGTTCAACGCCCCTGCTCTCTGCGGAGGTAGTCGCTCAGTTCGTCCAGCTCGGCCCGCACCTGCCCGAGCCGGTCGGGCTGCGGCGGCAGCGGCGCGAACGGGAGCGCGACCGTCGGCAGGACCGCCGTCGGGCCGATCGCGTCGCGCGGGCCGGTCGCGTCACGCGGGCCCATCGGACCGGTGGGGAGCGTCGGAGCCCCGGGCACCCAGTGCGCCGGCGGCCGCACGCCCGACGACACCTGCCGCTGCCGCAACCACCGCCGGTCGCAGCGGATGAACCAGGCCGTCGTCGCGACCCCCTGCCCGAGCATGGCGAACGCCAGAACGCCGTACCACCAGGGCTCGTGGGCCGAGTCCTGGTGCTGCGGGGAGACGGCGACCGCGACGACCATGAGGACGAACGACGCGAGGGCCAGCGCGGCGTTCCGCGCGGCCGTCCGCTGGTCGGCCCGGCTCCGCACGGCCAGGACCGTCAGCGGGATGAAGGCGAAGAACCCCACCCCGCCGATGAGCACCACACCGACGAGCACCCACAGCCCGTTCCGCGACGCGCTCGCCCGCCCGGCGGGCGGCACGGGACTCATGACGGGCGGCGGGCCGTACATGTGTGCTCCTGGTGACCGTGCTGTGTCGACGGTCAGAGCGTAGCGACCCGCACGGACAGCCGTGTTCGATTCGGATCAGTCGCCGGGTGCCCGGGGCGGCAACGCGCCGTCCGTGTAGGCGTCGTGCAGTCCGCGCACGAGCGCGTCACCGAGACGGCCCGCACGGCGCAGGGCCTCCTCGAACGCGGCCAGGTCGCGGAACGACGCCCCGTAGCGGTGCTGTTCGGACAGCGGGAGACGGGGCAGCTGCAGCCGTCGCACGTCCAGCCGCGCCGCCGTGGAGGCGTAACTGCTGGCCTGCCGGGCGTTGGCGCTGCCCCGCAGGAAGCCGGCCAGGAACCACGGGTCCAGCGCGGCTGGTTCGGCGCGCAGCAACTGCAGGTTGCGGCCGAGAGCCGCGCCCACGTCGTCGGGGCCGACGACCCGGGCGACGCTGCCGCCACCGAGCACCGGGACCACGACGTCCCCCTCGCGCAGCAGCACCGGCTCCTCCTCGGGATCGCCGGAGAGCAGTCCGGCGGCTCCGGTGGGGCTGGTGCCCGCCAGCACGTCCTGGTCGGTGAGGACCCGCACCTGCTCGGCGACCACCCCGACGCCGCCGGACCGCAGCACCAGCGCACCGGTGCGCGCGAGTTCGCCGACGGTCGTGGTGGTCCACCGGGGAGCGGGGACCGGGGCGGGCGACCGGGCGGGAGGCGCGGGGGGAGTCAGCTCCGAGGTGCGGACCAGGGTTTCGGACAGGCGGTGGTGGATCTCGCCCAGCTCCGCGAGCCCGCCGGGGGCCGCCGCCCCGGAGGGCAGGTGCCGGGCAGGGGTCAGATCCACGTCGTCGTCGAGCAGTTCCAGCACCGGAACGGCGCGGAGGACGCCCTCGTGGACGGTCGTCTCGGCGAGGCGACCGTGTTCGAACCTCTCCCACGCGTCCAGCACGGCGCCGCGCAGCAGTTGCCAGTCCACCCGGTCCCCCGAGCCGACAGCGGGCAGCGCGGACGCGTCCACCAGCAGCAGTTCCGGCCCGGCGCCGCCCGCTCCCGGGGCCTCGGCGCCCGGTCGGCGCAGCACCCACAGGTGCAGCGGCACGCTCTGCGGCGGGGCGACGCCGGACGGCAGGGCGACGACGGCCCGCAGCGCACCGCGTCGCAGCAACTCGGCGCGGACCCGGCGGCCCGAACGCCGGGAGGCGACGGCGGGCGGGAGCAGCAACACGGCGGTGCCGCCGTCACGCAGCCTGGACAGGGCGTACTGAACCCACGCGAGTTCGGACTCGACGCGCGGTGGCAGCCCGTACTCCCAGCGGGCGTCGTAGGAGAGCTCGTCGTAGCCCCAGTCGCGCTCGTTGAACGGCGGGTGACACAGCACGGCGTCGGCGCGCAGCTCCGGAAAGGGGTCGGTGCGCAGTGCGTCGGCCGCGGCCGCGCGGACCTCGGCCTCGGACTCCAGGGCGAGACGGAGTGCGGCGAGGGCGACCTGGCCCTGGTCGGTGTCGACGGCGTGCAGCGCGCCGGGCCGCGCCGGCGGGAAGCCCGCCGCCCGGAGCAGACCTCCGGTGCCGACAGCCGGGTCGAACACGGTCGCCGCGTGTGAACCCGCGCCGTGTGAACCCATGCCGTGTGAACCCACGCTGTGTGAACCGGCCACCTGTGAACCGAAGCCCAGGCCCGCCAGGCTCGTCATCAGCTCGGCCAGCGCGGGCGGGGTGAGTGTGAACAGGCGGGGGTTGGCGTCGAGGTAGCGGCCGAGCAGGAACTCGTAGGTCTGGCGGGCTCCGAGCTCGCCGGCGAGCTCGACGGCCGCCCGCAGGACGGGCAGCAACGGGAGCAGTTCACCCCCGACCGGCATGTGAACCGGCCGGTCACGGCCGAGCCGGTGGTCCAGCGCGTGGTCGAGCAGCCCCGGCAGCAGTTCCGCGAGCCGCTCGTCGGACTCCTCGGTCAGTCCGGCCCCCAGATCGGGGTGGTCCCGGACGAGCAGAAGGGCGGCACCGATCCCGGCCAGGGTCGGCACGACCCCCTCCGGCCGCGCGGACACCTGTTGCCAGAGCCGTTCACGCAGAGGAAGTTCGTTGAGTTTCCCCTGCCTGCGCAGCCACAGCTCGACCTCCGCGAGGGCGAAAGCGGGGCTGGTCTCCGTGCCGCCGACCGGCTTGGGGAAGTCGGCGTGCCGCCTGCGCCAGTTGCTCACGGCAGCCCGCCCGACACCCGCGAGTCGGGCGATCTCAGCGGCGTTGATCTGGTTCGACTGCTCGGTCATCGGTTGCTCCCCTTCCGGTGCCGGCCACCCGGGGCGCCACTGCGCTCGGGCCGTGAACAGGAGCATACCTGTGGCGTATGACATGTCGATTCACAGTGTGAACATCTGATTTTCGATGCCTTGTGTTGACTCGGTTCACAGCTTCATGCTTCTGTGTACTCATCAGCCCGGCGGCTCGCCGGACGGATCGACTCACAGGGGGTTCCGCCATGTCGCACACCACCAACCGCTCGCGTCGCGCCGCTCTCGCCGTCGCCGTTGGCGCGCTCCTCATCGCCGGCACCGCGGCCTGCAACCCGACGACCGGCAGCTCCGTCTCGACCGACGCGAAGCCCACGACCGCCTCCTCCGGCGCGAAGTCCACCTCCGGCGGCGGTCAGAGCTCCGCCTCGAAGGCGGCGAAGGTCGGCGACACCATCGCGCTCAAGGGAATGGACACCTCGGCGGACATCACCGTCGTGAAGATCGTCGACAACCCGGCCGGCGCGGACGACTACACGACGCCGGACGCCGGCAAGCGCTTCGTCGCGGTGCAGTTCCGGATCAAGGTCACCGGCGGCAAGGCCTACAGTGACTCCCCGTCCAACGGCGCCAAGCTGGTCGACAGCCAGGGCCAGTCCTACGACGCGGACATCGCCAGCGACACGAAGGCCGGAACCAGCTTCCCGGCCATCGAGAACCTCGCCCTCGGGGCGACGGGCCTGGGCTTCATCACCTTCCAGGTCCCGACCGGCGCGAAGATCACCCAGATCCAGTTCGGCCTGGACAGCGGCATGGCCGACCAGACCGGCCAGTGGTCCGTGAACTGACCTGTCGTTGCCCTGCCCAGGGGCGCGAGGCCCTGCTCAGTGAACTGCGTGCGCGACAAGCCACCGAAGTGGTGGGTCGCCGGACGAGCAGGGCCATCCGCACGCCGGTGGTTACTCGCGCACGCAGTCGACTGAGCAGGGCCTCGCACCCCTGGGGTTCCGCCTAGCTGAACATCGCCGACAGGAACTCCACGCACCAGCTCAGCAGTTCCCGCCCGACCACCGGCTTGCCGCCGATCCGCGCGGTCGCTGGCCGCGGGACCAGCACCAGCCTCGTCGCCGCCTTCACCTGGCTGCGCGGGTACAGCCGCGAGAGCCGCAGCTCCTGCGACTCCCTCAGCTCCATCGGGCCGAAGCGGATGAACTGCCCCTGCAAGGTGATGTCGGAGATCCCGCAGCGCCGCGCGTACAGCCGGAGCCCGGCGACCAGCAGCAGGTTCTCCACCGGCTCCGGCAGCTTGCCGTAACGGTCGGTCAGCTCGGCGCGGACGTGGGCGATGTCCTCCTCGGAGTTCACCGCCGCGATCGAACGGTAGGCCTGGAGGCGCAGTCGCTCGCCCGGCGCGTAGTCGTGCGGGACGTGCGCGTCGACCGGCAGCTCGATCTTGACCTCGAGCGGCGCCTCCTCCGGAGCGGCACCGCCGCTCTCCAGCATCTCGCGGAACTCCGCGACCGCCTCGCCGACCATGCGCATGTAGAGGTCGAAGCCGACGCCCGCGATGTGGCCGGACTGCTCGCCGCCGAGCAGGTTGCCCGCGCCGCGGATCTCCAGGTCCTTCATCGCCACGTACATACCGGCGCCCATCTCGGTGTGCTGCGCGATGGTCGCGAGCCGCTCGTGCGCGGTCTCGGTCAGCGGCTTCTCCGGGGGGTAGAGCATGTACGCGTAGCCGCGTTCCCGCCCACGGCCGACACGACCGCGCAGCTGGTGCAGCTGCGAGAGGCCGAAGGTGTCGCCACGCTCGACGATGAGTGTGTTGGCGTTGGAGATGTCGATGCCCGACTCCACGATCGTGGTGGAGACCAGGACGTCGAACTCCTTCTCCCAGAAGTCGACGACGACCTTCTCCAGCTGCTGCTCGCCCATCTGCCCGTGGGCGGTGGCGACCCGCGCCTCCGGAACGAGCTCCTTCAGCCTCGCCGCCGCCTTGTCGATCGACTCGACCCGGTTGTGGATGTAGAAGACCTGGCCCTCGCGCAACAGCTCGCGCCGGATCGCGGCGGCGATCTGCTTCTCCTCGTAGGGGCCGACGAAGGTCAGCACCGGGTGACGCTCCTCCGGCGGGGTGGTGATCGTCGACATCTCGCGGATGCCCGTCACCGCCATCTCCAGGGTGCGCGGGATCGGCGTGGCGGACATGGTCAGCACGTCCACGTTGGCGCGCAGCTTCTTCAGCTGCTCCTTGTGCTCGACGCCGAAGCGCTGCTCCTCGTCGACGATGACGAGCCCGAGGTCCTTGAACCTGGTCTCGCTGGAGAAGAGCCGGTGGGTGCCGATGACGACGTCGACGCCGCCCTCGCGCAGGCCCTCCAGCACCGCCTTGGCCTCGGAGTCGGTCTGGAACCGCGACAGCGGCTTCACGACGACGGGGAAGTTGGCGTAGCGCTCGGCGAAGGTGGAGAAGTGCTGCTGGACCAGCAGCGTCGTCGGCACCAGCACGGCGACCTGCTTGCCGTCCTGCACCGCCTTGAACGCGGCGCGCACCGCGATCTCGGTCTTGCCGTAGCCGACGTCGCCACAGATCAGACGGTCCATCGGGACCGTCTTCTCCATGTCCTCCTTGACCTCGGCGATGGTCGAGAGCTGGTCGGGCGTCTCCGCGTAGGGGAAGGCGTCCTCCAGCTCGCGCTGCCACGGGGTGTCCTGGCCGAAGGCGTGGCCGGGCGAGGCCATGCGGGCCGAGTAGAGCTTGATCAGGTCGGCGGCGATCTCCTTGACCGCCTTCTTGGCGCGCGCCTTGGTCTTGGTCCAGTCCGCGCCGCCGAGCCGGTGCAGGGTCGGGGCCTCGCCACCGACGTACTTGGTGACCTGCTCCAGCTGGTCGGTCGGCACGAAGAGGCGGTCGCCGGGCTGGCCGCGCTTGGCGGGCGCGTACTCCAGCACCAGGTACTCGCGCGTGGCGCCCTGGACGGTGCGCTGCACCATCTCGATGTAACGGCCGACACCGTGGGCCTCATGGACGACGAAGTCGCCGGCCTTGAGAGCGAGCGGGTCGATGGCGTTGCGGCGGCGCGAGGGCATCCGGCGCATGTCCTTGGTGGAGGACTTCTGACCGGACAGGTCGGTCTCGGTGATGACGCAGAGCTTGAGGCCCTCGTGCACCAGCCCGTTCTCGATCGCACCGCAGGCGACGTGGATGACGTCCGCGTCGGGCACGGTCGTCAGGTCCGGGGTGAGCCTGGCGCCGATGCCCTCGCTGCCGAACATCTCGGCGATGCGCGAGGCCGGGCCCTGCCCCTCCGTCACCAGCACGACACGCCAGCCTTCGGCGAGGCGGCCCTTGCAGTCGGCGATGGCGCGGGCGGTGTCGCCGCGGTAGGCCTCGACCGGGTGCATGCCCAGGTGCAGCACGTCAGGACCGGTCGCCTCCTCCTCGTCGGCGGCGAACGGGCTGACGGACCACCAGGGCAGGCTGATCTCGACGGCGTGCTCGCGGACGTCGGCCAGCGACCAGAGCGAGGCCGCGCCCACGTCCAGCGGCGCCTTGCCGCCCGAGGCGGCCGCGACCCAGGAGGCCTGGAGGAACTCGGCGCTGGTGGCGACCAGGTCGGCGGCGCGGGTGCGGACACGCTCCGGGTCGCAGACGACGGCGACGCTGCCCAGCGGCAGCACGTCCATCAGCAGTTCCATGTCGTCGACGAGGACCGGGGCCAGCGACTCCATGCCCTCGACGGCGATGCCCTGGGCGATCTTGTCCAGGATCTCGGCGAGCTCGGGGTGCTCCTGCGCCAGCTCGGCGGCACGGGCCCGCACCTCGTCGGTCAGCAGCAGCTCGCGGCAGGGCGGCGCCCACAGGCCGTGCGGCGCGATCTCCAGTGAACGCTGGTCGGCGACCTTGAAGTAGCGGATCTCCTCGACCTCGTCGCCCCAGAACTCCACGCGCAGCGGGTGTTCCTCGGTGGGCGGGAAGACGTCGAGGATGCCGCCGCGCACAGCGAACTCCCCACGCTTCTCCACCAGCTCGACGCGCTGGTAGGCGGCGGCGGCGAGGCGCTCGACGATGTCGTCGAGATCCACCTCCTGGCGTTGCCCAAGGCTCACCGGCTCCAGCTCGGCCAGGCCCTTGACCTGCGGCTGAAGCACGCTGCGCACCGGCGCGACGACCACCTGCAGCGGACCCGCCGCCGGGTCGTCGGCCAACGGGTGCGCGATGCGGCGCAGCACGGCGATGCGGCGGCCCACGGTGTCGGAGCGCGGCGAGAGCCGCTCGTGCGGGAGCGTCTCCCAGGCCGGGAACTCCGCGACGCTCTCGGGCGGCAGCAGGGACGCGAGCGCGGTGGCCAGATCCTCGGCCTCGCGGCCGGTGGCCGTGACCGCGAGGACAGGGCGACCGCGCTCCCCCTTCGCCTTCTGGGCGAGGGCGCGCGCGAGCGCGGCGATCGCGAACGGCCGGGCGGCCGGCGGACCCACCAGGTCCAGGTGCCGCCGATCCCCGGCGAGTGCGGCTTCCCCGGCCTCGGCGAGCGCCGGGTCGGAGGCGACGATGTCGAGCAGGCCGGTCAGGCTCATCTACTTCTCTCAGCCAGAGGCAACGCGAAACACCCGGACTGCGAGGCAACCCGGGGGTCTCCAGCGTACGCCGCGGGACGGCGAACCGCGCGGTCCCTCCACCGGCACGCGAGGCCGGCCGGACCGGTCGCACTCCCACGGGCGCGCGAGAAACCACCCTGTGCGGATGGCCCTGCGCCGCGAGGACCCTCTGCTCACCGGTGGCTCGTCACGCCCACGCAGGGGACACCTCGCGGCCGAGGCTGGGGAGGAGCACAGATCAGGAGAGCCCCGCGCCCCCTGGAGCGTGCGACTGACGGTCGGGATTGTTGTCCACAGGCTGGGGAAGAGTCGGGAGCTCCGAGGTCTTCGCCTCGCTGTCGATCTTGTTGTCGGCCTCGTCCTCCGGCTCGTCCGCGGCCTGCGACACCGTTTCCGTTTCCGTTTCCGTGTCCGTATCCGTGTCCGCGGACGGCAGCTCCGGCGCCGCCGACACCGAGCCGGTCAGCGCGGCGAGAGTCTCACGGATGTGTTCCAGCTGGGCCTGGACGTGCTCCCGCCGCTCCGCGGAGGTCCGCTGCTCGCGCGCGGACTGCTCCGCGATCCGCGTCGCCTCGCGCTGGGCGGCCTCCACACGGCGCTCCGCCTGGGTCGCCGCGTCCGCGTCGATCTCCTCGGACTTGGCCCGCATGGCCTTGAGATGCCGCTCGCTCTCGGAGAGCTTGCGCTCGCCGATCGCCATGACCTCCGCCTCCCAGGCCACCACCTTCGCGTCGTGCGCTGTGAACTCCTGTTCAGCCGTCCGCTGCTGACCGGTCAGCCACGCGTGCGCCTCCCGTGAAGCCTGTTCCGCCCGAGTGCGCACGTCCTCCGCGTACACACCCGCCTCCTCGCGGAGGGTGCGGCTCTCCCGATCGGCTTCGCCGCGCTGCGCCTCCGCCTGGTTCCGCGCACGGTCGAGTTCGCGGCGGTGGGTCTCGTCCGCCGCCGCGCGCAGTTGGTCGGCGTACTGACCGGCCGCGGTGCGCCCTCGGCGGGCCTGCGTGCGGGCCTCGTTGTCGATCCGGTTGGACTCCGCCGCCGCCTGCGTGCGAACCGCCTCGGCCTCGTCCTGGGCGGTCACCAGCAGCCCGGCGGCACGTCCGCTCAGCACCTCGAAGTCCGGCACAGTGGCCTCGGCCGCCGCCCGGGTCTCCTGGAGATCCATCAGCACGCGCTCGAGCCCGCGCATCTCGTCACCGAGGGCGGCCAGGCGCTGCCACGCCTCGTCCCGCTCGACGGTGAGCCGGGCCAGGGCCTGGTCGACCTGGTCGACCTCGTAGCCCTTGCGGGTGAGGGGAAAGTCCGCGGGATTGGGAGTGGTCGGGTCGCTCATCGTCTGCTGCCGCTCCTCCGCTTGCCGGACACGATTGATACTCGTCCTATTTTGAGCAGATTAGTGCTTCTTAGGACGGTACCGACACAGAAGGAGGGGACCGGCCCTCGGCCGGTCCCCTCCTTCTGTGTCCGCGCGGCGCGCTACAGCAGGCCGTCCCAGAACTGCTCCAGGATCACGGCCCACCAGTTCTCCGGGGACGCGAGCGCCGCCGGATCGATCGCGTTGAGCTCGTTCTGGAAGTCGGTGGTCCACCGACCGGCCTGTTCCTGGGTCAGCCCGAAACGGAACCGCCACAGTCGGCCCAGCACCGCGAGACACCGCACGAACTGCGGCAGCCCCGAGTTCACGAAGCGCGGCTGCGTCGCCTCCGGCCCGGCCGGCTGGCCCGGCGTCCCGAGGTCGACCGCGACGATGGCGTTCGTGCCGTACTGCACGCAGAGCTGTCGCCCGTAGTCGTTGCCGACCACGAGGTAGGTGCCCGCGTCCGGACCGGCGCCGAGGCCCCGCTCCGCGGCGAGCTCGGCCAGTGTCGGGATCGGCCGCCCGGGCTGGGCCTGCGCCCAGAAGAACGGTCCGAACTCGCGCGGCAGCCCCGCCCAGGTCAGCGTGGACTGGACCTCCGGCGGCACCCCCGCCCGCGAGACCGCCTGCGGGTCGAAGCGGAACAGGTTCTGGTCACCGAACGCCGCCTGCAGCTCTTGCGCGAGCGCCTGCGGCTGCGGCTGCGCCGCCGGTGCGGCGGCGGGCGCGAGCGGGGCCCGCGACGACGGGACCGGCGCCGGGCCGGCGGCGTGCGTGTGCAGCTCGCGCAGGTGCGCCAGCAGGTGGTCGGCGCCCCGCCGACGCGCGGCGGCCTCCCGGCCGTACGGCGCGGTGTGCGTGATCCGCACGTTCGGCCAGGCCTCCTTGACCATCCGCGCGCAGTAGCCGGCGGGCAGGTCGCAGCACTCCAGCTCGGTGTGCAGCTCCAGCACCTGCTCCGGCGGCACGTTCAGGCGGCGCACCTCCTGCAGGATCTGCCACTCCGGGTGCGGCAGGCCCAGCGCGGAACGCTGGATCACCTGTTGCTCGGACCCGTCCGGGCCGCGGTAGCGCAGCACGGCCATGTAACCCGGCCCGACGGTCGGCACACCGGTCCCGGCAGGGGCCGGGGCCCGGCTCGCGACGGGCGTCTGCGGCGGCACGGCACCGGACGGCCCACCCAGGGACGCCCCCGGCGGGGGCGGGGGCACACCCGGCCCGCCCAACGAACCGCCGGGCGGTGGCGGCACAGCGCCTCCACCCATCGGCCCGGGCGGGGGCGGCGGAACGGCGCCACCACCGAGCGGTCCCGGCGGCGGAGGCGGCGGCAGCCCCGGCCCACCCTGCGGCGCGGCAGGAGCGATCGGCCCACTGCCGGGACGCGCCAGCATCGTGGGCGCGTAGTCCATCCCCTCGGCCTGCGGCCCACCCAGAACCCCGGGCGGAGGCGGCGGAACCGGGCCGCCACCGAGCGCCCCCGGCGGCGGAGGCGGAACGGCCGGCCCCCCGATCGGCCCACCCATCGGCGCGGCCGGCGGAGGCGGGGGCACACCCGGCCCCCCGACCGGCGCCCCGGGCGGGGGCGGCGGAACGGCGCCGCCACCGAGCGGTCCCGGCGGCGGAGGCGGCGGCAGCCCAGGCCCGCCCTGCGGCGCGGCAGGCGGCATGGGAAAACTGCCCGGAGCGGCCATCACGGTCGGCGCGTAGTCCATCCCCTCGCCCTGCGGCCCACCCAGCGGGGCGCCGGGCGGCGGAGGCGGAACGGCGGGACCACCCATCGGCCCCGCCGGAGGCGGCGGAGGCGGAACGGCGGGACCACCCATCGGCCCCGCCGGAGGCGGCGGAGGCGGAACGGCAGGACCACCCGGGAACGACGGCATCCCCGGCGGCGGAGGCGGAGGGACCCCCGGACCACCCACCGGCGCACCCGCCGACGGAGCGACCCCAGGCCCGCCCTGGGCAACACCCGGCGGCGGAGGCGGAACGGCCGGACCGCCCGGACCCCCCACCGACCCACCCGCCGACGGAGGCGGGAAACCGTAACCGTCCGGGCCGCCGGGCACGGGGGCGCTCTGGGGCAGGCCCGGCTGCGGGTAGCCGTACCCGCCGCCCGCCTGCGCGGAGGCGGGACCCTGCGGGTAGCCGTATCCGTCCGCCGTGGCGGACGGAGCGGGGGCGACGGGCGCGGACGACGCGGCGGACACCTGCTCGGCCAGCGGGTCGTACGGGGTCCCGGGGATGCGGGAGATCCCGAAGTCCCTCCCGCCCCTCTCCGCCTGCACCGGAGCAGGCGCGGGCACCGGCGCAGGAGCAGGCGCGGGCACCGGCGCAGGCGCAGGGGCGGCCACCGGCGCAGGAGCAGGAACCGGCGTCGGCGGCGCCAGCATCGTCGGGACGTCGCCGGGCGGGCCCGGCTTGACCGGCGGGGCGACCTGGAGGCTCGCGGCCTCCTCCTCTCGGGCCTTCGCGGCCGCCTCCTCCAGCCACTGCGGGGGGCTGAGCAAGAAGGACGTCGCCTCGACCAGGTCGCGCTCGGCGGCCACCGGCATCGGCGCCTGGGGGGTCGCCCCGGCAGGACGCCCGTAGACCTCCTCGTAGCGCCGGACCACGTCGTTGATCGGCAGGGCGGGCCAGAGCGTGACCGCGCCCGTGTCACGGGCGATCACCATCCGCGCCGCGCCCCCGTCCGAGGACGGGCCGTCGGTGCGGTCGACCGCCCAGGCCACGAAACCCAGGTCGAACTCGCGCACCCGCACCTCGCGGCGCAGCCACGCGGGCACGCCGTCGTTGATCCACTCCTCGGCGCGCTGCTGCGCCTCCGCGTACGTCACCACGGCGACGACCCCCTCAACCCTTCACCGGGACGGCGCGCGCGAAGCCGCCGTCCACCATCAGTTCCGCCACCGTCTGCAGCTCCGGCGGGCTGCCGGCCAGCCGCAGCAGGAACGCGTCGAAGTCGTCGCCGCACGGCAGCAGCAGGCGCTCGCAGCGCTGCTGCGGCGTCAGGGACGGGTCGCCGTCGTCACGCGCGTCGTCGTACGGCATGAACCAGACCGTGCCGATCCGCTCGCCGCGGACCTTGATCGCCAGTAGCCCGCCCTGGGCGAAGCCGATGCCGAGGTAGTCCTTGGTGACGTGGTCGCGCAGGCACTTGTTGACGTAGGAGAGGTCCGTGATCGAGCGCTCCGCGGGCAGCCCGAAGAAGGGCTGGTCGACGAGGACGCCGAGCTCGGTGTCGAGCCCGAGGCCCTTCGGCGCGCGACCGCCCGCGGCCTTGAGAAAGGTCCGGTAGGGGCCCGGCAGGGTGTAGCCGAGCGCCTCCTCGACCGCCTGAAGCCGCTGCTCGGTCTCGGCGCAGCTGGGACGCGCGGCGTCCTCGCCGCTCCCGGCGCCCTCCGCGGCGCCGCCCTCGACCGGCCCGGACAGTGCGAAATGCACCGGGCGCCGCTCCTGCAGTGGGCGGGTGCCGCGCTTGGCGTGGTCCGCGCGGGAGCCGGCCAGGCCGGCGTGGTGCCGCAGCAGCGCCTTGACCTCGACGGGGACCAGCTCCAGCCGGCGGCTGCCGGGGGTGGCCGGCGCCACCGAGTGGTGCCAGGTCCAGCCGACGGGTGTGCCGACGGGGCTCTCCACGTCCGCCCAGAGCTCATGGCCCTGGGCACGCAGCGCCGCGTTGGCGGAGACGTAGTCGGTGAGCCGCAGCTCGTCGACGCCGAAACCCTCGGGCGGGTCCGCGACCTCGGCGGCGGCCCGGACGTACGGAGAGAAGTCGGGCCTGCCTTCCGCGTCGATCGTTACCCCCGAGGGGTATTGCTGCGCGCGCAGCGGATCGGGAAAGTGCACGACCTGCCCGGCGTAGGCCGCGTTGGGCCGACCTGTCGTCATGGAGTTTGCCCCCTGCTGGAACTGACTGCCGGTGCTCAGCCTAGGGGCTTCCCGGCCGCCGGGGATCTCCCCCGGCCCCGCTCGTACGGACATGAGCGGCACCGCCCGAGCAGTCCGTTATCGAACACACCCCCGACTTCAGTATCTCTGGGGGTATTTGGCAGTCTGATGCACAGCACGTTGACGGGGGTTGACGGGGGAAAGGAACTACCGTTCATGGAGACCACGCATCACCAGCGCAGACATGCGCCCGCTCCGCTGCTGCGCCACCGCAGGGACAGCCTGATGCCGATCGTCGCCGCGGCGTTGTCGGTGCGGGGTGATACCTATACGCACGTCAGTGAGAAGGGCGAGCCGCCGCAGCTCCACCCGCTCGTCGGCGACTTCCTGGCCGGGCTGCCGGTGGAGCACCGCGAGCGGTTCACCGGACGATGTCCGGAGGCGGTGCTGCTGTCGCAGTTCATCGACCAGACGGAGTCGGGACGCTCGGGCCGGGCCGCGCGGAAGTCGTTCGGGGAGGGCGACGCCCGCAAGGCGCTGCGCGGCGCGAAGATGACCACGGTCCGAATCCGCGAGGAGGGTGATCCGGCCCACGGCACCCACCAGCCGCCGTGCCGCAGTTGCGAGCCGCTCCTCGCGCACTTCGGCATCAGGACCATCTCGCTGCATCCGAAGAAGAAGTGACGAGGGGAGGTCGGACATCCATGGAGGCTCGATTCCCGGCGGACGTCGCGTCCGCCCTCGCCAAGGCGGGCTGGTTCCCGGACCGCAAACGCCTGCCGATGGCCGAGGCCTGGGCCGCGCGGCTCAACGCCCACGTCTCACCGGAGGGCCACCGGCACACGGTGTTCCCCGCCGCACTGGAGGCGTGGGCGGAGTTCGGCGAGATCGCCGTCGGGCTGGACGGCCCCGGCCTCGAGGTCGCCCGCACGCCCTTCGTGGTCGACCCGCTGCGGGGGTTGCACCAGCCACGCACGCTGGCCGACCTGGGCCGCTCCCTGGAACTTCCGGTGGCGCCGCTGGGTGAGGAGCGCGACGGCGCGGCGCTGCTCGCGATCGACGCGGCGGGCCGCGTGTACAGCCTCGACCACGCGGGCGAGTGGTTCCTCGGCCACTCGATGGACCAGGCGCTGACCACGCTCATCAACGGCATGCGCGCGGAACGCCTCCGGTTCCTGACGGACGCCATGTAGGCGCACCCTCGGGGGGACGGGTCTCTGCTCGATCAACCGCGTGCGCGAGAAACCACCGGCGTGCGGATGGCCCTGCGCGTTCGGGGCTCTGCCTGCGTGGGAGGGGGCACCTCCGGGGCACCTCCCGGCCGAAGCCTGGGGATTGTCGCGCACGCAGGTGATCGAGCAGAGCCTCGCGCCCCTGAGGTACGTGCGACTACCCGCCGTAGGTCTCGTGGAGGGCCGTCTCCACCAGGGCGCGCGCCTGGGTCTCGGGGAGGCCGAGCGCCTTCGCGCGGAGCGCGAAGGACGCCGCCGCGCGGGCGACCTCGGCGAGGGAGCGGTCGCCGGACGCGGCGACGACGGTCCCGGCGCGGCCGCGGGTCTCGACCACGCCCGCGGCCTCCAGCTCGCGGTAGGCCTTGGCCACCGTGTTCACCGCGAGGCCGAGCTCCTCGGCCAGCTTGCGGACGGTCGGCAGCTTCGTGCCGACCGGCGCCTCGCCGCTCGCCGCGGCTGCGGCGACCTGCGCGCGGATCTGCTCGAAGGGCGGGACGGGCGACGCGGGGTCGAGGGCGATCAGCACGGTGCGGTCTCCGACGCTCGGGACAACGGCAGCCTCCTACGGTAGTACTGACGCACGCCGGGCCTGGCGACCACGCCGTTTCAGCATGACCGGGCCACCCGTGACACCGGCCGCCCACGCCAGGAACAGCTCGCCCACCCAGTGCCCGCCGCCGACACCTCGCCACAGGCACAACGGCCGCACGAGCGTGACGACCGACCCGGAACGCTCCGGGTCAGCGAGCGTTCCAGCACACGGTCAGGACACCGTCAGCAGCCGGGCCTCGACCCGGTAGCCGCCCTCCGCCGTCGGGCCCGCGGCAAAGGTGCCGCCCAGCGCATTGACGCGTTCGCGCATGCCGACCAGACCGTTGCCGCCGCTGGGCAGCCCCCGGTCGGCCGCGGGGCCGAGGTCCGGGGCGGGGCAGGTGTTGGAGACCGCGAGGGCCACGCCGCCCGCGACATAGGCGACGACGACTTCCACGTCCGTGCCGGGAGCGTGCTTGAGCACGTTCGTCAGGGCCTCCTGGACCACCCGGTACGCGGTCTGCTCCGCCTGCGCGGGGAGGGAGCGCCGCATCCCGCCGAGCGTGTAGCGGACCCCGAGGCCCGCCGCCCGCGACTCGTCGACCAGCTTGGGCAGATCGGCCAGACCCAGGTCGGCGACGTCGTCGGAGCCTGCGCCCGCCGCGCCGCGCGGGCCCGCGCCCACACCCGTCGCCGCACCCGTCGGGGTCGTCGACGGCTCGTCCGGCTCGACCGTCCGCAGCACCCCGAGGATCTGCCGCAGTTCGTCCAGCGCCTGGCGCCCGATGTCGCCCATCAGCTTGGCGCTCTGCGCGGCCCGGTCCGGATCCTTGTGCACGACTCGCTCCAACGCGCCCGCGTGCACGACCAGCAGGCTCACCCGGTGGGCGACCACGTCGTGCATGTCGCGCGCGATGCGCGTGCGCTCCTCCATGCGGGCCCGGCGGGCGCGCTCCAGGGCCTGGTCGGCGAGGAGGCTGAGCTCGGTCTCCAGGCCCTCGGCACGCTCGGTGAGCGCCACCCAGAGCCGCCGCTTGGCGCCGATGTAGAGGCCGAGGATCGCCGGCGGCACGCTGATCGCCACCGCCACCAGCACGGACAGGATGATCAGGACGTACTCCGGCACACCCTGCCGCAACGCCTCCTGCTGCTGTGTGCCCAGCGTCAGCGTCGACACGAGCACCGTCTCGGCGATCGCCACCGCGCACAGCGCGCTCATGGCGCGCCGCTCCGCGAACCGGCTCGCGACACCCTCAGGGCGGTACGCGCCCAGGGTGTAGAGACCGATCATCAGCAGCGTGTAGCCCGCGTCGAGCGGGATCGTCGCGAGGGCGGCGGCGACCGGGATCAGCGGCCAGCGCCGCCGGACCAGCAGCGTCGACCCGGCGACCAGCCCGAAGACGGCGACGGCCGCAACCGCGGCGGTGCCGAGGCCCTGACGGAACGCGAAGACGGCGGCCGACCAGGCGCACTCGCCCGCCGCGACCACCGCGAGGCCGATGTCCAGCCACATGCTCCGTCGGCGCGTCCACGCTCCCACCCTCATGCGACAAGGGTAAAAGGAAGCCCAAGGGCGCTGTGGACGGCCACCCACCTGTCCGCATAGCGGCCATCCTCGTGGACGGTCACTCGCCGCAACCTATGCTGGACCGCGAGAGATCGACCGAATCTCGAGCACGACGCAGGTAACTGCTACTCGAGCGGACAGCGTGGTCCGCACACGCCCTTGTCCGTTCCCCCCACCCCGCAAGGGAGCACCAGCGTGAGCGACGACCGCGAGGCCACCGTCCCCGCCCCCGCCCCGGCCACCGACAACAGCGCCCTGCGCGCGGACATCCGACGGCTCGGAGACCTGCTCGGCGAGACCCTGGTCCGTCAGGAGGGCCAGGAGCTGCTCGACCTGGTCGAGCAGGTCCGCGCGCTGACCCGCAGCGACGGTGCGGCCGCCGCCCGGCTGCTGGAGGAGACCGACCTCGCCACCGCCGCCAAGCTGGTGCGCGCCTTCTCCACCTACTTCCACCTCGCGAACGTCGCCGAGCAGGTGCACCGCGGCCGTGAGCTGAACGCCAACCGCGACAACAACGGCTCCCTGTTGTCCCGCACGGTCGACAAGCTCGCCGAGGCGGAGCCGGCCCATCTGGCCGAGACGCTGCGGCACCTGAACGTCCGCCCGGTGTTCACCGCGCACCCGACCGAGGCCGCGCGCCGCAGCGTGCTGCAGAAGCTGCGCCGTATCGCCGAGCTGCTGGACACCATCGACACCCCCTCCCGCCCGACCGGGCGCCGCCAGGCGGACCGCCGTCTGGCCGAGGTCATCGACCTGCTCTGGCAGACCGACGAGCTGCGCATCGCCCGTCCGGAGCCCGCCGACGAGGCCCGCAACGCCATCTACTACCTGGACGAGCTCTACAAGCGCGCCGTCCCCGACGTGCTGGAGGAGCTCTACGAGGAGCTGGCCCGCGTCGGCGTCAAGCTGCCCGACGGCGTCCGCCCGCTGACCTTCGGCACCTGGATCGGCGGCGACCGCGACGGCAACCCCAACGTCACCCCCGAGGTGACCCTCGACGTGCTGGTCCTGCAGCACGAGTACGGGATCAACGACGCGCTCGACGTCATCGACGAGCTGCGCGGCGCGCTCTCCTCCTCGGTCCGGCTCTCCGGCGCGAGCGAGGAGCTGCTGCAGAGCCTCTCGGCCGACCTGGAGAACCTGCCGGAGATCTCCCCGCGCTACAAGCGGATGAACGCCGAGGAGCCCTACCGGCTCAAGGCCACCTGCATCCGGCAGAAGCTGCTGGGCACCAAGGAGCGCCTGGCCCACAACACCCCGCACGTGCCCGGCCGTGACTACCTCGGCACCGGCGAGCTGCTGGCGGACCTGGAGGTCATCCAGACCTCGCTGCGCGCGCACAAGGGCGGCCTGATCGCGGACGGCCGGATGAGCCGCGCCATCCGCACCATCGCGGCCTTCGGGCTCCAGCTGGCGACGATGGACGTGCGCGAGCACGCCGACGCCCACCACCACGCGCTCGGCCAGCTCTTCGACCGTCTCGGCGAGGAGGCCTGGCGCTACACCGACATGCCGCGCGAGTACCGGCAGCGGCTGCTGGCCAAGGAGCTCAAGTCCCGCCGCCCGCTGGCGGCGACCCCGGCGCCGCTGGACGCCGCCGGCACCAAGACCCTGGGCGTCTTCAGGACGGTGCGCGAGGCCTTCGAGCGGTTCGGCCCGGAGATCGTGGAGAGCTACATCATCTCCATGTGCCAGGGCGCCGACGACGTCTTCGCGGCGGCGGTGCTGGCGCGCGAGGCCGGTCTGATCGACCTGCACGGCGAGGTCGCCCGGATCGGCATCGTGCCGCTGCTGGAGACCACCGACGAGCTGCGCGCCGCCGACACCATTCTCGACGAGATGCTGCGCGACCCCTCCTACCGCCGCCTGGTGGCACTGCGCGGGGACGTGCAGGAGGTCATGCTCGGGTACTCGGACTCCTCGAAGTTCGGCGGCATCACCACCTCGCAGTGGGAGATCCACCGCGCCCAGCGCCGGCTGCGCGACGTGGCGCACCGCTACGGCGTGCGGCTGCGCCTCTTCCACGGGCGCGGCGGCACCGTCGGCCGTGGTGGCGGTCCCTCCCACGAGGCGATCCTGGCCCAGCCGTGGGGCACGCTGGAGGGCGAGATCAAGGTGACCGAGCAGGGCGAGGTGATCTCGGACAAGTACCTGATCCCGTCACTGGCCCGGGAGAACCTGGAGCTCACGGTCTCCGCGACGCTGGAGGCCTCGGCCATGCACACCTCCCCGCGCCAGTCGCCGGAGGCGCTGGCCCGCTGGGACGCGACCATGGACACCGTCTCCGACGGCGCGCACTCGGCCTACCGCCGCCTGGTCGAGGACCCGGACCTGCCGTCCTACTTCTTCGCCGCCACCCCGGTCGACCAGCTCGCCTCGCTGCACCTGGGCTCCCGCCCGTCCCGCCGCCCGGACTCCGGGGCGGGCCTGGACGGTCTGCGGGCGATCCCGTGGGTCTTCGGCTGGACGCAGACCCGCCAGATCGTCCCGGGCTGGTTCGGCGTCGGCTCCGGCCTCGCCTCCGCCCGCGAGGCCGGTCTCAGCGAGATCCTCGACGAGATGCACGGCAAGTGGCACTTCTTCCGCAACTTCCTCTCCAACGTCACCATGACGCTGGCCAAGACGGACCTGCGGATCGCCCGCCACTACGTCGAGCAGCTGGTCCCGAAGGAGCTGCGGCACGTCTTCGACACCATCGAGGCCGAGCACGAACTGACGGTCAAGGAGGTGCTGCGGGTCACCGGCGAGTCGGAACTCCTGGAGCACCAGCCGGTCCTGAAGCAGACGTTCGCGATCCGCGACGCCTACCTGGACCCGATCTCCTACCTCCAGGTCGCCCTGCTGCGCCGTCAGCGCGAGGACGCCGCCAACCACATCTCCGAGGACCCGCTGCGCTCGCGCGCGCTGCTCCTCACCGTCAACGGCGTGGCGGCGGGCCTGCGCAACACGGGCTGACACCAGGCCAGGTAACGATTCGTGCATCAACCGCGGTCGGTTTCCGGAGCATTCCGGACACCGGCCGCGGTTCGTTTTCGGCCACCGCACTAGGCTCACGCGCGCATCACTCATGTCCCGCACAACTGCGCCACATGAGACACGTATCGTTCAGGGGGATCTCGACGTGAGACTCCGTTCCACCGTTCCCGCCGTCGCAGCCACCGCGCTGCTGGCGGCGACGCTCGCAGTGCCGGCCCAGGCCATGGCCGACACCTCCCCGAGCCCGAGCCCGAGCCCGTCCGCTCCTGCGACCGGGCCGACCCAGGTCACCACCCCGACGCCGGGGCTGCCGTTCGCGCAGAGCCTCGCGCAGTACTCCAACACCGGCGTCCAGATCGGCGTCTGGGATGTCGACGCCGCCGGCACCTGGAGCGCCAAGGGCATCACCGGCGTCTCGCTGCACTTCCGCCTCCACGGCGACGCGGCCGACGCCCCCGACGACGCCGTGATCGGCGGCCTCGTCCAGGCCAGTCCCACCGTGCCGGTCTGGAGCGCGCCGAGCCCGGTGAAGCTTCCGCAGCTGGGCGTCTACGACGTGTCCGCGGAGGTCACCGACCAGGCCGGCAACGACGTGATCGTGCCGAACGTCGGGCAGTTCACCTACGCGGCGACCGTCGCCCTGTCGAACCTGCACGCCACGCCGTCGACGCTCGACTTCGACCACCGTACGGTGACCGTCACCGGCCAGGCCACGATCACCGACCCGCGGACCGGCGGCCCGATCGCGCCGGACCACCTCGAGGTCGGGCTGAGCTACACCGGCACCGTGGCCAACGGCATGGAGGCGACGGTCAACCCCGACGGCACCTTCACCGCCTCCGGCACCGTCACCTCCGGCCCCACGCTGACCTTCACGCCCTCCGGCGCGTGGGGCTTCGGCGCGACGCCGTACCGGTTCACCGCGACCTCGGCGACGAGCAACAGCGTCAGCATCGTCCAGGAGCCCACGCGCATCCGGCTGCTGGAGCCGGCCAACGTGTACGTCAAGACCGCCCCGGCCATGCTGAAGGGCGTGGTCGAGCGCGAGGTCGGCACGACCTGGGTGCCGGCGCCCGGCCTCCCGGTGGCCGGCGGCTCGACCTCGGCCATCACGGCGGCGGACGGTTCGTTCAGCTTGGCCATCACCTGGGGCGGTGTGTACACCGTGACCACGGCGGGCGACCCGGCCGCGACCGGCTCGTGGCAGAGCGGTGTGTACCTGACCGGCAGCACGTCCGCATGGGTGCACGTACACATCCCCGCCCCGACGTACTTCTCCTCCGAGTCGTACTCGGAGGACGCCACGGGCGAGGCCATGTTCACGCTCGACCTGTCGACGGGCTCGACGGCCCCGATCCCGGACAACACCGAGAGCGTGGCCGTCCAGTACTCGCCGGACAACCGCACCTGGCACTTCCTGGGCTGGACCAGGATCGGGCGTCCGGGTGTCGGTTCCGACACCGTGCAGTTCTATGCCAACGCCGGAGCCAACGCCAACGGCTACTGGCGTGCCTACTACCCGGGCGACGCCGACCGGGCCGCCGCGGTCAGCTCGGTGATGCACCTCTACCGGGTGCCGACGACCATCACCGGCGGCCACCCCAGCACCACGCACGCCTACTACGGTCAGACGGTCCGCTTCGGCGGCACCCTGTGGCAGCAGCACGGCGGCTGGGTGCGGATGAACAACTGCAAGGTCGCCCTGGTCTTCCGCCCGGCCGGGAGCAAGACCTGGTACTACGTCACCGGCGGCCGCACCAACGCCGCCGGGAACTTCTCGCTCGGCGCGCGCGACACCCGCTCCGGGACCTGGGCCGTGGTCTACATCGCGCCCGACCAGGCCCACCTGGACGCGGTCGGCCCGATGACCTACGTCAGCGCCTGATCCGACGTCCCGATCCGACGTCCCGGGCAAAAGGCGACGGCCGGCCCCGCATCCCGCGGGTCCGGCCGTTCGCGGTTCGGCCGGCTCAGTTGTTGTACGTCGACTGCGCCCGCTCCAGACCCTCCTGGATCAGCGCCTCCACCGCGTCTGCGCCGCGGTCCACGAACCACGGGAGCTCCTTGCGCTCGGAGGACGAGAAGTCGCGCAGGACGAAGTCGGCGACCTCCATGCGGCCCGGCGGGCGGCCGATGCCGGCCCGGACGCGGAGGTACTCCGGTCCGAGGGACTTGGTGATCGACTTGAGCCCGTTGTGGCCGTTGTCGCCGCCGCCGCGCTTGAGGCGCAGGGTGGCGTACTCGATGTCGAGCTCGTCGTGGATGACGATCAGCCGGTCGACGCCGGACTTGTAGAAGTCGCGCAGCGCGACGACAGGGCCGCCGGAGAGGTTCATGAAGGACATCGGCTTGGCCAGGACGACACGCTGGCCCGCCAGGCGGCCCTCCAGGACCTGGGCGCGGCTCTTGTGGGCCTTGAACTTGCCGCCGACGCGCTCGGCCAGCAGGTCGGCCACCATGAAGCCGATGTTGTGCCGGTTTCCCTCGTACTGGCCGCCGGGGTTGCCGAGGCCGACCACCAGCCAGGGGCCCTGCTGCTCGCTCATTTCCTGCGACTCCTGTCGTGAGGCTCGGGCTGACACGGGGGTGACGCGGCACTGCCCCGGACGTCACAGCGGACGGCCGGGGCAGTGCACAGGGTGTCACGAGGTGATCGTGAGGATCAGGCCTCGGCCTCGGCCTCGGCGGCCTCCTCGGACTCCTCGGCCGCAGCCTCGGCCTGGGCGCCGATGACCTGCAGGACGACCGCGTCCTCGTCGACGGCCAGGGTGGCGCCGGAGGGGAGGGTGATGTCCTTGGCGTGGATGGAGGCGCCGGCCTCCAGGCCCTCGATGGAGACCGTGACGGCCTCGGGCAGGTGGGTGGCCTCGGCCTCGATCGGCAGGGCGGCGAGGACGTGCTCCAGCAGGTTGCCGCCGGGGGCCAGCTCGCCCTCGGTGTGGACCGGAACCTCGACGGTGACCTTCTCGCCACGCTTGACCAGGATCAGGTCGACGTGCTCGATGGTGCGCTTGATGGCCTCACGCTGGACGGCCTTCGGCAGCACGAACTCCTGCTTGCCGTCGATCGGCAGGGAGATCAGCGCGTTCGGGGTCTTCAGCGCCAGCATCAGGTCGTGGCCCGGCAGGTTCAGGTGGACCGGGGCGTGACCGTGGCCGTAGACGACGGCGGGGACCAGGCCGGCACGACGGGCGCGACGGGCGGCACCCTTGCCGAACTCGTTGCGGGGCTCAGCGGAAAGGCGGATCTCGGACATGGAAGCGCTCCTTGTCTCGTCAATGAACGGGTGAGCGCCAGGCGGCCATCTCACACGTCTTGGAACAAGAAGCGCGTCGATAACGGAGCAAAAGAGAAGCTCCCTCGCCGGGCAGGTACCCAGAGTACCCAAGCCCGGCGAGGGAGCCAAAACGATCAATCAGGCGCGCTCGTCGAAGAGGCTGGTGACCGAGCCGTCGTCGAAGACCTCGCGGATCGCGCGGGCGATCAGCGGGGCGATGGAGAGCGTGGTGACCTTGTCGATCTCCTTCGACAGCTCGCCCGGGGTGGGCAGGGTGTCGGTGAAGACGAACTCGCTGGCCCGCGAGTTCTTGATCCGGTCCGCGGCCGGGCCGGAGAGCACGCCGTGCGTGGCGGCGACGATGACGTCCTCCGCGCCCTGCTCGAACAGCGCGTCCGCGGCCGCGACGATGGTGCCGCCGGTGTCGATCATGTCGTCGACCAGGACGCAGACGCGGCCCTTGACGTCACCGACGACCTCGGCGGACATGACCTTGTTGGCCACGTTCGGGTCACGGCGCTTGTGGATGATCGCCAGCGGCGCGCCGAGGCGGTCGGACCACTGGTCGGCCACGCGCACGCGGCCGGCGTCCGGGGAGACGACCGTGAGCTTGTCGCGGTCCACCCGGGAGCCGACGTAGTCGGCGAGGATCGGCAGCGCGAAGAGGTGGTCGACCGGACCGTCGAAGAAGCCCTGGATCTGCGCGGTGTGCAGGTCCACGGAGATCAGCCGGTCGGCGCCCGCCGTCTTCAGCAGGTCCGCTATCAGGCGGGCCGAGATGGGCTCGCGGCCCAGGTGCTTCTTGTCCTGACGGGCGTACCCGTAGAACGGCATGATCACGGTGATGGTCTTGACCGACGCGCGCTTGAGCGCGTCGATCATGATCAGCTGCTCCATGATCCACTGGTTGATCGGTGCCGTGTGGCTCTGCAGCACGAAGGCGTGCGCGCCACGGACCGACTCCTGGTAGCGGATGTAGATCTCACCGTTGGCGAAGTCCAGCGCCTTGGTGGGGACCAACTCGACACCCAGCTGCTCGGCCACCTCGTTCGCGAGCGCGGGGTGTGCACGGCCGGAGAAGAGCATCAACTTCCGCGAGCCGGACGACTTGATCCCGGTCACTGCAACCGTCTCCTTGTTGCTTTGTACACCCAGGTAGGTTGCGCATCCGCAGGCGGACACTGGCCTGGCGCGGCCCTGTGGTGTGTGGATGACCCCAGGTTACGCGTCCGCAGCACCTGCCGTCGCGCCCGGGTCGCCTCAAGGAGTGGTCGAAGCGGCCCCTTCGGCCTCTTCGGCCCCGTCCTGCGCAGCCGCCTTCGCGGCCGCCGCGGCCTGCGCCGACGCCGTTCCGGGCCGCTTGCGCTCGACCCAGCCCTCGATGTTGCGCTGCTGCGGACGTGTGACGCCCAACGCACCCGCGGGCACGTCCTGGTAGATCACCGAGCCGGCCGCGGTGTAGGCCCCGTCCCCGACCGTCACCGGGGCGACGAACATGTTGTCGGAGCCGGTACGGCAGTGCGCCCCGATGGTGGTGCGGTGCTTGTTGACGCCGTCGTAGTTGACGAAGACGGAGGCGGCACCGATGTTCGTGCCCTCGCCGATCGTCGCGTCGCCGACGTAGGACAGGTGCGGCACCTTGGCGCCGTCGCCGACCACGGCGTTCTTCATCTCGACGTAGGTGCCGGCCTTGGCCTTGGCGCCGAGGACCGTACCGGGGCGCAGGTAGGCGTACGGGCCGACGTTCGCGCCCGCGCCGATCACCGCGCGCTCGGCTGTGGCATTGATCACAACCGCGCCGGCGCCGATCCCGGTGTCCCGCAGTGTGCAGTTCGGACCGACCTCGGCGCCCTCGCCGACGCTGGTCGCGCCGTGCAGCTGGGTGTTCGGGTGGATCACCGCGTCGCGCTCGTAGGTGACCTGCACGTCGAGCCAGGTGGTCGCCGGGTCCACCACGGTGACCCCGGCCCGCATGGCGGCGTCCAGCAGGCGGTCGTTCATGATCCGGCGGGCCTCGGCGAGCTGCACCCGGTCGTTGATGCCGAGGATGTCGCGGTAGTCGTCGGCGACGACCGCGCCGACGCGGTGGCCGGCCTCGCGCAGGATGCCCAGGACGTCGGTGAGGTACTCCTCGCCCTGGCTGTTGTCGGTGCGCACCTCGGCCAGGCCCTGGGCCAGCAGCTTTCCGTCGAAGGCGAAGACGCCCGAGTTGATCTCGCGCACCGCGCGCTGCTCGTCGCTCGCGTCCTTGTGCTCGACGATCGCCTGCACGGCGCCGTCGGCGCCGCGGATGATCCGGCCGTAGCCGGTCGCGTCGGGCACCTCGGCGGTCAGCACGGTGACGGCGTTGCCGTCCTGGCCGTGCGCGGCGACGAGCGCCTGGAGCGTGGCACCGGTGAGCAGCGGGGTGTCACCGGTGGTGACCACGACCGTGCCGTCCAGCGCGACACCCTCGACGCCGAGCGCCTCCAGGGCGACGCGGACGGCGTTGCCGGTGCCGTTCTGGCGCTCCTGCACGACGGTGCGCACGCCCGGGTCGGCCTCGGCCAGGTGAGCGGTGACCTTCTCGCGCATGTGGCCGACGACGACCACCAGCTGCTCCGGCGTCAGTTCCCGCCCGGCCGCGACCGCATGCCCGACGAGCGTGCGCCCGCAGAGCGGGTGCAGCACCTTGGGCAGGACGGCCGACTTCATCCGGGTGCCCTCGCCGGCGGCGAGAACGATCACGGCGGTGGGAGTCATGGGACGCAGGCTCCTCGTGCAGGGGGCTGGAGGGTCCGCCGGGCCCGTCACACATCCCGCGAGGGAGCCGCACAGACGTACCCGAACACAGTGAGGATAGCCGTGGCTCAGGGCAGCGCCTGTTCGAGAGCTCCCGGAGAAGGAATCGAACCCTCATTCGGGGATCCAAAATCCCCTGTCCTGCCATTAGACGATCCGGGACGGATCGCCGCCCCCCGGAGGCTCCGGCGAACGTGCGCCCCTAACTATGCCGCAACAGCGCCCTTCCGTGCGACGACACAGAGATTCACCCAGTCGCCACGTCCGCGGAGCGTGGGCTTCCTCCGCCCTGGGCAGTGAACCTACGATGCCGTAGGTTACGGTTCCGTAGGTCGAGCCGAGAGGCACCCATGACCACCCTGCCGAGCACAGAGACCGGCCTGCGTCCGGTGCCGGACGCGCACCCGCCGATCGATCCGCCCACGGCCGTCCAGGACGGCACCCGGGGCGGAGAACGGGCGAGCCTGCTGCAACGCGTCGCGATCGGGATCTTCATCGTGGTGCCGTTCGCCGCGCTGGTCGCCGCCGTCCCACTGGCCTGGGGCCGGGGCATCGGCTGGCACGACATCGCGATCGCCACGGTGATGTACTTCCTCACCTGCCACGGGGTCACCGTCGGCTACCACCGGCTGTTCACCCACAGCTCCTTCAAGCCCAGGCGCCCGCTGCGGCTCGCGCTGGCAGTCGCCGGCAGCATGGCCGTCGAGGGACCGGTCGTGCGATGGGTCGCCGACCACCGCAAGCACCACAGGTTCTCCGACCGCGAGGGCGACCCGCACTCCCCCTGGCGCTACGGCGAGACCGTGCCCGCGCTGCTGCGCGGCCTGTGGTGGGCCCACATGGGCTGGCTCTTCGACGAGGACCAGACGCCGCAGCAGCAGTACGCGCCGGACCTGGTCAAGGACCGGGCGATCCACTGGATCTCGCGCCAGTTCTTCCTCTTCACCCTTCTCTCGCTGCTGCTGCCGCCGCTGGTGGGCGGCCTGTGGTCGTGGTCGTGGCAGGGCGCGCTGACCGCCTTCTTCTGGGGCTCGCTGGTGCGCGTCGCGCTGCTGCACCACGTGACCTGGTCCATCAACTCGATCTGTCACGCGGTCGGCTCCCGCCCGTTCCGCTCGCGCGACCGCAGCGGCAACGTCTGGTGGCTGGCGGTCCTGTCCTGCGGCGAGTCCTGGCACAACCTGCACCACGCGGACCCCACCTCCGCCCGCCACGGAGTGCTCCGTGGGCAGATCGACTCCTCGGCCCGCCTGATCCGCTGGTTCGAGCAGCTCGGCTGGGCCACGGACGTCCGCTGGCCGAGCGCCGAACGGCTCGACATGAAGCGGCGGCAGCCCGGGGGTAAGGCAGAGGTAAGTCGCGCGGCATGATGGACCTGTGAACGAGAGCAGCGGCGACAAAGACGCGGGAGGCGACGCGCCCTCGTCCAAGCGGGGGGCGTCGGCACGTCGGGGCACGCGCGTGCGGATGAGCGGCAAGGAACGCCGCGAGCAACTGCTGGACATCGGGCGGAGCCTGTTCGCCGAGCGCGGCTACGACGCGACCTCGGTCGAGGAGATCGCGGCCAAGGCCGGCGTCTCCAAGCCGGTCGTCTACGAGCACTTCGGCGGCAAGGAGGGCCTCTACGCCGTCGTCGTCGACCGCGAGATGCAGTTGCTGCTCGACATGGTCACCGGCTCGCTGACCGGCGGGCACCCGCGTGAGCTGTGCGAGGAGGCGGCGTTCGCCCTGCTCGACTACATCGAGACCTCGACCGACGGCTTCCGCATCCTCACCCGCGACTCGCCGGTGACCCAGTCGACCGGAACCTTCGCCTCGCTGATCGGCGACATCGCCAACCAGGTCGAGGACATTCTCGGCCTGGAGTTCAAGTCGCGCGGCTACGACCCGAAGCTCGCGCCGATGTACGCGCAGATGCTGGTCGGCATGGTCGCGCTGACCGGGCAGTGGTGGCTGGACGTGCGCAAGCCCAAGAAGGCCGAGGTGGTGGCGCACCTGGTGAACCTGGCCTGGCACGGCCTGGAGGGCATGGAGCGGCGGCCTCAGCTGGTGGGCCGCCGCAAGCAGTAGTCAGGAGCTCGAGGACTCCAGGCTGTGCGGCTCCGGGCTGTGCGGCTCCGGGCTGTGCGGCTCCAGGAACTCGATGCGGTTGCCGGACGGGTCGAACGAGTAGAAGCGGTCGTGGCCGGGGAGGTTGTCGTCCCAGACGACCTCCGCGCCCTTCGCCGCCAGCTGCTCGGCATAGGCGCGGATGCCCCGGATGCGCAGCGCCGGGTGCGCCTTCTTCGCGGGAGTGAACGGGTCCTCGATGCCGACGTGCACCTGCACCGCGCCGTCCGCCGTGGCGAACCAGCAGCCGCCGCGGGCCGCGAGCACCGGCGGCTTGGGGATCTCGGTCAGGCCGAGGACGTCGACGTAGTAGCCGCGCAGGGCGTCCTCGCTCCCGGCCGGGGCGGCGAGCTGGACGTGGTCGAGGGCGATGATCATGCGGATGCCTGCTCTCTCAGTTCTTGATCGCGACAACGAAGACGCGACGGTACGGCAGGACCGTCCCGAACGCGCGGCGCGGGTAGGCGCCGTCCAGCAGTGCCGCGTACGCGGTGAGGAAGTCAGCCCGCTCGTCCTGGTCCGGGAGCAGGTCGAGGGCGGGGCGCAGGCCGGTGCCCCGCATCCAGTCCAGCACCGGCTGCTCGCCCTGGAGCACCTGGTGGTAGGTGGTCTCCCACACGTCCACCGCGCAGCCGAGCGCGGCCAGCGTCTCCAGGTACGCCGTGGGCGTCGGCACCTCGGCCCGGTGCGGGCCGCCGAGCCGCGCGCGCCAGCGCGGGGAGTTGCGCAGCTCGGTCAGGAGCGTGTGCGAGGGCTCCGAGAAGTTCGCCGGCACCTGGAAGGCCAGCACACCGCCTGCGGGCAGCGCCTCGACCCAGCGCGGGAACAGGTCGAGGTGGCCGGGCACCCACTGCAGCGCCGCGTTGGAGAGGATCAGGTCGGGGGCGTCCGGTGCCGGGTCGTAGCTGCCGATGTCGCCGAGGCGGTACGCGACGCCCGTCGCCTCCTGCCGGGCCTGCTCGATCATCTCCGGCGAGCTGTCGAGCCCGAGGACGTGGGCGCCGGGCCAGCGGCCGAGCAGGGTCACGGTGGTGTTGCCGGGCCCGCAGCCGAGGTCGACCACCCGCCCGGGGCGGCCGGGCACCCGGTCGACGAGCTCGAAGAACGGACGGCTCCGCAGGTCGGCGTGGCGGAGGTACTGCTGCGGGTCCCACGAGACAGCGCCCATCACGGCCTCCAAGTATCTTGATGTCGAGACACTTCAGCATGGCGTCCGTAAATTCTTGATGTCAAGAGACTTCACGTCGATAGATATCCGACTACACTGATCAGCATGGAGGACGAGGTCGATCGGCTGGTCGCAGCGTGGCGCCGGGAGCGCCCCGACCTCGACGTGGAGCCCCTCGAGGTACTGAGCCGAGTCGGCCGGCTCTCCCGCCACCTCGACATCGCCCGCCGTGCCGCCTTCGCGGAGCACGCGCTGGAGCCGTGGGAGTTCGACGTGCTCACCGCCCTGCGGCGGGCCGGAGCGCCATACCAGCTCTCCCCGGGGCAGCTGCTGACACAGACGCTGGTCACCTCCGGCACCATGACCAACCGGATCGACCGGCTGGCCGCCAAGGGCCTGGTCCAGCGCCTGCCCGACCCCGACGACCGCCGTGGCGTCCTGGTCCGGCTGACCCAGGCGGGACAGGAACGCGCCGACGCGGCACTGGCCGGCCTGCTCGACCACGAGCGGGCGATCCTCGCCGAGCTCTCGGCCGCCCAGCGCGAGGACCTGGCCGCGCTGCTGCGCCAACTCGTGGCCCCGTTCGACAACCTGGCAGACTGAAACGCGCCCGACCGGGCGCCGTCACGCTCCGTTCCCCTGCTGCACACCTCTTGTCAGCGGTTACCGGCCGGTTGTCTACTCCCTTCCCGGGAGTCCGCGACGATGCGGGCTCCGGAAGGGGGAGACCACCCGATGACCGCACTGCCGCGGCTGGCACGCGTCCTGGCCGCAGCCGCCTGCTCCGCCCTGCTCGCCACCGGCCTGGCCGGACCGGCGTTCGCCGCCGGCCAGGCCAACGCCGGCGCCGTCGCCCAGCCGACCGCGTCCTCGCACCACGAGAGCCCCGAGTACTACGTCTCACTGGGCGACTCACTGGCCGCCGGCTACCAGCCGAACGTCGGCCACAACACCGACGTCTCCTATACGGACCAGCTCTACGCGCAGCTCAAGAAGCACGACCCGGACCTGGTCCACGTCAAGCTCGGCTGCTCCGGCGAGACGACGCAGACGATGATCAACGGAGGCATCTGCACCTACCCCGGGGCCACCTCCCAGCTCGACGCCGCGGTCAAGTTCCTGCGGGCCCACCGAGGCCACGTCAGCTACGTGACGCTGGACATCGGCGCCAACGACGTCGACGGCTGCCTGAAGGGCGGATCCGTCGACGTCGCCTGCGCACTCAAGGGCATCGCCACCGTCGCGACGCAGTTCCCGCAGATCACCGCGGCCCTGCACCGGGCCGGCGGCAGCCACCCGCGCTACGCGGCGATGAACTACTACGACCCCTTCCTGGCGGTCTGGCTCACCGGCTCCGCCGGCCAGCAGGCGGCGAAGGAGTCGGTGCAGCTGGGCGTGGCGCTGAACGGCGCCATCAAGCTGGGGCTGGAGGCCGGCGAGTTCCGGCTCGCCGACGTCTCCACGGCGTTCTCGACGTCGGACTTCACCGACCAGGTCACCCTGCCGGGCGTCGGGCAGGTTCCGCTGAACGTGGCCCGGATCTGCACCTGGACGTGGATGTGCACTCCGTACACGGACATCCACGCCAATCCGACGGGTCACGCGGTGATCGCCGGCGTGTTCCTGAAGCTGTTCCACCACCACCGCCGCTGAGCGATTGAATGTCCGTTCCATCCCGTTCTGGTGTGTAATCATGAAGATTGCCGCAGAACGGGATGGATACGCACGTGTCGACCGATAGTCCGGCCAGCAGTCGCGAGAAATGGCAACGTCGAGCCGCCTGGGCGGCCATCTGGTACCTCCGCCTCGCCGCCGCGCTCAACCTGCTCGGGGCCTTCTCCGCACCTTTTCGGCGTCAGGTCACCCGCCACAACACCGGCGAACTCTTCACTCCCTACCTGCTGACGGCCGGCTTCACCTCGGCCGCGCTGGCCTGGTTCCTGGCGATCATGATGCGGCGCCGCAAGCGGGCCGCGTGGATCTTCAACATCGTGCTCTCCGGCGCCTACCTGCTGCTCGTGCTCCTGGTCATGGCCGTCGCACCGGAGGTGCGGGAGCACACCTTCAACTGGATCTCCGCCGCGATCAGCGCCTTCTTCGTGGTCTCGCTGCTGGTCGGCCGCCGCGAGTTCCACGCCAAGGGCGACCGGTCCAACCCGATGCTGGCCCTGCTCACCCTGGTCGTCGGGGGCGCGGTCGGCATGCTGATCGGCACCGGACTGGTCACCGCCACCAACTCCGCCTCCGGCTCCACGCTCTGGGACCGGATGAACTACGCGCTGATGCGCGTGTACACACTCGCCCCGGCCGGGTCCGAGCACGTGGGTGTGCGGATCCCGCACTGGGTCGACATCGCGATCAACGTGCTCAGCGTGATCCTCTTCCTGCTGGTCCTCTACGCGCTGTTCCGGTCCCCGAAGGGCAAGGAGTACCTCTGCGACGAGGACGAGAAGCGCCTGCGGGAGCTGCTCGACCGCCACGGCGAACGCGACTCCCTCGGCTACTTCGCGCTGCGACGCGACAAGAGCGTGGTCTTCTCCGGCACCGGCAAGGCCGCCGTGGTCTACCGCGTGGTCGGCGGCGTCTCGCTCGCCTCCGGCGACCCGATCGGGGACATCGAGGCCTGGCCCGGCGCCATCGACCAGTGGATGGCCCAGGCACAGGTGCACGCGTGGACCCCCGCCGTGATGGGCGCGAGTGAGGAGGGCGGCACTGTGTACGCCCGTCACGGACTCAACGCGCTGGAACTCGGCGACGAGGCGATCGTCGAGGTCGACGAGTTCACACTCGACGGCCGCGCGATGCGCGGTGTCAGGCAGGCGCACAAGCGCGTCGGACGCGCCGGCTACACCGTCCGGATCCGGCGCCACGCCGAGATCCCCGAGGCCGAGATGGACGCGCTGCTCCAACTCGCCGACCACTGGCGCGACGGGCAGACCGAACGCGGCTTCTCCATGGCGCTGGGCCGCCTCGGTGACCCGGCCGACGGCCAGTGCGTGATGCTGGAGTGCCACGACGGCGAAGGCGAGCTGCGGGCCCTGCTGAGCTTCGTCCCCTGGGGCGTCGAGGGTCTCTCGCTGGACCTGATGCGCCGCGACCGCGACTCGGACAACGGCCTGATGGAGTTCATGGTCATCGAGCTGATCCGGCAGGCGGACACCGTCGGCGTGAAACGGATCTCGCTGAACTTCGCGATGTTCCGGGCCGTCTTCGAGCGCGGCGGCAGACTCGGCGCCGGCCCGGTCCTGCGGCTCTGGCGCGAGGTGCTGATCTTCTTCTCCCGCTGGTGGCAGATCGAATCCCTCTACCGGGCGAACGCGAAGTACCGGCCCATCTGGGAGCCCCGCTACCTGCTCTTCCAGCGCAGCAGCGACCTCCCGCGCATCGGTATCGCCTCGGCCCGGGCGGAGGGCTTCATCACCGCCCCGTCCCTGCCGGCACTCTTCAAGCGTCGCCACGTCCCCGCGGCGCCCACGACGCCCGCGGTGCCCACGACCCCCACGCCCCCCACGCCCCCCACGGCGGCAGCCACGGACTCGGCCGCACGTGGGGATGCCCCCGCCGAAGGTCCGGCCCGCACCGGGGCGGCTCCTCCCTCCGAATGACCGGCGATCACGCCCCATAGATCATGGCTTGCCCCTTTTTGCGGTTTACGGTGGAGGAGGACCAGAGATCCCGATGCCGAAGATCCTGGAGGAAGCGCACGCATGCAGAGGGACGGAGCGGGAACCGTCGACGGCGGCGGCATAGCCGGCAGCGGCACGGCCGCGGCCGCGCTCTCCGCCGTACGCACCGGCGCCGAACGGGAGTGGGGCGCGCTCGTCCGCGCTCTGCGCACCGGCCTGCGCGGGCGTGGCCTGGCCGCGATGCCGCTGACGATCTGCGCCACCCTCGCCATCCTGGCCTTCCAGGTGTGGCAGCAGTCACCCTCCGGCGCGGCGATCGTCGAGCAGCTGGGCGTCGTCCGCGCCTCGCTCCCGTTGCACGTCGCGCTCTCGCGAACGCCGCTGTCCCTCTTCGTCCCCGCGCCCGACCTGCCGGTCTGGGGTGCGGCGCTGCAGGTCTTCGTCGTCTTCGGCATCGCCGAGCTCACGCTCGGCCGGTTCCGCACGCTCGCGATCTCCTACGCGGCGACGCTCGCCGCGACCATGTATGCGCGGCAGGGCATCGCTATGGGTCCCGACCGCTTCTTCGGCCTCTCCTACAACGCCGAGTTCGTCCGCGACACCGGACCGTCGGTGGCCGTGGTCGCCCTCGCCGTCTGCATCGCCTGGCGGTACCGGGCCCGGATCACGGGGGCGGTGCTCGTCGCGGCGATGATCGCCGAGGCGCTCACCCTGCCGAACCTGGCCGGAGCCGAGCACCTGGTGGCCATCCTCACCGCGCTCACGCTGGCCGCGGGGGCGGAGCTGGTGCACCGCCGCACGCAGCGGACCAGCGCCGCCCTCAACGCGGTCATGCTGATCCACCGCCGCACCTGAGCCGGCACGCCGGGCCGGGGGGGGGCGGGGGGGGGGGGGCCCCCGCCCCCGGCGGCGGCCGGGCCCCCCCCCCCCCCGCGGGGGGGGCCCCCCCCGGGCGGGGGGGGGGGGGGCCCCCGCGGCGGGGCGGGCGGG
>NZ_JBGCCA010000057.1:0-38419 GCF_041261265.1 Streptacidiphilus sp. MAP12-33
CCCGTCCCGCCCTCAACCCCCCCCGCGGGCGGGCCCCCCCCCCCCACACCCACCCGTTGTTACACACCGCGGGGGGGCCACCCCCGCCCCCCCCCCCCGGGGGGGGGGGGGGCCCCCCCCCCGCACCCCCTCTTTCGGGTCTTGCTTCAGGTCTTGCCTACGCGCTCTTCTCGCGGCGCTCGCGCTGCGTGCGCAGGTCGCGCGGGACCAGCGTCGGGTTCACGTGCTTGAGCACGACGTCCTCGTCGACGACCACGCGGGCGACGTCCTTGCGCGAGGGAACCTCGTACATCACGGACATCAGCACCTCCTCCATGATCGCGCGCAGGCCGCGGGCGCCGGTGGAGCGCTTGATGGCCTGGTCGGCGATGGCCTCCAGCGCCTCGGCGGTGAACTCCAGCTCCACGCCGTCCAGCTCGAAGAGGCGACGGTACTGCTTGACCAGCGCGTTCTTCGGCTCGGTGAGGATCTGCAGCAGCGCCTCGCGGTCGAGGTTGTGCACCGAGGTGATCACCGGCAGACGGCCGATGAACTCGGGGATCATGCCGAACTTGACCAGGTCCTCCGGCATGACCTCGCGGAAGGTGTCGCTGGCGTCGATCTCGTGCTTCGAGCGGATCTGGGCGCCGAAGCCGATGCCCTTCTTGCCCGCGCGGCCCTCGATGATCCGCTCCAGGCCGGAGAAGGCACCACCCACGATGAACAGCACGTTCGTGGTGTCGATCTGGATGAACTCCTGGTGCGGGTGCTTGCGCCCGCCCTGCGGCGGCACCGAGGCCGTCGTGCCCTCCAGGATCTTCAGCAGCGCCTGCTGCACGCCCTCGCCGGAGACGTCACGCGTGATCGACGGGTTCTCGCTCTTGCGGGCGACCTTGTCGATCTCGTCGATGTAGATGATCCCGGTCTCGGCCTTCTTGACGTCGTAGTCCGCCGCCTGGATCAGCTTGAGCAGGATGTTCTCGACGTCCTCGCCGACGTAGCCGGCCTCCGTCAGCGCCGTGGCGTCCGCGATGGCGAACGGCACGTTCAGCATCCGGGCCAGGGTCTGGGCGAGGAGGGTCTTGCCGGAGCCGGTGGGGCCCAGCAGCAGGATGTTGGACTTGGCCAGCTCGATGCCGTCGTCGCGGCCGTGCTTGCCGTTCTCGCCCGCCTGCACGCGCTTGTAGTGGTTGTAGACGGCGACGGAGAGGGCCTTCTTGGCGGTCTCCTGGCCGACGACGTAACCGTCGAGGAACTCGTAGATCTCACGAGGCTTGGGCAGCTCCTCGAAGCGGACCTCGGAGGTCTCCGCGAGCTCTTCCTCGATGATCTCGTTGCACAGGTCGATGCACTCGTCGCAGATGTACACGCCGGGCCCGGCAATGAGCTTCTTCACCTGCTTCTGGCTCTTGCCACAGAACGAGCACTTGAGCAGGTCGCCACCGTCACCGATGCGTGCCACGAGGTGCTTCCCCTTCGCCAAAGGCTCCCTGGGGGGCGGAGCCTGGTGCTTGGTATCCGACGGTACTCCGTCAGGAGCCGCGATTCGCCGTCTTCGACGGCTTCCCACTTCCGCCCTGGGCGAATAAACGAATCGGCCGGATCAGGATGTCGGTACTCACGATGGTGCCAGGCGTCGCCCCCGGCTCCAAGAGCGGGGGGCGGACTGGCCGCGTGGTGCTGGTCTCAGCAGCGCGTGAGCTGCGCCTGAGCTGCGGAAACCGCCCTCCCGGGTGCGGTCACGGACCGCACCCGGGGTGTCACCGGGCGCTGCGCGGGCGCCGGATCAGTCCTGCGCGGAGCTCTTGCGGGTGGAGATGATCTGGTCGATGAAGCCGTACTGCAGCGACTCCTCGGCCGTGAGGATCTTGTCGCGCTCGATGTCCTCGGAGATCTCCTGCTGGCTCTTGTTCGAGTGCTTGGACAGCAGCGTCTCCAGCAGCTCGCGCATGCGCTGGATCTCGGCGGCCTGGATCTCCAGGTCGGAGACCTGGCCGCGGCCGGTCTCGGTGTACGGCTGGTGGATCAGCACGCGGGCGTTCGGCAGCGCCATGCGCTTGCCCGGCGTACCGGCCGCCAGCAGCACCGCGGCGGCGGAGGCCGCCTGGCCCATGCAGACCGTCTGGACGTCGGGCTTCACGAACTGCATGGTGTCGTAGATCGCCGTCAGCGCGGTGAAGGAACCACCGGGCGAGTTGATGTACATGGAGATGTCCCGGTCCGGGTCCATCGACTCCAGGCAGATCAGCTGCGCCATGATGTCGTTCGCGGAGGCGTCGTCGACCTGGGTGCCCAGGAAGATGATGCGCTCCTCGAAGAGCTTGGCGTAGGGGTTGTACTCGCGGTACCCCTGCGAGGTGCGCTCCACGAACGTGGGCAGGATGTAGCGACCCTCGGCGATCATGTTCTCGACGCGCCCCTGCGCGGCGGACAGGCTGGGGATGTTCATCGGGTTCTTCCGTCCTCCGGGACGATGGTCGGCCGACAGGTCGACCGGATGGCGACTGGGCTGGTGGTGCGGGGGGCTCAGGCGCCCGTGCCGCCGCCACCGGGGACGTCCGAGGCGCTGTGCATGATGGCGTCGATCAGGCCGTACTCCTTGGCCTCGACCGGGGTGAACCAGCGGTCGCGGTCGGAGTCCTTGGTGATCTGCTCCGCCGTCTGACCGCTGTGCTCGGCGATGAGTTCGGCCATCCGGTGCTTCATCCGGACCAGCTGCTGGGCCTGGATGCGGATGTCGGTGGCGGAACCACCGAGGCCGGCCGAGGGCTGGTGCATCAGGATCTCGGCGTTCGGCAGCGCGAAGCGCTTGCCCTTGGCGCCGGCCGTGAGGAGGAACTGGCCCATCGAGGCGGCCATGCCCATCGCGATGGTGACCACGTCGTTCTTGATGTACTGCATGGTGTCGTAGATCGCCATACCGGCGGTCACCGAGCCACCCGGGGAGTTGATGTAAAGGAAGATGTCCTTTTCCGGGTCCGCGGCCAGCAGCAGCAGCTGCGCGGTGATCTTGTTGGCGATGTCGTCGTCGACCTGCTGGCCGAGGAAGATGATGCGCTCGTTGAGCAGACGGTTGTAGACCTGGTCTCCCAGACCGCCACCGCCGATGTCACCGGCGGCACGCGGGGTCACAAGCCCGGGCATGGAGATCTGCGGAATCGTCACGTATCCACCTGCTCGTTGTTGACACGACGGCTGGTCGTCGAAGGCCGCCGTCACAGCGTTTCCACCGACCCTAACGCGCAGTACTGGTCCGGCCATCCCTCAAAACCGACCTGTTCGCTTTGAGCGTCACGGGGCGTGCTCTGGGCGAACACGGGAACGCGCCAGGGCCCGGACCGCGCGCTCGCGGTCCGGGCCCTGGCGTTCAGAGCGCTGAGGCTCAGGCCTCCTCGGTCTCCTCGACCTCGGCGGCGGCCTCGACGGCCTCGACGGTCTCGCCGTCCTCGTCCTCGTCGTCGGCGAAGTCGACGACGTTGCCCTCGGTGTCGAGGACCTTGGCGGCCTCGACGACGGACGCCAGCGCCTTTCCGCGGACGACCTCACCGACGAGCAGCGGCACCTGGCCACCCTGCACGACCTGCTGGGCGAACTGGTCCGGCGTCATGCCGGAGCCGGCGGCGCGACGCAGCAGGTGCTCGGTGAGCTCCTCCTGGGAGACACCCAGCTCCTCCTTGGCCGCGATGGCGTCCAGCACGAACTGGGTCTTGATGCCCTTCTTGGCCTGGTCCTCGAGCTCGGTGTCGAACTCCTCGGCCGTCTTGTCCTGGAGCTTCAGCCAGGCGTCCATGTCGATGCCCATCTGGGGCAGCTGGTGGTGCTCCAGGTTGTGCTTGCGGGTCTGGATCTCGTCCGCGAGCAGCTTCTCCGGGTACGGCATGTCGACGAGCTCGAGCAGCTTGTCGAGGACGCGCTCCTGGGCCTGGGTCGCCTGGTCGAACTCCTTCATGCGGGCAAGCCGCTTGCGGGAGTCGTCCTTCAGCTCGTCCAGGGTGTCGAACTCCGACGCCATCTGGGCGAACTCGTCGTCCAGGGCCGGGAGCTCCTTCTCCTGCACGGCGGTGACGGTGACGGTGACCTCGGAGTCCTTGCCCTGGGCGGAGCCGCCCTTGAGCTCGGTGGTGAAGGTCGCGGAGCCGCCGGCCTCCAGGCCGATGACCGCGTCGTCGATGCCGTCCAGCAGGCGGCCGGAGCCGATCTCGTAGGTCACGCCGGTGGCGGTGCCGTCCTCGGGGACCTCACCGTCGACCTTGGCCTCGAGGTCGACGACCACGACGTCGCCCTCGGCGGCGGCGCGCTCGACGGCCTTCACGGAGGAGAAGCGCTCACGCAGCTGCTCCAGGCTCTTGTCGACGTCCTCGTCGGTGACCTCGATCGGGTCGACCTCGACCTCGATGGTGGCGAAGTCGGGGAGCGTGACCTCGGGGCGGATGTCCACCTCGGCGGTGAACTTCAGGTCGCCACCGTCGGCCAGGTTCTCGACACCCTCGATCTCGGTGATCTCCGGCTGGCCGAGGACGTCGATCTTGCCGTCCTCGACGGCCTGGCCGTAGAACTTCGGCAGCGCGTCGTTGACGGCCTCCTCCAGCACGGCACCGCGGCCGAAGCGCTGGTCGATGACGCGAGCCGGGATCTTGCCCTTACGGAAACCCGGAACCGTGACCTGCTGGTTGATCTTCTTGTACGCCGCGTCGAGGCTGGGCTTGAGCTCCTCGAAGGGCACCTCGACGGTGAGTCGAACCCGGGTCGGGTTCAGAGTCTCCACGGCGCTCTTCACGGTTGGGTCTCCTTGGGGGCTTTTCGGTCGGATGTCCGCCGCGGTCCGGTCTTCGGGCACGCGGCGAGACGGGTGATGCGTCCTTTTGACTAATCGCCCGCCGGGCTGTCGGTGGCCTCACTCACCCGCGACGGTTCATGCCGCGGTGCGCAGACGCCACCAGCGACCCATCCTACCGGTACCACAAACGGCCTTCGCCCCGACGGCCCGCCCGGCCGTTTCCGCAGCTCAGCAGGCGTGTACTCATAACTCGATGGTCGGGGTGACCGGATTCGAACCGACGACCTTCCGCTCCCAAAGCGGACGCGCTACCAAACTGCGCCACACCCCGTTCGTCTCGCGAGACGTAGCGTACATGCTGCACCCGTGCCACCCGAGCGAATTCACCCGCGACGCCGCCCAGCTCAAGTGGTGTGCATCCCCCCGCCCGCGTCCGCTACCCTGATCCACGGCGCAAGCCTCGCGGGCGTAGCTCAATGGTAGAGCCCTAGTCTTCCAAACTAGCTACGCGGGTTCGATTCCCGTCGCCCGCTCCGACGCCGAAGGCCCAGCTCAGGGACATGATCCCCGAGCTGGGCCTTCCGCGTTCCAGGAGTATGGCTCCCCGGTCTGCCGACCGCGCTGGGGCGGAGCACACCAGCGGGCCGGCTGGGGGCTCAGCCGAAGGGCGCTGGGGCTCGGGCAGGCGGCTCAGTCCGGGTGGGCCTCTCGGCGGGCCACTACGCCGTTGCAGGTGTCCGGGGCGTCGGAGGGGTGCCACGAGATGTCCACGTCGGTGCCGTGGAAGTCCAGGGCCAGGCGTTCGAGCATGGTGGTCGCGGCTGACCGGGCCTCCGTGTCGGAAGCGTCCGCGGACACAGCGGAGAGGCCGCCGCAGAGGCGGCCGCCGGTTTCGGTGAGGATGCTGTGGCGCCATCCCCCGGGGGTGCGGTACAGCGTGATCCGCCTGGGCAGCGCGCCCCAGGAAGGGGCCGTCCATCGACCGGTCATCGGGACATCCAAGCACGGTGTGTTCGGCGCGTCTGCCGGGGCGGACTGGTTGGATGCCGTGCATGGGCGTGGAATCGCAGGGTGGGGCGGGGCGCCGCGGGCGCGCGGTGCTGTGGGGTGGGGTCGCCACGTGGATCGTGGTGGCGGGAGGGGTGCTGGTCGGGTGGGTCGGGCCGGCGGCCTGGTCCGCCGTGCAGGAGTTCAGGGACGGGCCCGACGCCGGGGAGCCGTCGTGCTCGTGGACCGCGCACATCGAGAAGGCGGACGCCGATCAGGCGGCGCTCGTCCGGTGCTATCTGCGAGCGCTCGCCGACCACAGTGAGGACGAACTCCGGGCCGTGGTCCCCTCCCAGGGCAACGGCGGCCCGAGCGGGTTCACCGCCGCCGACTTCGCGCACACGCGCGACGCGAACAGCGGCACGGCGACCGTCACGGTCGACGCCGACAACGAGGTCGACAGCGCCGACGCCTCGGTCGAGATCCGGTACGCGAACGGGGTGACACAGACGTTGGAGATCCATCTGGCCAACCCGATGTCGCTGCACTCCTGGCGGGTGTGGAACCTCGGGACCTACCCGAATGATCCGAACGTCCCGACCACGGCCGCCGCTCCCGCTCCGTAGGTCCACCAGGTCGGTGACCGCATCGCCGCCCGGGACACCGGCGACGCGGACGTCGTCTTCCCCGACAACGGCGGAGACGCCTGGATCAACAACACCTTGATGTTCGCTGCGGCCGCCCTGTTGCTGTCCTGCTGGTGCTGGAGCGTGCTGCGCAACCTGACGGCAGGGATGCGGCGGCGGCAGGCGGCTCCTAGCGTGGAGGAGTAGGCATTCCCTCGTCCTAGGGAGGCATCGTGCTCTACGTGATGACCCTCGACTGGCAGTCCGGCCTCAGCCGGGAGCAAAGGGACGGCGCGCTCGCCCGGCGGGCCGGGTGGGCGTACCCGCCGGGGATGGCCGTGGAGGGCGAGTACTGGTTGGGGGCGGAGCAGCCCGCCGTCGTGGTGGTGTTCCGGGCGGAGAGCTTCACCCCGGTGATGGAGGTCGGGCTGGCCTGGGGCGACGTCTTCAAGGTCACCGCGTATCCGGCCGTGACCGCCGCGGAGGGGCTCGTGGCCGGCGCCGAGGCGATGGCGCGGCGCACGGTCTGAAACCGCCGGCCGTCCGCACTGTGCCGCCCGGCAGGCGAGCGGCACAGGGCGGACGGGGTGGCGGACGGAGTGGCGTGCGCGGAGGCGTCAGGAGGCGGCGCCGCTGACGCCGTCGGCGATCATGCGGCGGTGCAGCGGCGCCAGGGTGACCTCGGGCTCGCCCGTGAGCCCGACCTTCTGCACGCCCGGCATCAAGCGCTCCTCGGTGAAGCGGCCGAAGTCCGCTTCGGTGTTCCAGACGTCGGTGACGCGTAGCGCGCCGTCCTCGAACCAGGCGACGTGGAGGACCGCGCCGTCGGGCAGCTTGTCCTCCCAGTGCACGAGGTCGCGGACCGCGTCGTACTGCTCCGGCGTGACCCCGGCCCATTTCATCGACATGACGACACTCATGACGGGACTCCTCACTCCCGGGACTCCCCCGTCTTCCAGGCTAGGCCCGGGTCTCCCCGGTGGGCGCGTCCGAGGGCGAGGGCGAGGGCGACGGGGACGACCTTGTGAACACCTGCGCGCGGTACGCTCTGCGCGGCTTCACGAAGGCTTCACGAGGGCGCGGACCGGGTGGGCCCGGCGAACTACGAGGGGCGGCAGGGTGCGGGCCGAGCAGCGACTGGACGTGATACGGCGCAGCGTGGTGCGGGAGATGGCCGCACTCGGGCGGCGGTTCCACGTCGACGACCAGGTCGTGCGCGGTCCCGGACGGACCGCGGTCGCGGTCAGGGAGCACCGGGGGGACGGCGCCGACGCGGGCGTCGCGCCGCATCTGGACCTCGGTTACGTGCTGCGGCTGGGCGACGGCGAGGGGCCGGTGGTCTGGGACTGCGCGAGCGGTCTGGGCCGCACCGAGGAGCAGCGGCTGGAGAACGGGGTGCGGATGTGGCGCACCACGACGGCGAGCGCCGTCGTGGAGCTGCTGGAGCGCCGCGGGCTGCACGGGGACGTCTTCGCGCCCGGGGCGGCCGCGGGGGCGCCCGGCTGGTACACGGTGCAGGGGCCGGCCGCCGTCTTCGGATTCCGCAGCGCGCCGCTGAGCGAGTGGGTGGAGGGCCACCACCTGCTGCCCGCCCTGGCCGCGGAGGTCCTGCCGCGGCTGGACGGCCGCTCGCTGCACGGTGTGCGGATCTTCTTCGGCGGGCGTGCCGGTGACGTGGTGGCCGAGGTGCGCGTCGACGGCGAGCCGGTGCCCGCCGCGTCGGCGGCGCTGCGGGCCATGGCGTGGCCACGCGGGGAGCACCTCGCGTGGGCCCGGTGCTTCCTGCTGCTCACCCGCGATCCGGACGCGTTGCGGGACGCCGAGACGGCACCGGGAGCACCGACGGCGCGACCGCGGGAGACCGGGCGGACGGCCGGTCAGCCGCCCACGCCCTCGGGCCTGTTGCGCCGGCTGCTCTGAGGCCCACCCGAGCCGCGCTACTTGGTGATCTGGTTGATCGTGTTGGCGATCTGCGTCAGGAACTGCTGGATCGGTGCCGCCGCTGACGTCTTGTCGAGGAAGAAGCCGAAGAGGATGGCCAGAACGGTGTAACTGAGCTTCATCGTCTTGTTCCTGAGGAACACGACGAGCAGGATCCCCAACAGGACCACCGCTGAGATGGAGAAGGTTGTCACGGGCCCCACTTCCTCGCTTCGAACGTGACGACGGCTACGTCAACAGCTGAGGGACGCCCGGCACCGGAAGCACAACGCCGCGTCACCACGGCATCACCCCCAGCTCACGCTCGCCCGCCTAGCCAGTCTCTCCGGATCAACCGGCTCCGTAAAGCGGTTCTGGCTCACACCCCACTGGCGGAGTGCACAATCAGCCGAGATTGTCCGAAGATCGTGTGACGGATGGTACAAGTGCGGCCTGGGATACGCCTATTCGCGCCAGAGCAGCAGGAGGGCCCGGTCGTCACTGCGGTCCTTGGCGACCCGCTCGATCAGGCGCCAGGCGGAGCCGGCGAAGGTCGTACCGATCAACCGGTCGGCCTCGCCCATGAGTCGGTCCATGCCCTCGGACAGATCCCGGCCCGGCGCCTCCACCATGCCGTCCGTGCACAGCATCAGCACGTCGCCGTGCCCGAGCACGCCGCGCACGCCCTCGAACTTGGCGCCGTCGTAGATGCCGAGGAGCGGCCCCTCGGCCTCCTTGGTGGCCCAGCGCCCGGTGCCGTTGACCCGCTGCATGCCGGGCAGGTGACCCGCCGACAGCAGTTCGTACTCGCCGGTGTCCAGATCCAGCACCAGGTGGACGGCGCTCGCGAAGCCCTCCTCCCAGCCCTGGCGCAGCAGGTAGCCGTTGGCCGCCGGGAGGAAGTCGTGCGGCGGCAGCGAGCCGAGGAGCCCGCCGAACGCGCCGGAGAGGAGCAGAGCACGCGAACCGGCGTCCATGCCCTTGCCGGAGACGTCGGCGAGGACCGCCTCCAGCACCCGCTTGCCGGTGCCGGTGCGGGCGGCGACGACGAAGTCGCCCGAGAAGGACTGGCCTCCGGCCGGGCGCAGCGCCATCTCGGCGTGCCAGCCCGCCGGGAGGGAGGGGATACGGCTCTGCACCTTCAGCCGCTCGCGCAGGTCGAACAGCATCGACCCGCCGCGCCGCCACGGCACGCCGACCCGGTTGCGGAACTGCGCCAGCACCAGTCCGACGGCGCCCACAGCGCCGACGGTCAGCACGCAGCCGGGCGTCACCCGTCCCGGCCAGCCGCCGTCGTAGGGGCCGAGCAGGACGGACTCGGCCGCGAGGGCGGCGGCCGCGGCGGCGTAGAGCAGGACGAGGCTGCTGGGACGCAGCAGCAGGGCACCGGAGATCACCGGCAGCACGAGCGCGGTGGGCGGGAACCAGACCGGGAAGGTGACGGTGGCCAGGGTCAGCAGCGGCACGGTGAGCAGCAGCACCGCGAACGCGATCCAGTCGGCGCCGTCCCCACGGAAGTAGTCCACGGCAGCGCGGCGCACCCGACGCCAGGCCCGACGCTGCGCCCTGCGCAGGCGGACCGTACGGGTGTCGTCCGGGTGCCCCCCGGTCTCGCGGCGTGCCATGTTCCGGAGACCCTATCGAGCGCCACCGTCACGCGTCGACGGATTGCGGATGCGGGCTGCGACATCGCGCCATCGCGCGCGGGAGCGCGTTCAGGGGCGCGGGCAGGCTTGTCGCGCGGTTCCTCGCGCCCCACGTGCAACGACTGCCAGAGGCAACGGTTAACGTCTCCGCATGACGATCCTGACCACGAGCCGGACCCGCCCCATGCGCAGCCCCGCCGGGCTGCCCATGCTGTTCCTGCTGGTCGGGGTCGGGCTGCTGCTCGCCTGGTGGGGTGGGTACGAGGCCGCGCACGCGGCCGGGCTCGCCGGGACGCCGGGGACGGTGAAGGTCGGTTCGTGCAGCGTGATCGGGCAGGGCAAGACGTCCTACATCGGCTGCACCGGGCACTTCCGCTCCACCGACGGCAAGGTCACCGACCCCTCCGCCCTCGTCTCCAGCCCGCTGAAGCTCGCGCCCGGCAGCACGTTGAACGCCGACCGGCTCGGGGCCGGGGACTACGGCCGGATCAGCCTCCAGCGCACGGTGGGCTGGTTCGCGCTGCTGCTCCTCGGCCTCAGCATGGCGGCCACCGCACCCGCGTCCCTCGTCGGACGGCGGGCGACGCCCGAGAACGTGCGGGCCGCGCGGGTGGGGAACCGGCTCGGGTTCGTCGTGCTGGCCCTGTTCACGGGGGCGGCGGTGTTCGGGGTGATGGCGTTCGTGCTGTCGTTCACGATGGCCTGACCGCCCCGCCCGGCCGGATCAGACCGGACTCGTGGGCGGCGATGCCCAGTTGGGCCCGGTCGCGGGCGGCCGGCCTGGTGAGCAGTCGCCCGATGTGGGTCTTCGGCTCGGCTGAGCGCGTGCCCGGGTCGTCTCAGGCCTGGCAGCGCGGGCACCAGAACAGGTTGCGGGCGGCGTGCTCCTCGGCGCGGACCTCCGTGCCGCAGACCAGGCAGGGCTGTCCGGCGCGGCGGTAGACGTAGACCTCGCCGCCGTGGTCGTCGACGCGGGGCGGGCGGCCCATCGCCTCGGGGGTGTGTTCGGGACGGACGGTGTCGATGCGGTTGTTGCGGACGCCCTCGCGCATCAGCGGGCGCAGGTCGCCCCAGATGGCGTCCCACTCGGCGCGGCCGAGGCTGCGGCCCTCGCGGTGCGGGTCGATGCCCTGACGGAAGAGCACCTCGGCGCGGTAGACGTTGCCGACGCCGGAGAGGACCTTCTGGTCCATCAGCAGTGCGGCGACGGTGGTGCGGCTGGCGCTGACCCGCTTCCAGGCGGCGTCGCCGCTCTCCCCGGCGCGCAGCGGGTCGGGGCCGAGGCGGGCCTCGACCTCCAGCTTCTCGCCGGGGGTGACCAGCGCGCACCTCGTCGGCCCGCGCAGGTCGGCGTAGGCGTCGTCGGAGGCTGTCCGCAGCCGGACCTGGCCGACGGGCTCGGGCGCGGGGCCGTGGCCCCAGAAGACCTTGCCGTACAGGCCGAGGTGGATGTGGATCCACCGGGCTCCGTCGAAGCCGAGAAAAAGGTGCTTGCCCTTGGCGTCGGTGGCGGTCAACTCGCGGCCGTCCAGCAGCGCCGCGCCCTCGGCGAACGGCCCCTGCGGGCTGGAGACGGCAACGGCCTGGCCGCCGAAGACCCGGTGGTATTCGGCGGCCAGTCGGTGGATGGTGTGGCCCTCGGGCATCCCTGCGCTGCTGTTGCCGCGCTCAGCCCTGCGGGTGGTGGGCCGGGATCGGCGGGAGCTCGCCGGTGGTCTCGTACTCCGTCAGCATGTCGATGCGGCGGATGTGACGCTCCTCGGCGGAGAACGGCGTGTCGAGGAAGGCCTCCAGGAAGGAGGTGGCCTCCTCCTCGGTGTGCATGCGGCCGCCGATGGAGACGACGTTGGCGTTGTTGTGCTCGCGGCCCAGCTTGGCCGTCTCAAGGCTCCAGGCGAGCGCGGCGCGGACGCCCTTGACCTTGTTCGCGGCGATGGCCTCGCCGTTGCCGCTGCCGCCGATGACGACGCCGAGCGCCTCCGGGTCCGCCGCGGTGCGCTCGGCGGCGCGCAGGCAGAAGGGCGGATAGTCGTCGACGGCGTCGTAGATGTGCGGACCGCAGTCGATCGGCTCGTGCCCGGCCTCGGTCAGCCACTTGACGAAGTGCTGCTTGAGCTCGAAACCGGCGTGGTCGGATCCCAGGTAGACGCGCATGGCTGGATTATGTCAGCCCTGGTCCTGCGAGGCGCGACGGCCCACCAGCTTCCAGGCGCCGGGCAGCAGGCCCATCGCGAAGGCGATCTTGAGCGCGTCGCCGATCAGGAACGGGTAGAGACCGGCCGAGGCGGCCTGAGCCGGGTTCAGGTGCGCGGCGACGGCCAGCCACGGCACGCCGACGGCGTAGATCACGAGGTTGCCGAGGACCATCGCGGCGGCCGTGCGCAGCGGGCTGCGGTCCGCGCCGCGACGGGCCAGCGCGCCGACGAGGGCACCCGCGACGACGAAGCCGACGGCGTAGCCGATGGAGACGCTCATGCCGGACGCCCCGCCCGCGAGCCACGGCACGCCGGCCAGGCCGGCCAGCAGGTAGAGCGCCATCGAGGCGCCACCGCGGCGCGCGCCGAGCGCCGTGCCCACGAGCAGCGCGGCCAGCGTCTGCCCGGTCACCGGCACCGGGGAGCCGGGGACGGGCACGGACAGCTGCGCGGCCAGACCGGTGAACGCGGCACCCCCGAGGACGAGCGCGGCGTCGCGGACCAGCGCGCGGCCACGGGTCGCCCCGACGGCGGGCAGCAGGTCGGCGAGGACGGCGCCGGGACGGACGATCGGTGCGGCGATGCTCACGGCAGGACTCCTGGGGACGGACGGTGAGTGAACGTTCGTGAACCTATCGGCCCGCCGGGCGGGGCGCTTAGCGCGCTTCCCACAAAACCGCAGGTCAACGCTTAGGCGAGCCCGACGGGTCGGGCACGTGACGCTGCCGGCCGGTCGCGGTGGGTGATCACGACGTTCGCATACTGGCCCAGAGGACCTTGTTCCCTGTCGAAACGGGCACGATCGACCGAATACTGATCAAGTCGGCTCAGTATCCGAACACCACCTGCAGGACTGATGAGCACCACGACCGCACCACAGAAGCAGCAGAACGGGCCCTCCCCCGCCTCCTCCGCTCCGAACGGCCTCTCCCAGGGCCTGCGGCAGCGCCACCTGTCGATGATCGCCCTCGGCGGCGTCATCGGCGCCGGCCTCTTCGTCGGCTCCGGCTCCGGCATCGCCGCGGCCGGCCCGGCGATCGTGCTCGCCTTCGCCGCCTCCGGCGCGCTCGTGATGCTCATCATGCGGATGCTCGGCGAGATGTCGGCCGCGCGACCCGCCTCCGGATCGTTCTCCGTCCACGCGGAGAAGGAGATCGGCGTCTGGGCCGGGTTCGCCTCCGGCTGGCTGTTCTGGCTGCTGCTCTGCGTCGGCGTCTCCGTCGAGGCCACGGGCGCGGCTGGCATCATGACCAACTGGCTGCCAGGCACGCCAAGTTGGATATGGGTCGCGCTCTTCATGGCGTTCTTCTGCGCGAGCAACCTGACCGCGGTGAAGAACTTCGGCGAGTTCGAGTTCTGGTTCGCTGCGATCAAGATCGTGGCGATCGTCGGCTTCCTGGTCCTGGGCGTCCTCGCGGTCCTCGGCGTCGTCGGCAAGGGCGCGCCCGGCCTCGCCAACCTCACCGGCCACGGCGGCTTCCTGCCGAACGGCGTCAACGGCCTGGTCACGGGCCTGCTCGCGTCCGTCTTCGCCTACGGGGGCCTGGAGACGGTCACCATCGCGGCGGCGGAGTCCGAGAACCCCGTCCGCAGCGTCGGCAACGCCGTGCGGACGGCGATGTGGCGCATCGCGCTCTTCTACGTCGGCTCGATGGCGGTCATCGTCACGCTGCTGCCGTGGAACGACGCGGGCGTGGTCAAGAACGGCCCCTATGTGGAGGTCCTGAACCTGCTCGGCATCCCGGCGGCGGCCCAGATCATGAACGTGGTCGTCCTGATCGCGCTGCTGAGCGCGATGAACGCGAACATCTACGGCTCGTCGCGGATGGCGTACTCGCTCGTCCAGCGCGGCCTGGGACCGAAGGCGGTCGCCCGGGTGGGCGGCGGGGTCCCCCGGGTCGCGGTGCTGGCCTCGTCCGCGTTCGGGTTCTTCGCGGTGCTGCTGAACTTCTGGTGGCCGACGACCGTCTTCGCGTGGCTGCTGAACGCCGTCGGGGCGGCGGTCCTGGTGGTCTGGGCGTTCATCTGCGTGGCGCAGCTGCGGATGCGGCGGCGGCTGGAGCGGGAGGCGCCGGGCGCGCTGACCGTGCGGATGTGGGGGTTCCCGTACCTGACGTGGGTGGCCCTGGCCGGCGTCGCCGGGGTGCTGGCGCTGATGCTGCTGTCCCACGCCAACCGCGTCCAACTGGCCTGCACCCTCGGCGCGACGGGCGTCCTGGCCCTGGCGGGCCTGGCCTGGCAGAAGCGAACTGTTGGCTCCCGCGGGTAGCTGCACCACTTCAGGCGGCGCAGCCGCCAGGGGCGCGGGGAACCGCCAGGGGCGCGGGGCTCTGCTCGATGTACTGCGTGCGCGACAAGCCACCGATGAGCGGATGGCCCCCGGTAACAGAGGGCCATCCGCACAGGGGGTTTGCTCGCGCCCGCAGTTGATCGAGCAGGGCCCGCGCCCCTGGATCGTGCGACCGGCCGTCAGTCGAAGATGGGGCCCTCGGTGCGGGTGCGCTTGATCTCGTAGAAGCCCGGCGTCGAGGCGACCAGGATCGTGCCGTCCCACAGGCGGCCCGCCGCCTCGCCCTTGGGGGCGGGGGTGACCACGGGGCCGAAGAAGGCGATGCGCTCGCCCGTCGGGCCCGGGACCGCGATGACGGGGGTGCCCACGTCCTCGCCCACGAGGGTGATGCCCTCCTTGTGGGAGACCCGCAGCGCGTCGTCGTAGTCGGTGGAGTCCATCGCGTCGGCCAGCGACTCCGGCAGGCCGGCCTCCGCCAGCGCCGCGACGATCGTCGCCCGGTCGCGCGGCTGGCCGCCGTTGTGGAAGCGGGTGCCGAGCGCCGTGTAGAGCGGGCCGAGCACGCCGGCGCCGTGCAGCTGCTGGGCGGCGATGCAGACGCGGACCGGCCCCCAGGCCTCCTCCATCAGCTTGGCGTACTTCTCCGGCAGGTCGCGGCCCTCGTTGAGCACGGCCAGGCTCATCACGTGCCAGGTGACCTTGATCGGCCGCTGCTTCTCGACCTCCAGCATCCAGCGGGACGTCATCCACGCCCACGGGCACAGCGGGTCGAACCAGAAGTCGGCGGTGACGGCGGGCGCGACGGGCTCGTCGACGGACATATACATGCTCCCTTGTCCTGCTTGTCCTGGTCTCGTCCAGGGTCTCTGCGGGCGTGATCCCCCTGGAGCCAAACGCGTACCCCGCCGCCACCATTCCCGGCACCACTCGGCGTGACAAGATGCCAGGACAAGCGATCCACGGTTCAGCGGCGCGACCACCCTCACCGCGCCCCGTCTGCACGAGGAGTACCGACGTGCCCGGCACCAATCTCACCCGCGACGAGGCCCGCGAGCGGGCCAGGATTCTCGCGGTCGACGGGTACGCCGTCGAACTCGACCTGCGCAGCGCCCTGGGCGACAGCGGCAGGTTCCGCTCTCGCACGACCCTGCGCTTCCGCTGCTCCGAGCCGGGCGCGGACTCCTTCGCGGACCTGCTGGCGCCGCACGTGCGCAGCGTCACGCTGAACGGGCGCGAGCTGGACCCGGCCGAGGTCTTCGACGGCTCCCGCGTCACGCTGCCCGGCCTGGCCGCCGAGAACGAGCTGGTCGTCGACGCCGACTGCGCCTACAGCCACACCGGCGAGGGCCTGCACCGCTTCGTCGACCCGGTCGACGGCGAGGTGTACCTCTACACCCAGTACGAGCCCGCCGACGCGCGCCGTGTCTTCGCGAACTTCGAGCAGCCCGACCTCAAGGCGTCCTTCTCCTTCACGGTGACCGCGCCCGCGCACTGGGAGGCCTTCTCCAACTCGGCCGCCACCGGCGCGCCGGAGCAGAACGAGGACCGCTCGCTGACCTGGACGTTCGCGCCCACGCAGCTGATCTCCACCTACATCACCGCGATCGTCGCCGGCCCGTACCACGTGGACCGCGACCACTACAGCCGCGAGCTGCCGGACGGCACCACGCTGGAGATCCCGCTCGGCGCGCTGTGCCGCAAGTCGCTTGCGCAGTACTTCGACTCGGACGAGATCTTCACCGTCACCAAGCAGGGCCTGGACTTCTTCCACGAGGAGTTCGACTACCCCTACCCGTTCGGCAAGTACGACCAGGCCTTCGTGCCCGAGTACAACATCGGCGCGATGGAGAACCCGGGCCTGGTCACCTTCCGCGAGGAGTTCATCTACCGCTCCAAGGTGACCGAGGCCGCCTACGAGGGCCGCGCCAACGTCATCCTGCACGAGATGGCGCACATGTGGTTCGGCGACCTGGTCACCATGCAGTGGTGGGACGACCTGTGGCTGAAGGAGTCCTTCGCGGACTTCATGGGCGCGTTCTCGCAGGTCGCGGCGACCAAGTACCAGGCGGGCTGGATCACCTTCGCCAACCGCCGCAAGGCGTGGGCCTACCGCCAGGACCAGCTGCCCACCACGCACCCGATCACTGCGGACATCCGCGACCTCGAGGACGCCAAGCTCAACTTCGACGGCATCACCTACGCCAAGGGCGCGGCCGTGCTGAAGCAGCTGGTCGCCTACGTCGGCCGGGACGCGTTCTTCGAGGGCGCGCGCCACTACTTCAAGCGCCACGCCTTCGGCAACACCACCCTGGACGACCTGCTGGCCGCCCTCGCCGAGACCAGCGGCCGCGGCGCCGAGGCGATGGCGGCGTGGTCCCGCTCCTGGCTGCAGACCGCCGGCGTCAACGCGCTCACCCCCGAGCTGACCGTGGACGCCGAGGGCCGGATCACCGACTTCGCCGTGCTGCAGGACGCCGCCGCCGACTACCCGACGCTGCGCCCGCACCGCGTCGCCGTCGGCCTGTACGACCTCACCGAGGACGGCCGCCTGGTGCGCAGCAAGCGCGTCGAGCTGGACGTGCGCGCGGAGGCGCGGACGCCGGTGCCGGAGCTGGTGGGCGTCCCGCGCCCGGCGCTGGTGCTGGTCAACGACGACGACCTGACCTACTGCAAGATGCGCTTCGACGAGGGGTCGCTGGAGACGCTGCGCGCCTCCCTCGGCGACATCGCCGACCCCCTCGCGCGCGCCCTGTGCTGGTCCGCGGTCTGGAACATGACGCGTGACGGCCTGATGCCGGCGCGCGACTACCTCGACCTGGTGCTGCGCTTCGCCGGCCGCGAGACCGACATCGGCGTGCTGCAGCAGGCGCACACCCAGGCCAAGCTGTCGCTGGAGCAGTACGTCGCCCCCGAGGGGCGCGCGGCGGCCGCGCGGGCGCTGGCGGAGGGCGCGCTCACCGAGCTGCGCGCCGCCCAGCCCGGCAGTGACCACCAGCTGGCGTGGGCGCGCTTCTTCGCGCAGTCCGCCGACGGCGACGCCGACCTGACCCTGGTGAGCGGCCTGCTGGCCGGAACGGGCCGGATCGACGGCCTCGACATCGACCAGGAACTGCGCTGGGCGCTGCTCCAGACGCTCGTCGCGAGCGGCCGGGCGGGCGACGCCGAGCTCACGGCCGAACTGGAGCGGGACAACACCGCGAGCGGCAAGCGCCTGGAGACCGCCGCGCGCGCCTCCGCCCCGAACGCGGAGACCAAGGCCCGCGCCTGGCACGCCGTCGTCGAGACCGACGAGCTGCCCAACGCCCTGCTGGAGGCGGAGATCGCCGGTTTCCAGCAGGCCTCGCAGCGCGAGCTCGTCGCCCCGTACGCGGAGCCGTACTTCGAGGTGCTGGAGAAGGTCTGGGCGGAGCGCTCCATCGAGATCGCGCTGCGCATCGTCAACGGCCTCTTCCCGCGCCTGGTCTCCACGGACGCCACGCTGGCCCGCACGGACGCCTGGCTCGCCGAGCACGAGGACGCCGCCCCCGCGCTGCGCCGCCTGGTGCGCGAGTGCCGGGACGACCTCGCCCGCGCCCTGCGCGCGCAGGCCTGCGACGCCCGCTGAGTCCGCCGATCCGCTGATCCGCTGAGTCCACTGGCGCGAAGGCGTTTCGCCCCCGTCTGTCCGCTCCCGCTAGGCTGGCCGGACGGGGGCGTGGCGCTGCGCGCTTCCGCGTTGACTGAACGTCAGTCGACGGTGTTCGGGAGGCGCACGGAATGACAGACCACAGTCCGGGCTCGGCCGCCGATGGCTCGACCAGCGAGGAGGCGGCCGCCGGGAGCGGGAACCTGCCGACGTCGACGGAGGCGGACCACCCCACCGTCACGCCGGAGGAGGCGCAGGACGGCCCGCCGCCGCGGCTCTCCGGGCAGCCCGGCTGGTCCTACGACGCCGCCGCGACGGCGTCGGACCCGGCCGCCACCATGCCGATGCCCATGCCGACGCCGATGACGCTGCCGCGCCAGGCGGAGGAGACGCAGCCCGTCGCAACCGTGAGAGCCGGTTGGTCATCGGCTTCGGCGTCCGTATCGGCGTCGGCCTCGGCCTCCGCGTCGGAGTCCGCGTCGGAGTCGGAGTCGGAGTCGGCGTTCTCGGCTCACGCTCCGTCGCCGTACGCGCTGCCGCCGACGGCACAGCCGCCGGCCGACGCCTGGCAGCGGCAGGGTACGTGGCCCGAGCTGCCGCCCCTGCCGTCCGCGCCGACGGGAGGTCGGCCGTTCTCCTCGTCCTCCGGCCCGCGCAGGCGGTTCAACCCGCTCCGGCCGCTGGGCCTGGGCCGGAGTGCACGCACCCGGATCATCGCCGGCGGTGTCGCCCTCGCCGCAATCGCCGTCACCGCCGTCGTGCTCACCACCGACGACGATGGCGGCGGAGGCACCACGGCGGCGGCCGGGACCGGGGCCGGTGCCGACGCCGCGGACGCCCGGACGCTGACCGCCGACTGGAGCCTGCCCGGCTCCGCGGCCGACCAGCAGGTGGGCACCTGGGTCACCGACTCCTACTTCGTCCGCGCCACCCGGTCCGGTGTCAAGGCCTACAAGCTCTCGGACGGCACCCCCGCGTGGACCGCCCGTCCGCTCACCGGCCCGGCCGTCCCCTGCGCGATGTCCCCGACGGTCTCCACCTCCGGCATCGGCACGATCGGCTTCGGTCCCGACACCTCGGACTGCACGACGGTGGTCGGCGTCGACACCCGCACCGGCAAGACCCTGTGGTCCACCCCGATGACCACCAAGGACCACAGCGCCGCCGCGCCCACGACCACGTTCCTCGACGGCGCGGTCGGCGTCGTCGTCAACGACACCGTCGTGGGTGGGGTCGACCTCACCGACGGCCACGTCATGTGGGGTTACAAGCCGCGCGGCCAGTACTGCAACGCCTACCCCTACGGCGGCGCGGGCGTCGTCCTGGTCGACGACTACTGCGCCGACGTCAGCCCCTCGTACGTGGTCACCGCGTTCGACGCGGCCACGGGCAAGGAGATCTGGCACAGACAGGGCACCGACCACATCCAGTTCGGCTCGATCGTCAATGCCGCCCCGGTCGTCGCGTCGCTGACGAACGGCACCGTCAACCTCTACAACACCAGCGGCACGCCCCACGCGCTCACCCTCGCGGACGGCTTCGACCCCAACCTCGGAGCGGCCGGCCCCACGGACAGCGGCGCCCGCACGGTCGGCACGACGACGCTGCTGCTCCCCTCACGCCAACAGACGCCCTCCCGTGCGGTCATCACCGCCGTCAACACCACGACGGGCGCCACCAACTGGACCTACGACGGCGACGGCCACCAGGGCGCCGCCCTCGTTCACCCGCAGCAGGACACCCCGACCGCGGGCAGCGCCAAGATCTACGCGATCTCGCTCGTCTCGGACTTCAGCCAGTACAGCTCCCCCGAGCTCGTCTCGCTGGACCCGCTCACGGGCCGCTCCACGGTCCTGGCCAACCTGCCGGGCAAGCCGAGCTCGTTCGTCTACACGGCGGGCACGGTCTACGCCCTCCCGGACGGCCGCGTCCTGCTCGTCGCCCTCGACGGGACCGGGACGGCCGTCCAGATGTTCAAGTAGCGTCCGGCAGCAGCGCCGACGCCTTCGGGCGCCGCTTCCGGCGGAGGGCGACGTCGACGAGGACGATCCCGGCCACCCCGAGCGCGCCGAAAACCCCGCGCAGGAGCAGGGACAGCCAAGTCCCCGACCCGTCCGCCGGGGCCGAGGAGGCGTCGAGACTCCAGCTCCAGTCGGCGAGGCCCGTCCCGGGCGGAACCGTGGCCCTCGGCAACGGCCCTGCGGCCGCGCCGGGATCGACGACGCGGCCGAGGTCCGGCCGCGCGATCCCGTAGCCGAGCCCCGGATCGGGCGCGGTGTGCCCCTGGGGCATGGCGGCCGTGCGGATCACGGTGGCGATGGTCTGGCCCGCGGTCAGCTCGGGGTGAGCGGAGCGGACGAGTGCGGCGATGGCGGCAACGTAGGCCGCCGCGTCGCTGCTGCCGCTGGCGCTGACCACCTGCGTGTCACTCGCGTCGCCCGCGCGGAGGATGTGGGCCCCCGGCGCGGCGACGGTGACGCCCCCCGTGGTCGAGCCGCTCCAGAGCTTGTTGTTCTCGTCGACCGCGCTGACCTTGACCACCCCGGGCCAGGACGCCGGGTACTGCCGCCGCGTCGAGCCGTCGTTCCCCGCCGCCGCGACCAGCACGACGTCGTGGCGCTCGGCGTAGGCGACCGCCGCCTCCTCGGCCGGATTGGCGGCCGGGCTGCCGAAGGACATGCTGATCACCTTGGCGCCGTGGTCCACGGCGTAGCGGATGGCCTGCGGCACGTAGTCGAGCCCGCGACCCCCCACGCCCTCGCCGATCCCGACGGGAAGGATCTTCGCACCCGGCGCGAGCCCGATGATCCCGTCCTGACCGTTCGGCCCGTGGCCTCGGCCGGCGATGATGCTGGCCATCCCGGTTCCGTGCCCGTCGGCGGAGTGGTCCTGCCGACCGTCACCGCCGAAGGCGAAGTCCATGCCCGGCAGTACGGCGCCCTGGAGGTCGACATGCGTCGCGCGCACACCCGAGTCGATCACCGCCACGGTCACGCCCGCGCCGGTGCTGCGCGGCCAGACCGTCTCCCGCGCCTGGTAGGCGCCGAGCACCCACTGCCCGTCCCGCACTCCGTCCGCGTGCGCGGAAGACACCGAGATGAGCAGCAGCGCTCCGGCGAGAGCCGCCCCTCCGAGACAGCGCGGCATCCTGCCCGAGCTCATTGCGTTCCCCCGCCCACCTACACACGTTCGATGAGCAGGACCCCACTCGACGCCGACCTGCGGCTACCGCCCCTGGCCTCCGCCGTAGCCCTGGCCCTGGCCGGGCTGCGGCGGGTACGGCTGACCACCACCGCCATAGGGGTTCGGCGGCTGCTGCCCGTACTGCCCCGTCGGCGGCTGGTACCCCTGCGGCGCCTGCTGCGGATACCCCTGCGGGCCCTGCGGATACGTCGGGTACCCGGGCTCCGCACCGCCACCACCCCCGGTCCCGCCCCCGCCGCCACCACCACGGCGGCTGCGGACGACGATGATGACGATCACCACGATGACGACGACGGCAGCAAGGCCGCCAAGGACGATCATCATCCCGGACGAGGACGAGGACGAACCGGACCCGGACGCGGTGGTGTTCGTCGCCCCAGGGCTCGCACTGCTGTTGTCACCGGCGCCCGAACCACTTCCAGCGGCGGCGCTCGCCTGCGGGAGCGGCCCGGAGGCCGGGCCAGGAGTGACAGCCATCTTCAGGTCGGGAGAGGCGATGCCGTAACCGTAGTGGGAGTCGGGTGCGGTGAGCCCCTTGGGGAGAATCGCGGTCTTGACGATGTAGTTGACGATCTGCCCCTGGGTCAGATCCGGGTGAGTGGAACGATAGAGAGCCGCGATCGCAGCGACGTACGCCGTCGCGTCGCTGGTCCCCGACCCCTTACTCATCTCGGTGTCGCTGCCGCAACTGTCGTGGACGATGTCAACGCCGGGAGCGGCGACAACGACGCCGCCCGCGTTGGAGCCGCTCCACACATTGCCGGTCTTGTCGACCGCACCAACCTTGATCACGCCCGGATCCGAGGCCGGATACATGTCAGTCGTGCTGCCGTCGTTGCCGGATCCCGCGACCACAACGACGTTGTGCCGTTCCGCATAGGCCACAGCAGCCTGCTCGTCCGGCGCCGGGGCAGCAGCAGCGAGTGAGATGCTGATGACCTTGGCACCGTGGTCTACCGCGTAACGAATCGCCTGAGGGACGTAGTTCGTGCCCTGGCCCGCGACTCCCCTGCCCACGCCGATCGGAAGGATCTTGGCTCCTGGGGCCAAACCCATGATGCCGTCCTGACCGCCGGGCCCGTGGCCGTGAGCAGCGATGAGGCTTGCCATCGCCGTTCCGTGGCACTCCGGGGAGTGGTCGGACTGGCCGTTGCCACCGAAGGCGAAGTCCGTCCCCTGGAGCACCTGCCCCCGAAGGTCGACCTGTGTGGCACGCACCCCGGAGTCGATGACGGCGACCGTGACGCCCTTGCCGGTGGAGTGCGGCCAGACCGCCGTTGCGGCCTCGTATCCCGACGACCCAATGGCCCACTGGGCATCTCGCGCCTGGTCCGCGTGCGCCGCCGGGGCCCCGGCAACGACGAGGGCTCCAGCGAGCGCTGCACCCCCCAAACCACGCAGTGCTCGACTGAAGCCCATACCGTCACCCCGCTCGCCTACGTACGTTCGACGAGCAGGACACTACTTGACTCTCAGAAATCAATCACGCCCGGGTTGGACGCGCCGTTCGCGTTCCAGGTCTCCTCGTCCTCGACGAGATACCCGGCACGCGCCTTGCGCTTCTTCTTGTTCTGACTACCCGAACCCATGCCACCGCCGCCGCCCATACCCATGGGCTCGCCCTGACCAGCACCTCCGGCACCCTCGCCCTCGGCACCGAGCGCGGCCTTCTCGGCGGCGGACATGCCATTCGCGCCCTCGCCAGCGGCCATGCCCTCACCCTCGGCCAGCCCACTGCCGCCGAGTCCGGCGCCACTCAGGCGTCCGCCGCCCAGACCGCCGCCACCGAGACCGCCGCCACCCAAGCCACCAAAACCGCCGACGCCGGCGCCGCCGCCGAAGCCGCCACGACCGCCACCGCTACCTGTACCGACCCCGCCTACGCCACCGAAGCCCGGACCGCCGTGAAGGCCGCCGCCAGCGCCGATACCGCTCTTCGGGCCGCCGAGGCCGCCGTCGAGCGTGCCCCCGACACCCGGCGGCGTGGTGCCACCCTGGCCGCCGTGGACTCCGGTGATCCCGCCACCGCCGGGCGTGAAGCCCCCGCCACCGCTCTGGCCGGGGTTGAAGCTGTCGTGGCCGCCACCGTTGCCACCGGTGATCGGCTGCACGCTGGCGTCACCGACGTGACGCGGCCCGGTGGGATTGTCACCGTAAGGGTTGACCGGCGGGTTGTCCTGCGCAGGAGGCGGGGGGCTCGGCCAGACCGTGGTGCCGGTCTCAATGGAGCCGGGCCCCTGCAACTGCGCCGCCGAGGCGTTGTACTGCCGACCGAGCCTCTCCATGACGACGACGGCCTGCTGGTGCACGCGCTCCCAGGCGCTGAGGTCACCACCGTCCATCTGAAGGGCCTTCTCGATCCCGAACTGCGCCGCGTCCTTGTGGAACTGGCTGTCGCTGGCACCGATCGAGCTGGTCATCTGGTCCCACTCGCTGGGCGGGTGCGGGAAGTCCCCCTGCGCGCTCGACAGCGCCAGGCTCGCCTGGGTCATCGCGACCTTGGTGTTGGTGGCGTACTGAGACCCGTTGGTCAGGCTCTGCTGCAGGGTCGTCGCGTTGGCGCGGAACGCGTCGGCACTGTCTCCGGTCCAGTGATCCAACATGTTGTTGACGTGCGTGCCGAGCCCGCTGGCGGCTTCGTTCAGGGCGTCGGCGACCTTGCCCCAATGGGTCGACACGTCCATCATCGCGGCGGGGTCGGCGTTCTGGACCATGTCCTTGAGGCCCTGGTAACCACCGGCCTGCTCGAAGTCGGTGGTGAAACCGTCGGTGCCGGTCTGACCGCCCGCGTTCTGAGCCAAGGCCTTCTTCCACGCGGCGTCCCCGGACTGCTGTGCACTCTTCTGCGCAGCCTGGTTCTGCTTGCGGAGGTTGTTGGCGTCGTCCACCCCGCTCATCAGGAGGCCCCCCTCGAGAACGTGCCGCTGACGGAGCTGTCGGTACCGGCGTACTGGTCGTGCGCCCTGCCGGTCTTGTCGGTGAACTCCTGGATCATCTGCTGCAGCGCGGTGATCATCGTAGACAGCTGCGACTTCATGTTGTCGTGCGCCTGGTACAGGTTCTGGGCCTCGAGGAAGCCCTCACCGCCGAACTGCGATGAGCTGAGATTCGTCTGGTAGTTGGCAACACCGCAGGGGGTGTCCATGCCGTCCGCGACTCCCTGCAGCTTCTTCAGAGTGTCTTGCAGGTAGCTCAGATCTACTTCATACCCAGCCATCGCAGGCCTCCCCGTTCATCGGCTTTTACACCCGCACACATCATAGGGATGACCACGGACAAGGTCCCTACCGGATCCTCCCCTGAAGCCAATCCGCAACAGCAGCCACCACATCGGGCACGACGTCAGTTTCCGTCTTCCGCACCGCGAAGCCGTGGTTGCCCGCCGAAAGTCCCACCAGGCGGTGCGTCTTCTCCGGCAGCGGAGGGAACTCCTCCGGCGCGCCGAAGGGATCCCTCGCGGCCTGGACCACCAGCGTCGGCAGGCCCGTGCCCAGCAGTTCGTCCGCCCGTGAGCGTTCCGGCTTGCCCGGCGGGTGGAGCGGGAAGGCCAGCGCGACGACGCCCGCCGCGCCCGTCGCGGCGCCCGTTCGGCAGGCGACGCGCGCGCCCGCGCTGCGGCCGCCGACGAACAGCGGCGCCGACTCCCCCACCGCCTCCCGCACGTGCGCGACGACCGGGAGCCACCCGGCGTCCAGCGTCTTCGGCGCGGGCGCGAGGCGCTTGCCGGCCACCCGCCACGGCTGCTCGACGAGCACGACGGCAACGGCGTCGACCCCGGCCGCGATCGCCTGGAGGTCCGCCGCCTCGATGCCGCCGCCCGCGCCGTGGCCGAGCAGCAGCACGCCGTGCGGCGCGCGGTCACGTCGGTACCAGGTGAGGCGGGCGTCGCCCGCCTCGGTGGGGACGAGTTCGACGGAGGGGGCAGGATGCGACGGCATGGGCCCAGCCTAGGGTCCGAGCGCCGTACCTTCGGGCTAGCGACCCTCGCGTTGCTGCTTCTCCAGCCTCATGCGCTCGTTCTCCTGCGGGTTCCGGTCCCGGAAAGGGTTCCTCTTCAACCACGTCCAGGTCTGCCGCACATCGGCGTCAGAGACGCTGTTGAAGGCGTCCACGAAGGCGAGGACCAGCAGCCGGGAGACTCGCGGGTCGTGCACGACCACGTCGTAGGTCGCGGTCACCCCGGCCCGGCGCACGAGTTCGAAGCCCGCCGAGGTCGGACCCGCACAGCGCACGTGGGCGGAGAACATTGCGTCCTTGTCGCTCTGATCCAGCCCCGGACCGCCGATGGAGAAGAAGTCGACCAGTTCGACGGCCGCCTGCACACCCCGCTTGACACCGGTCAGGGGCTGCCGCTCCGGCGTGAGCGTCCCGAGGTCGTGTTGGACGATCGGGCGCTTGTCCCGGTCATAGCGCCAGGCCATGTTGCCGACCGCGCCGATCTCGGTCTGCTGCCCGTCCCACGCCTTGCCCATCTTGACGTAGCCGAGCAGCTGCTGAGGGTCTGCCACGGGATACACGTAAAAGGGACGGACGTAGACGTCCAGGGGGAAGTCCTTGTGCATCCGGACCACCGGCTGCGACTGCCCGGCCGGGGTGACCCAGAACGTCGTGTGGTTCTTTCCGTAGTCGCCCCGGACGGAGAAGGCGGCGAGGGACTCGAAGGCGTGCGCGTGCTGATCGAAGGACACGGTCAGTGGCCTGCCCTTCCCCGACGACGGTAGTCGTCGACGGCGGTGTGGCTGAGGTCCTGGATCAGGTGCTGCACGTCTTCGACCTCCGCGCCCTCGCTCAGGCGCTTGAAGATGGCGCTCGCCAGCTCGCGCTGACGGGGGCTGCGGCCGTCCAGGAGTTCGCGGGACAGCCGCTCGGACGCGGCCTTGAGTCGCTCCTCCGAGACGGACGCCTCCGACGGGCGCCGGCTGGGCGGGAGGTTGAGGTTGCTGCCGAAGGTGGTCATGAGCCTGCTTCCGTGGTCCGGAACTGATCGGTGACTGGGTGCGAAGAGGCTGACGACTACGCCGCCGGAAGCATCGCGATGCGTCCCGCACCCAGCACCGGGGACCAGCCGCCGTTCTTCTCGAACTCGAAACCGCGCTGCTCGACCTGGTCGATCAGGCTGCCCAGGGTCGGCATCGGCGAGTTGATCGCCGACTCGATCGCACTCACGGCCTTCTTGATCTCAGCGATCGCCTTCTCGATCTTCTTGAAGATGCCGATGACCGCGTTGATGCGCTTGCAGATCTTCTCGACATCCTTGTAGATCTTGTAAAGCTTCCAGACGTCGATCCCTGCGGCAATGACATCGGCCACCGGATCCTCGGGGCCACCCCCGGCGACCTCGACCGCCGCGTCCGCCTCGACCATCTGCTTGGCCTGCTCGGCCAAGTCCTTGATCTCGTTATTGATCATGTCGTTGATATCGCGCAGCGCCGCAATCGCCAGCGCAACCGTCGTGTCATAGCCGATCTTGAATGCCTTGGCCGCGTCCTTGGCCGCGTCGCCGATGCCGCCGATGCCCATCGTCCAGGCGAACAGGTACTGGTCGAACGCGGCAGCCGTGGCGCCCTGCCACTCGGTGCCCAGCTTCCACGAGCCCTTCCTCAGGGTGCCGGCCACGGTGTAGAGGCCGTCGCCGAGCTCGTCGTAGGCGTCGGACAGATAGCGCAGACGTCCGAACTCACCGAGCAACGGCGTCACCAGGAGCTGCGAGAGGCTCTGGCCCGTGCACCACTGGAACAGGGTGTCGGCCAGCTTCATGATCTGGTCCTGGCTCACCAGGTGCAGACCGAGCGTGATGCTGTGCGCCTCGTCCGCCTCCGCGGACTTCGGCTCCTTCGGCTCCACCGCCTCGTCGGTGAAGTTGCCCACCATGCCCGCGCCCGGCAGGCCGCTGCTGCCGAAGTTGCCGAGCGCACCGCCGAAGGCCGAGGGGTAGAGCGAGCGCAGGCTCGCCGCGTTGTCCTCGTCGGTGCGCGTGTACTCCGCGCTGGTCTCGTGGACCTTGCCCGCTATCAGGTGCATACCGCGCGTCGCCTGGGCGATCTTGCCCTCGAAGAACTGCGCGACCTCCGGCACGATCGCCAGCATCGGCAGGAGCAGCAGCCCCTCGTCGAAACCCTGAGTGTTGCTGCACTGGCCGGCGCTCCACTGCCCCAGCCTGGCCAGATGGTCGCCCTGGTGGCCGACCAGTCCCTCGTACGAACCGAAGTCGCCGGCCGACGGCGCCCGAAACCCGTCCATGCGTTCCCCCTTCACCCACACATACGGTCAGACACCCTAGCCGCGCCCCGCACCGCGCCACCATCGCGCTCCGCGTAATCCGCCCGGCCCTCCCGCCCGGACGTGCAAAGATGCCAGCGAAGACACAGTCGACAAAGGAGTCACGCAGCGTGCCTGGCACCAACCTGACCCGCGAGGAGGCCCGTACCCGGGCCGAGCTCCTCCACGTGGACGGCTACGAGATCGAGCTCGACCTGAGCGCGGCGGCGGAGGGCGGCATCTTCCGCTCCACGACCGTGGTCCGGTTCACCGCCACCACGCCCGGGGCGTCCACCTTCATCGACCTCGTCGCACCGACCGTGCACGAGGTGTCGTTGAACGGCACCACCCTGGACCCCACCGAGGTCTTCGCCGACAGCCGCATCGCGCTGTCGGGCCTCGCCGCCGAGAACGAGCTGCGCGTCGTCGCGGACTGCGCGTACAGCAGCACCGGTGAGGGTCTGCACCGCTTCGTCGACCCGGTCGACCAGCAGACCTACCTCTACACACAGTTCGAGGTACCGGACGCGCGCCGCGTGTTCGCCTCCTTCGAGCAGCCGGACCTCAAGGCGACGTTCGCCTTCACCGTGACCGCCCCGACCGGGTGGAAGGTGATCAGCAACGAGGTCTCGCCGGAGCCGGAGAAGGGCGCCGTCGAGGGCACCGAGGTGCACCGCTTCCCGGTGACGCCGCGGATGTCGACCTACATCACCGCGCTGATCGCGGGCCCGTACCACGGCGTCTTCAGCGAGTACGTAAGCCCGGACGGCGAGCAGCGCGTGCCGCTGGGCGTCTACTGCCGCCCGTCGCTGGCCCAGTACCTGGACGCGGACCACATCTTCGACGTCACGCGTCAGGGCTTCGACTACTTCCAGGACAAGTTCGACTTCGCCTACCCGTTCTCCAAGTACGACCAGCTGTTCGTGCCGGAGTTCAACGCCGGCGCGATGGAGAACGCGGGCGCGGTCACCATCCGCGACCAGTACGTCTTCCGCTCCAAGGTGACGGACGCCGCGTACGAGACGCGCGCCACGACCATCCTGCACGAGCTCGCGCACATGTGGTTCGGCGACCTGGTCACCATGGAGTGGTGGAACGACCTCTGGCTGAACGAGTCGTTCGCGACCTTCGCCGAGACCGTCTGCCAGGCCGAGGCCGAGGGCAGCCGCTGGCCGAACATCTGGACCTCCTTCGCGAACCAGATGAAGACCTGGGCGTACCGCCAGGACCAGCTGCCGTCCACGCACCCGATCATGGCGGAGATCAACGACCTGGAGGACGTCCAGGTCAACTTCGACGGCATCACCTACGCCAAGGGCGCCTCCGTCCTCAAGCAGCTGGTGGCCTACGTCGGTCAGGACGCGTTCTTCGCGGGCGTGCAGGCCTACTTCAAGCGTCACGCCTGGGGCAACACCCGTCTGTCCGACCTGCTGACCGCGCTGGAGCTGACCTCCGGCCGTGATCTGAAGGCCTGGTCGAAGTCGTGGCTGGAGACGGCCGGCATCAACATCCTGCGCCCGGAGCTGGAGGTGGGCGCCGACGGCGTGATCACCTCCTTCGCCGTCCGCCAGGAGGCCCCGGCGCTGCCGGCCGGCGCGCGCGGCGAGGCCGTGCTGCGGCCGCACCGCATCGCCATCGGCCTGTACGAGCTGGAGGGCGACGCCCTCAAGCGCGTCGAGCGGATCGAACTGGACATCGAGGCGACCGAGCTGACGGAGGTTCCGCAGCTGGTCGGCCGCGACCGTCCGGCCGTCATCCTGCTCAACGACGACGACCTCTCCTACGCCAAGATCCGCCTGGACGAGTTCTCGCTGGCCAACGTCACCGCGCACATCGCGGACTTCGCCGACTCGCTGCCGCGTGCGCTGTGCTGGGCCGCCGCCTGGGACATGACCCGCGACGGCGAGATGGCCACCCGCGACTACCTGGAGCTGGTGCTGCACGGCGTCGGGCGGGAGTCCGACATCGGCGTGGTGCAGTCGCTCCAGCGCCAGGCCAAGCTGGCCGTCGAGCTCTACGCCGCCCCGGAGTGGCGCGCGACCGGTCGCGCGAAGTACGCCGAGGCCGCGGAGCGCCTGCTGCGCGCGTCCGAGCCGGGCAGTGACCACCAGCTGGCGTGGGCGCGGGCGTTCGCCGGTTCGGCGGCCACGGTGGAGCACCTGGCGCTGCTCTCCGGTCTGCTGGACGGCTCGGTCGAGGTCGAGGGCCTGGCCGTCGACACCGAGTTGCGCTGGGCGCTGCTGGAGCGCCTGTCCGCGACGGGTGTCGCGGACGAGGCCTCCGTGATGGACGAGCTGGAGCGCGACGCCACGGCGGCGGGCGAGGCCCACGCGGCCACCTGCCGGGCCGCGCGTCCGACCCCCGAGGCGAAGGCCGCGGCCTGGGCCTCGGTGGTGGAGGCGGAGACGCTCACCAACACCGTCCAGGAAGCCGTCATCGCGGGCTTCGCCCAGATGGAGCAGGCGGACCTGCTGGCGCCCTACACGGCGAAGTACTTCGACGCGATCAAGGGTGTCTTCGAGCAGCGCTCGCACGAGATGGGCCAGCAGATCATCGTCGGTCTCTACCCGTCGATCCAGGTCTCCCAGGACACCCTGGAGGCCACGGACGCCTGGCTCGACGCGAACGCGCCGGCCCCGGCGCTGCGCCGCATGGTCGTCGAGTGCCGCAGCGGCGTCGAGCGCGCGCTGAAGGCCCAGGCGGCGGACCACGCAGCGGATCGGCGCTAGCCGAAAGGGGCGCGGGGCCCTGCTCGCTGAGCGACCCACCACCCGTGGTGGCTTGTCGCGCACGCAGTTCATCGAGCGGGGCCCCGCGCCCCTGTGGCGGGCTACGCGCCTGCCGAAAGTGGCCCACTCGTACGGTGCCGGTTTGGCTCTGCCGCGTGAGCCATCTGCTCCGTAACGTGGATCTCGCCAGGGGAGAGCGAGCCACCGAGGAGTCACCGTGTCGACCTCCGGAGCGCAACGCGCGCTCGTCACCGCGCAGTTGGTCAGCGCCGTCGGGGACGGCGCGTACTACACCTGCTCGGCGCTGTACTTCACGCACGTGGTGGGCCTGTCGGCGTTCCGGCTCGGGCTGGGGCTCGCCGTGGGGTGGACGGCCGGATCGGTCGCCGGGGTGCCGCTCGGCCATCTCGCCGACCGGCGCGGGCCCCGGGGAACCGCGGTGCTGTTCGCGTTCGCCGCCGCGGCCGTCGTCGCCACGTTCCTCGTGGTCCGCTCGTTCGTGCCGTTCCTGATCGCCGTCTCGGTGTACGCCACCGCGCAGTCCGGCCTCGGCAGCGCCTCCCAGGCGCTGGTGGGCGCGCTGGTGAGCCCCGCCGAGCGGACCCGGCTGCTGGCCCGGCTGCAGTCGACGCTCAACGGGGGCCTGGGCATCGGCGCGGCCCTCGGCGGCGTCGCCCTGTACAGCGGCACCCGCGCGGCGTTCCTCGGCGTCTTCGCTCTCGACGCGCTGAGCTTCGTGGCCTGCGGACTGATCCTGCTGCGGCTGCCGAGCGTCCCGGCGGCGCCGACCCCCACCGCTCCCGGCGAGCCCAGGCTCGCGGTGCTGCACGACCGGCCCTACGCCGTCGTCGCGCTGCTCAACACCGTCCTGCTGCTGCGCATGCCGCTGCTCAGCCTGGTGATCCCGCTGTGGATCGCCTCCCGCGCGGCCGAGCTCGGCTGGCTGAGCTCGGTCCTGTTCGCCCTCAACACGGTGGCCGTGCTGCTCTTCCAGGTGCGCACCGCCCGCGCCGTCACCGGGCTGGGATCGGCCTCCCGCGCGGTGCGCCGGGCCGGGCTGCTGCTGTTGGCTTCCTGCGTGGTCTTCGCCGGATCGGCCGCCGGGCTGCCGCTGTGGGTGACGGGCGCGGTGCTGGTCGCGGCGGCGGTCCTCCAGGTCGTCGGGGAGATGCACCAGTCCGCCGGGTCGTGGCAGATCAGCTTCGACCTGGCACCGGCCCACCGGCTCGGCCAGTACCAGGGCTTCTTCGGATCCGGTGTGGCTGTCGCCCGCACCCTGGGCCCGCTCGTGCTGACGACCCTGCTGCTGACCTGGGGTGTTCCCGGCTGGCTGCTGCTGGGCGGGCTCTTCGCCGCGGCCGGATGCGCGATGGGGCCGGCGGTCCGGTGGGCCGAGCGCAGCCGGACCACCGGACCACAGACCGCTGTCGACACCAGGGCAGTCGACACGAGCGCGGTCGACACGAGCGCCGTCGACACCGGGGTGGCGGTCGGGGTGTGAGGCCCCGGACCGCGCCCGCTCGCCGCCCCGCCTACTCGCTCGTGGTGCTCCCCTCCCGCATGACCGCCGCGAACTCCGCCGTCCGCTCGGCGGCGGCCAGTTGGTCCAGCGTCGCCGGCTTGCCGTTGGCGTCAGCGATCGGGAGACGCCAGTTCGGGTACTCGTTGGAGGTGCCCGGGAGGTTCTGCGGGCGAGGGTCACCGAGGACGTCGGGGAGCCAGGCGCCGACGAGCTCGGCCGGCGTGCGCAGCAGGTAGCGGTGCAGCGCCGCCACCGCGTCCGGGAGGTGGCGGCCGTCCGGCGGTTCCAGCAGGTCCGCCGCCGGGCCCTCGCCGTAAGGGGGGACGGTCATCAGGCCCTCGCGGGCCAACTCGCCGAGCCACTCCTCGCGTTCGGTCTCGTCCTCGGCCTGCTCCTCGGCGAGCGGGCGGGACAGCAGGCCGAGGCGGTGGCGCAGCTCGACGTGGTCGCCGCTCAGGCGGGACGCCGTCGGCGGGAGGTCGTGGGTGGTGAGGGTGGCGAGGCAGTCCTCGCGCCACCGCTCCGGCGGGAGCGGCGAGCCACCCCCCAGCTCGGACCAGTCGCGCTCGAACCAGAGCACGGACGTGCCCAGTACGCCGCGCGCGGCCAACTGCTCGCGGACGCCCGGCTCGACCGTGCCGAGGTCCTCGCCGATCACCACCGCGCCCGCCCGGTGCGCCTCCAGGGCGAGCACGCCCAGCATCGCCTCGTGGTCGTAGCGGACATAGGTGCCCTCCGTGGGCGGGCAGCCCTGCGGCACCCACCAGAGCCGGAACAGGCCCATCACGTGGTCCACCCGCAGCGCGCCCGCGTGCCGGAGGTTGGCGCGCAGCAGCTCCGCGTAGGGCGCGTAGCCGGCGTCGGCGAGCGCGTCGGGCCGCCACGGCGGGAGCGCCCAGTCCTGGCCGTGGGCGTTGAAGGCGTCCGGCGGCGCGCCCGCGCTGATGCCCTCCGCGAGGCAGTGCTGAAGCGCCCAGGCGTCCGCGCCGTCCGGGTGGACACCGACGGCGAGGTCGTGGACCAGGCCGACGGACATCCCGGCGGAGCGGGCGGCCGCCTGCGCGGCGCCCAACTGCTCGTCGACGAGCCAGGCGAGCCAGGCGTGGAAGTCGACCCGGTCGGCCAGCTCGATCCTGGCGCGGGCGACGGCCGCGCTGCCCGGCTGGCGCAGTCCGGTGGGCCAGCCCCGCCAGGCCGGGCCGTGGACCTCGGCCAGCGCGCACCAGGTCGCGTACTGGAGCAGGCCCTCGCCCTCCCGCTGCAGGAACGCCCGGTACGCGGCCTCGCGGCCGACGCCGCGCGGGACGGCGTGGATCACCTCCAGCGCCTCGCGCTTGGCGGCCCAGACCGCGTCGCGGTCGATCAGGGTCTCCTCGATCAGGACGCCCTCCCGCAGCCGCGCGCCGCGCCGGGCCGCGTCCTGGACACGCTCGCGGGCCTCGGGCGTCAGGTAGGCGTACTCCGGCACCGCCTCGACCCGCAGGTGGACGGGATCGGCGAAGCGCCGGGAGGACGGGCGGTAGGGGGAGGGGTCGGAGTGTCCGTCCGGGCCGGGGGGCATGCCCGCGTGCAGCGGGTTCAGCTGGACGAAGCCCGCGCCCAGCGTGTGGCCGGACCAGCGGGCGAGCTCGGCGAGGTCGGTGAGGTCGCCCATGCCCCAGGAGCGCTCGCTGAGCAGGGAGTAGAGCTGGACCAGGAACCCCCAGGCGCGGCCGGCCGGTCCGGCCAGCCGGTGCGGGGCGACCAGCAACGGCGCCGCGGTGGAGACGCGGTCGCCGAGGCGCGCGCAGAGCGTGTGCCGGCCGACCGGAAGGTCCGCCGGGAGCGGGCGGGTCTCCCCCGCGTCGGTCAGGTGCAGGCCCCGGGGGAAGGGCGACCCGATGGTGACGGTCTGTCCGTCCTCCAGCTCGACCCAGGCCTCGGCGGCTGCGGGCAGCGGCACCTCCTCGCTGGTGCCGGCGCGCAGCACGATCGCCCGCGGCAGCAGGCGGCTGGTGCGCCGGGCGTGCAGACCGGCGAGCGCGGCCTCCGCCGCGGCCTCGGTCCCCGCGTCCACGCCCATCGCGGCGAGGACCGCGCGGAGCGTGTCGGGCGGCGCGACCCGCCCCTCGAACTCGGTGTCCACACCGTAGGCGTGGGCCAGCGTCTCCAGGGCGGCGGGTGCCACAGGCGGTCTCTCCTCAAGCCGGAGGGGCGTACATGCGTGACGTGCGACGTGCGACGTGCGACATGCGACATGCGTGACAACGGCGCGAACGGCCAGACGGTCACATACCCGCAAACAGGACGCCGCACCGTCCTCGGGGGCAGCGCAACGAAGCCATTCGGAGTTCACTCTCCCGTATGTAGACGGACACGCCCGTGCATTGACATGCCAAGGGCGGGGATGGTGGGGTTGAGGCGTTCGGCCGGGCCCGTGGTTCCGGCCCGAACGGGTTCGGCTTCCGGGGGCGCGGGGAGCTGTGCGGCAGGTCGTCCACCGACACTGTCCGTACGGTTGCCCGCGCCCTCGGGCGTTTCCGGACGCAGCCCCGCCCGCACACCCGACTCGGCATCAGGAGTCCCCGTGGACCACCGGCCCGGCCCGCCCTCCGACGGCTTCGTGGCCGCCCTGGGCAGCAGCCTGCGTCGGACCGTCGCGGAGCACCAGACGTTGCAGCAGTTGTTCACCTCCACCGCTGTGGTGACGGCCCGCCGCACCGCCGCGCGGACCGCGCGTCGGCTCGCCCCGGAGACCGCCGACCGGTTCATCGCGCAGCTCAAGGGCACGGCTCCGCTGCTCGCGGCCCTCCCGCAGCTCCCGCAGCAGGTACGCACGCGCGGCGCGGCGCTGCGCGCGAGCGCGGCGCTGACCGTCGCGGCGGTGGTCGGCAGCGGGCTGGTGGGCAACGCGGGCACGGCGCTGGCGAGCGCCGGGCCGCGCGCGTCCGCGCAGGTGCTGACGCAGAGTGCGACCGTGCCGCCCCCGGGCGCCGACGGGACGTCGGCCGGCGGGCCGGCCATCTATCCGCGCCCGCAGCGCGAGCAGGCGCAGGGCAGTGCGGTGGCGCGTCCGGCGCGGGTCGCGCTGGCGGTCGCACCGAACGCCGACCCGGGCGCGCTCGCGGTGCTCCAGGCGGCCCTCGCGGCGGCGGGCGTGCAGCGGGTCGACACTGTCGCCCCGGACAGCGACCCGCAGCCCGGGGCGTTGACGATCTACCTGGGCGGCGCGACGGAGGGCGCGGGCGGCGGCACGGACCGCGCGCTGCGGTCCCTCACCGGGGCCGGGCAGGCGGCGCTCTCCCCCATCGGGCTGCCCGCCGGGGGCTACGTGCTGGTGTCCGGCACGACGAACACGCCCGGCAGGCCCGGGGTCGCCGTCCTCGCGGGCGTGGACGCGGAGGGCACCTACAACGCGGTGCAGTCCTTCCGTCAGGTCCTCGGGCCGGGTGGCACCCTGCCGGGGCTGGCCGTGCAGGACTGGCCGGCGGCGGCGGTCCGCGGCGTCGTGGAGGGCTTCTACGGCACCCCGTGGTCCGCACGGCAGACCGCCGACATGATCGACTTCCTGGGGCAGACCAAGCAGAACCGGCTGTTGTACGCGCCGGGCGACGACCCCTACCGCGACACGCTGTGGCGGTCCCCCTACCCGGCAGGCCAGCAGGCCGAGCTGCGCGCGCTGGCGCAACGGGCGGCGCTGAACCACGTCACCCTCGGTTACTCGCTCTCGCCCGCCTCCTCCCTGTGCTACACCTCCCGCAAGGACCAGGACGCGCTGGTGGCCAAGCTGGAGCAGCTGTGGGGCCTCGGCCTGCGCTCGTTCCAGCTGGACTTCTCCGAGGCCACCTACTCGCACTGGCACTGCGACGAGGACGCCAACGTCTACGGGCACGGCCCGGAGGCCGCAGCCAGGGCGCAGGCCGACGTCGTGGGCGTCGTGCTGCGGCGGTTCCTCGGGCGGCACCCGGGCGCGGACGGGCTGACCGTGCTGCCGAGCGAGTACCACCAGACCGGCGCCACCCCCTACCGCACGGCCCTGGCGAAGGAGCTGGACGGAAGCGTGCGGATCGCCTGGACCGGCGCGGGTGTGGAGCCTGCGACGATCGACGCGGACGACCTGACGGCCGCCCAGCAGGTGCTCGGCCACCCGCTGATGACGGAGGACAACTACCCCGTCAACGACTCAGCGCAGGACCGCCTCTACCTGGGCGCGTACCAGGGCCGGGACGCGACCGTGGCGAACGGGACGGCCGGCCTGCTGGTCAACGCCATGCAGCAGCCCGTCGCCTCGCGCATCCCCCTGTTCACCGCGGCGGACTTCGCCTGGAACCCGGTGGCCTACCAGCCGGACGCCTCCTGGCAGGCCGCGGTCTCCGCGCTGGCGGGCGTCACCGCCTACGGCACCGGGACGGCGCAGCTCGGCACGAAGACCGGTGCCGCCGACGCCGGCGCGGCGGCCGCGCAGGCCCGCTCGGCGCTGGCGGCACTGGCGGGGAACAGCGCGTCCTCCCCGCTCGGGCAGCAGGAATCGGCCTATCTGCGACCGCTGCTGGCCGCCTTCTGGTCGGCCTTCGAACCGGCGTCGCCCCGCCCGGACGCCGCAGACCCCGCCGCGGCGACGGCCCGATCCAAGGCCGCCGCGCAGCTCCGTGCCGCGTTCACCACGATGGCACGGGCCACTGACAACCTGTCGGGCGTCGCCGACGGGCAGCTGCTCACCGAGGACTCCGCCTGGATCCAGGAGCTCGCCCAGTACGGCCGCGCCGGGCAGGCCGCCGTCGACATGCTCGCGGCGCAGCGCGCCGGGAACGGCGCGGTGGCGTGGGAGCAGCGCAGCGTGCTGCGCCAGCAGCTGAACCAGCTGAGCGGCAGCGGAGTGACCCTCGGCAAGGGCGTCCTGGACACCTTCCTGGACCGCGCGCTGAAGGCCTCCGACAGCTGGACCGGCGTCGACGGTGACCAGCTCACCCCGACCAGCTCGATGGGCACCGCCCAGGACCACGACCCGGCGCTGATGGTCGACGGCGACCCCGACACCTACTACTGGACCAGCGCTCCCCCGCAGGCCGGAGACACCGTCGGCGTCGACCTCGGCAGCGACACCCCGGTGCGGAACGTCCACATCCTGATGGGCGGCCCCGACGGCGACGTCGCCCAGGGCGAGGTGCTGCAGGACGCGGTGCTGGAGTACGCCACCGACGACGGCTCGTGGGTGCAGCTGGGCCACTACCACGGGCGTGCCGAGATCGACGCGACGCTCCCGGCCGGCACCGTCGCCCGCTACCTGCGGCTGCGCGCCGCCTCCGGCCAGGACAGCGCGGTCGCGGTCCGCGAGTTCAGCGTCACCGCGCCGGACGCCACGGCGATGACCGCGACCGGTCCGGCCGCGGTCGACGGCTCCCCCGTCTCCAACGTCGTCGACGGCGACCTGGACGCCCCTTACCAGGCGGCGTCCGCGCCGCAGCCCGGGGACGCGCTGACGGTGACCCTCGGTCAGACCCGGCCGCTGAGCCGCGTCGTGGTGCTGACGGACGGCTCCGTCCGCGCTCCCGGCTGGGTCGAGGTGCACAGCACGGACAAGGGCTGGACCCGCCTCGGCGCGTCCGCGTCCGACGGCTACACCGAGCTCGCCTCGGATCCGAAGCTGCGGGTGGACGAGATCAGGGTCGTCTGGTCCGGCGCACCGGGCAGCCAGGCGCCGACGGTCTACCAGGTCATCCCGTGGTACGCGGACACACCCCCGGCGACGTTGCAGCTCGGGGCCCAGAGCGTCGACCTGGAGGCGGGCGGCGCCCCCGTCGCCCTGCCCGGGGTGCTCCAGGCGCAGGGCGTCGGTGGGGCGACCGGCGCGGTCGCGGCGAAGCTCCCGGCCACGGCGAAGGGTGTCACCGTCACCGGCACCGGCCCCGTCGCGCTCCCGCGCGGCGGCAGCGCGGGCGTCCCGCTGAGCTTCACCGCGGCGGCGAACAGTCCGACGGGCTCGTACGTCGCGCACGTGACCTTCACGGTCGGCGGGCGGGTCGCGACGCAGGACGTCACCGTCCACGTGTGGCCCCTCACGGCCGGCCCGGACCTGGCGACGGGCGGCACGGCGACAAGCTCGGCGGACGAGACGTCCGACTTCCCCGCGTCGAACGTCAACGACGGCGATCCGACGACCCGGTGGTCGTCGCCCGCGCAGGACGACGAGTGGGTCCAGGTGCAGTTGGCCGCGCCGGCGACGCTGGGCGAGGTGGTCCTGCACTGGCAGGACGCGTACGCGTCGCGGTACGAGGTCCAGACCTCGATGGACGGCACGCACTGGACCACCGCGGCGGCGGTGAACAGCGGGCACGGCGGGGACGAGACGGTGCGCTTCGCGGCGGTGACGGCGCAGTACGTGCGGATGCAGGGGTTGTCGCGGGCGACGCGGTTCGGGTACTCGCTGTGGGGCATGGAGGCGTACGCCGTCGTCCCGGCAGCTCCCACGCCCACCCCGACACCGACCCCGCCCTCACCGTCCCCGACGGCGAGCACACCCCCGGCGTCCCCCGACCCCACCCCCTCGGACACCCCCTCGCCGACGGCAACGTCGTAGGGCCCCAGGCGGCGCAGCCGCCTCAGGGGCGCAGCCGCCTCAGGGGCGCAGCCGCCTCAGGGGCGCAGCCGCCTCAGGGGCGCAGCCGCCTCAGGGGCGCAGCCG
>NZ_JBGCCA010000058.1:0-34708 GCF_041261265.1 Streptacidiphilus sp. MAP12-33
TTGGCCGGGTCGTAGGAGATGTTCCCCGTCCCGTCCTGCTTCTCGATCCCGCCGATCCGGTGCTCGAGCCCCGGCGTCCCCGGCACCGCCCACGGACGCGCCAAGGTCTCCGGATCCCGCAGGTAGGGCCAGAACGACCCGTCCTCACGGTTCGGCTCCGTCGCGAACTCCACCCGCAGGTCCGGCAGCTCCGACACCTCCGGCACCCGCCACGGCTCGCTGCCGTTGGCCAGGTACCCGTCGGACAGCAGGAACACCGGGGTGCGGTAGGCCAGCGCGATCCGCGCCGCCTCCAGCGCCATCGTGAAGCACTCCCCCGGCGACGCAGGCGCCACGATCGGGACCGGCGCCTCGCCGTTGCGGCCGAACATCGCCTGGAGCAGGTCCGCCTGCTCCGTCTTGGTCGGCAGCCCCGTCGACGGCCCGCCGCGCTGGATGTCGACGACGACCAGCGGCAGCTCCAGCGACACGGCCAGCCCGATGGTCTCGGACTTCAGCGCCACACCCGGCCCGGACGTGGTCGTCACACCCAGCGAACCACCGAACGCCGCACCCAGCGCCGCACCGATCCCGGCGATCTCGTCCTCCGCCTGGAACGTCCGCACCCCGAAGTTCTTGTGCCTGGACAGCTCGTGCAGGATGTCCGAGGCCGGCGTGATCGGGTACGACCCCAGGAACAACCCGAGGCCCGACTGCCGCGACGCCGTGATCAGCCCGTACGCCAGCGCCAGGTTGCCGGTGATGTTCCGGTACCGGCCCGGCGCGAACGCCTTCGCCGCCGGGGCCACCTCGTACGAGACCGCGAACGACTCCGTCGTCTCCCCGTAGTTCCACCCCGCCCGGAACGCCAGCACGTTCGCCTCGGCGATCTCCGGCCGCTTCGCGAACTTGCTCCGCAGGAAACCCTCGGTCCCCTCCGTCGGACGGTGGTACATCCAGCTGAGCAGACCGAGCGCGAACATGTTCTTCGCCCGCTCCGCGTCCTTCCGCGCCAGCGACGTGTCCCTCAGCGCCTCCACCGTCAACGACGTCAGCGCCACCGGATGCACCCGGAACCCCGCCAACGACCCGTCGTCCAACGGATCCGCCGACCAGCCCACCTTCGAAAGCGCCCGCTTCGTGAACTCGTCCGTGTTCACGATGATCTCCGCACCCCGCGGCAGATCCCCCAGATTCGCCTTCAACGCCGCCGGATTCATCGCCACCAGCACATCCGGAGCATCCCCCGGCGTCAGAATGTCATGATCCGCGAAATGCAACTGAAAGCTGGACACCCCCGGCAGCGTCCCCGCAGGCGCCCGGATCTCCGCCGGGAAATTCGGCAACGTCGACAGATCATTCCCGAACCCCGCCGTCTCCGACGTGAAACGGTCACCGGTCAACTGCATCCCGTCACCCGAATCACCCGCAAACCGGATCACCACACGATCCAACCGCCGCACGGGCTTGCCCCCGGGGGGCCGGGACTCGTCGAACGTGGAACCCGTCTCCTCGACCCTGCTGGTCACGACGTGGGCCTCCCTCGTCACCGATGGTGGTGCTCCGCGCTAAAGATCCTATGCCCGCGGAACGCCACGGGCGGGGAACACACGACCAGGATATCTGACGGGGCATCAGGAGTTCAGGTAGGCCACCACGGCCAGCACCCGGCGGTGGTCCTCGGCGCTCTGGGCCAGGCCGAGCTTGGCGAAGATGTTGCTGACGTGCTTCTCCACGGCCCCGTCGGAGACCACCAGCTGCCGTGCGACCGCCGCGTTGCTGCGGCCCTCCGCCATCAGCCCGAGGACCTCCCGCTCGCGCGGGGTGAGGTCCTCCAGCACGTCCCGCTTGCGGCTACGGCCCAGCAGCTGGGCCACCACCTCCGGGTCCAGCGCGGTACCACCGCCGGCCACCCGGGACACCGCCTCCACGAACTCGCGCACCTCGGCGACCCGGTCCTTGAGCAGGTACCCGACCCCGCGCGTCGAGCCGGCCAGCAGCTCCGACGCGTAGCGCTCCTCCACGTACTGCGACAGCACCAGCGTGCCGACGCCCGGGTGGCGTTCCCGCAGGGCGATGCAGGCCCGCACACCCTCGTCGGTGTGGGTCGGCGGCATCCGCACGTCCGCCACCACCACATCCGGGACGCCCTCCGGCGACGCCGCGAGCTCGTCGACCAGCGCCAGCAGCGCCACGCCGTCCTCCACCGCGCCGACGACGGCCAGGCCGCGGTCGGTGAGCAGTCGGGTCAGCCCCTCCCGGAGCAGTACGGAGTCCTCGGCGATGACGACACGGAGCGGTGCGGGCTGCGATCCGACTGGCTGGGTTCCGGCAGGCTGGGATCCGGCAGGCTGGGCAGACATGATCACCATGCTAGGGGCGCGGACGCCCCCGCACACGGTGCTCCGCTCACATCGTGCGCAGCGCCACCGCGTCGCACAGGCCCTCCAGGGCCGTCTTCGCCGAGCAGTCCGGCAGCGGACGCAGCAGCGCGCGGGCCTCCTCGGACCAGCGCAGCGTCTCCTCGCGAGCCTGGGCCAGCGCCGGGTGGGCGCGCAGCAGGCGCAGCGCCTCGGCGTGCAGCTCGTCGTCCTCGATCGGGCCGGCGGTCAGCTCGCGCAGCCGCAGGTCGCCCGGGACGGACGGGTCGGGCTCGGAGGCGCGCAGCAGCAGCACCGGCAGCGTGGGGACGCCCTCGCGCAGGTCCGTGCCGGGCGTCTTGCCGGACTCGTGGCTGTCGCTGGCGATGTCCAGCACGTCGTCGGCCAGCTGGAAGGCGATGCCGATGCGCTCGCCGTACTGGGTCAGTATGTCGCAGACGTACTCCTCCGCCCCGGCCAGCAGCGCGCCCATGTGGCAGGAGACGGCGATCAGCGAGCCGGTCTTGCCGGAGAGCACGTCCAGGTAGTGGCGGACCGGGTCGTCGTCCGGCCCCGCCCCCGCCGTCTCCAGGATCTGGCCGGTGACCAGCCGCTCGAACGCCTGGGCCTGGAGCCGCACCGCGGCAGGGCCCAGGTCGGCCAGGATCTGCGAGGCGCGGGAGAAGAGGAAGTCGCCGGTGAGGATGGCGACGGAGTTGTCCCAGCGGGCGTTCGCGCTGACCGCACCGCGGCGCATGGACGCCTCGTCCATCACGTCGTCGTGGTAGAGCGTCGCCAGGTGGGTCAGCTCGACGACGACGGAGGCCGGGACCACGCCCGGCGCGTTCGCGTCACCGAACTGGGCGGCGAGGATCGCGAGCAGCGGACGGAACCGCTTGCCGCCCGCGTGGAGCAGATGCTGTGCGCCGACTGTGATGAACGGCACGTCGCTCTTGGTCGCCTCGACCAGCGCCGTCTCGACGGCGGCGAGCCCGAGGCGGACGTCGGTCTCCAGTGCCTGGTCCTGCACGCTCAGCCCGAAGGGCCCCACGACGGTCACCGGGAACACTCCTTGCGCTGGTCGGGTGGATGGCCGGGAAGCAGCCAACAAGGGCAGCGTATCCGGTCGGCTGTGGATCACGGAGCGCGCCCGGCCCACTGCGAGAGCGGACCGGGCGCGCACACGGGTTGTTCCGTCACTTCGGAAACGATCGGGAACCGTTCAGGAACGGTTCACCGCACGAACGCCGACGCCTGGTTCGCGAGGTGCAGGAAGTACTCCGGCGCCACGCCCAGCACCACGGTGACCACCGCGCCCAGCACGATCGCGGTGCCCGTCATGGCGCTCGGCACGGCCACGGTCGGGCCGTCGGCGCGCGGGTCGGAGAAGAACATCAGCACGATGACCCGGATGTAGAAGAACGCCGCCACCGCCGAGGACAGCACACCGACGATGACCAGCGCGGTGGCCCCGCTGCCGGACGCCGCCTGGAAGACGGCGAACTTACCCGTGAAGCCACTCGTCAGCGGGATGCCCGCGAAGGCCAGCAGGAACAGCGCGAAGACCGCCGCCAGCAGCGGCGAGCGCCGCCCGAGCCCGGCCCAGCGCGACAGGTGCGTCGCCTCCCCGTCCGCGTCGCGCACCAGCGTGACGACGGCGAAGGCGCCGAGCGTCACGAAGGAGTACGCGGCCAGGTAGAAGAGCACCGCCCCGAGCCCGGCCCGGTCCAGCGCGATCACGCCGGTCAGGATGAAGCCCGCGTGCGCCACCGACGAGTAGGCCAGCAGGCGCTTCACGTCGGTCTGCGTCACCGCGATAACCGCACCGGCCACCATGGTCAGGATCGCCACGCCCCACAGCACCGGCCGCCAGTCCCAGGCCAGGCCGGGGAAGGCGACGTAGAGCAGCCGCAACATGGCGCCGAAGGCCGCCACCTTGGTGGCCGCCGCCATGAAGCCGGTGACCGGCGTCGGCGCGCCCTGGTAGACGTCCGGCGTCCACATGTGGAACGGCACCGCGCCGACCTTGAAGAGCAGGCCGACGCCCAGCATGGCCAGGCCGATCAGCAGCAGCGCGTCGTTGCCGGTGGTGACGGCCAGCGCCGGGGTGATCGTCGCCTTGCCCTCGACCACCGCCGCGATCTGCGAGAACTGCACCGAGCCCGCGTAGCCGTAGACCAGGGCCAGCCCGAACAGGAAGAACGCGGACGAGAACGCGCCCAGCAGGAAGTACTTGACCGCCGCCTCCTGCGAGAGCAGCCGGCGGCGCCGGGCCAGCGCGCACATCAGGTAGAGCGGGAGGGAGAAGACCTCCAGCGCCACGAACATGGTCAGCAGGTCCGAGGCGGCCGGGAAGAGCAGCATCCCGCCCACCGCGAACAGCGTCAGCGGGTAGATCTCGGTGGTGGCGTGCCCGGAGGTCGCCGCCCGCCGCTCCGCGTCGCTGCCCGGCACGGCGGCCGCCTCGGGCGCGAACGCGTCCACGGCCGCGCCGGTCGAGGAGCGCGGCTCCAGCCGCCGCTCGGCGAACTGGAGCACCGCGACGACGGCGACCAGGGTGATCACGCCCTGGAGGAACAGCGAGGGCCCGTCCACGGCGACCGCGCCCATCGCGGCCAGGTCGGCCTTGTTGGTGGCGTAGCCGTCCAGGGCCAGGTAGAGGATCAGCCCGAAGGAGGCCGCCAGGCCCGCCAGCGCGATGCCGACCTGCGCCGCGTAGCGGTGCCGGCGCGGCACGAAGGCCTCGGCCAGGATGCCGAGCATGGCGGCGCCGAAGACCGCCAGCATCGGCGAGAGCTGGAGGTACTCGATGTGCGGCGCGGGGATCGGCGGGATCGCCGCTGCCAGCGTCATGCCGGTCACTGGCCACCTCCGATGGCGTTGACGTGGGGAGCCGGATCGGTCCGCCCCACCTGGGAGAGCGTCTGGTTCACGGACGGGTTGACGATGTCCGCGATCGGCTTCGGGTAGATGCCCAGCACCAGCAGCATCGCGATCAGCGGCGCCACGACGACGAGCTCACGGGCCTTCAGGTCGCCGACGCCCTCGTTGCCGGGCTTGACCGGGCCGGTCATGGTGCGCTGGTAGAGCACCAGCACGTAGAGCGCGGCCAGCACGATGCCAGCGGTGGCGACGATGCCGAGCGCCGGGTAGCGCTCGAAGGTGCCGACCAGGACCAGGAACTCCGACACGAACGGGCCGAGCCCCGGCAGCGACAGGATCGCCAGGCCGCCGATCAGGAACGTCCCGGCGAGCACCGGGGCGACCTTCTGCACGCCGCCGTAGTCGGCGATGAGCCTGCTGCCCCGACGGGACATCAGGAAGCCCGCCACCAGCAGCCAGGCGGCTGTGGAGACCCCGTGGTTCACCATGTACAGCGCCGCGCCCGACTGGCCCTGGCTGGTCAGCGCGAAGATGCCGAGGATGATGAAGCCGAAGTGCGAGATCGACGCGTAGGCGACCAGGCGCTTGATGTCCTTCTGGCCCACCGCCAGCAGCGCGCCGTAGATGATGCCGATGACGGAGAGCACCAGGATCGCCGGTGCGAAGGTCTTGCTGGCCTGCGGGAACAGGTTCAGGCAGAAGCGCAGCATGGCGTAGGTGCCGACCTTGTCGACCACCGCCGTGATCAGCACCGCGACTCCGGCCGTGGCCTCGCCCATCGCGTTCGGCAACCAGGTGTGCAGCGGCCAGAGCGGCGCCTTGACGGCGAAGGCGAACATGAAGCCGAGGAAGAGCGCGTTCTCGGCGACCGGCGAGAAGTGGATCGTGCCGTTCTGCAGGCCGGTGGTGATGGCCGTCAGGTCGAAGGTGTGGGTGGTCGTGTAGAGACCGATCACCGCCGCCAGCATGACCAGGCCGCCGAGCAGGTTGTAGAGCAGGAACTTGACGGCCGCGTAGCTGCGCTGCCTGGCGTCCTCGCCCTTGGTCCGGTCCCCGAAGCCGCCGATGAGGAAGTACATCGGGATCAGCATCGCTTCGAAGAAGACGTAGAAGAGGAAGACGTCGGTGGCCTCGAAGGAGAGCACCACCATCGCCTCGACCGCGAGGATCAGGGCGAAGAAGCCCTGGGTGCGACGCTTACGCTCGAAGGTGTTGCGGTCGTCGCCCGCGGCGGAGCCGCTGATGACTGGAGTCGGGTCGGCGTCGTGCCAGGAGGCCAGCATGACGAACGGCACCAGGACCGAGGTCAGCAGGACCAGCACCACGGCGATGCCGTCGACGCCGAGGCTGTAGCCGATGCCGAACTGGGAGATCCAGGCGTGGTGCTCGGTCATCTGGAACCGCGCCCCGCCCGGGACGAACCGGGCGGCGGCGACGCAGGCCAGCACGAGCGTGCCCAGCGAGAACGCCAGCGGCACGACCTTGTTGCGGTCACGGCTGCGGGCGTTCGTGGCGGCGGGCAGCGCGGCGGTGAGGATCGCGCCGACCGCCGGCAGCGCGGCGGTGACGGTCAGCAGGGGGAAAGAGCTCATGCGACGGCCCTCATCAGCAGCGTGGTAACGGCCAGCACCAGGGCCCCGCCGAACATCGACAGGGCGTAGGAGCGGACATAGCCGTTCTGGACCTTGCGCACCCGTCCGGAGGTCCCGCCGATCAGCGCGGCGATGCCGTTGACCAGCCCGTCCAGGCCCTTGCCCTCCAGGTAGACCAGGAAGCGGGTCAGGTGCGAGCCGCCGCTGACCAGGACCACGTGGTTGATGTCGTCCTGGAGCAGGTCGCGGCGGGCGGCCCGGGTGAGCAGCGAGCCCAGCGGCGGCGTGGCCGGGACCGGCTTGCGCCCGTACATCACCCAGGCGACGGCCACACCGAGGACCAGCACGACACCGGTCACGATCTGGATCACGGTCGGGTTCAGCGGGGGGTTGCCCTCGGTATGGCCGGTGACCGGGCTGAGCCAGTTCACGAAGGAGTTGTTCCAGTTGAACAGGAAGCCGCCCGCGACCGAGCCGAAGGCCAGCAGCACCATCGGAATCACCATGACCTTCGGCGACTCGTGCGGGTGCGGCGGGTTGCCGTTGGCGTCCTCGGCCCAGCGCTTCTCGCCGAAGAAGGTCATCAGCATGACGCGGGACATGTAGAACGCCGTCACCGCCGCGCCCACCACGGCGCAGGTGCCGAGGATCCAGCCCTCCGTCCCGCCGTGGCCGAAGGCGGCCTCGATGATCTTGTCCTTGGTGTAGAAGCCCGAGAACGGCGGGACGCCGATGATGGCGAGGTACCCGAGCCCGAAGGTCGCCGTGGTCCACTTCATGTACTTCGCGAGCCCGCCGTACTTGCGCATGTCGACCTCGTCGTTCATGCCGTGCATGACCGATCCGGCGCCGAGGAAGAGCCCGGCCTTGAAGAAGCCGTGGGTGACCAGGTGCATGATCGCGAAGACGTAGCCGATCGGTCCGAGACCGGCCGCCAGCACCATGTAGCCGATCTGCGACATGGTCGAGCCGGCCAGCGCCTTCTTGATGTCGTCCTTGGCGCAACCGACGATCGCACCGAAGAGCAGCGTCACCGCGCCGACCACCACCGTCGCCAACTGGGCCGTGGGCGCCAGGTTGAAGATGGCCGAGGAGCGGGTGATCAGGTAGACGCCGGCGGTCACCATCGTCGCCGCGTGGATCAGGGCCGAGACCGGGGTCGGGCCCTCCATCGCGTCACCGAGCCAGGACTGCAGCGGCACCTGGGCCGACTTGCCGCAGGCCGCCAGCAGCAGCATCAGGCCGATGCCGGTCAGCGTCGCCTGCGTCGCCCTGGGCGCGTCCGCGAAGACGGGCGTGAAGGCGAAGGTCCCGAACGTGGTGAACATCAGCATGACCGCGACGGACAGGCCGACGTCGCCGACGCGGTTGACCAGGAACGCCTTCTTGGCGGCGGTCGCGGCGCTGGGCTTGTGCTGCCAGAAGCCGATCAGCAGGTAAGAGGCGAGACCCACGCCCTCCCAACCGACATACAGCAGCAGGTAGTTGTCGGCCAGCACCAGCAGCAGCATGGCCGCGAGGAACAGGTTCAGGAAGCCGAAGAACCGGCGCCGCTTCTCGTCGTGCGCCATGTACCCGATCGAGTACAGGTGGATCAGCGAGCCGACACCCGTGATCAGCAGCACGAACGTCATCGACAACTGGTCCAGCTGGAAGCCGACCTCGGCCTGGAAGCCGTTCACCGGGATCCAGGTGAACAGGTGGTCGTGGATGGGCCGTTGGTCGGCCGTGCGGCCCAGCATGGAGAAGAACAGGGCGAGCCCCACGCCGAAGGAGGCGAAGGCCAGGAACGTGCCGAGCAGATGCCCGACCCGGTCCAGGCGGCGCCCGCCGCAGAGCAGCAGGGCCGCTCCCAGCAGCGGAGCCGCAACCAGTACGGGGATGAGATTGTCCACTTCTCGTCAGCCTCCGCCGCTACAGCTTCATGAGGTTGGTGTCGTCGACCGAGGCCGAGTGACGGGTGCGGAAGACACTCACGATGATGGCCAGACCGACGACCACCTCGGCCGCCGCGACCACCATGGTGAAGAAGGCGATGATCTGCCCGTCCAGGTTGCCGTGCAGCCGGGAGAAGGTGACCAGGGCCAGGTTGCAGGCGTTGAGCATCAGCTCCACGCACATGAACAGCACGATCGCGTTGCGTCGCACCAGCACGCCGACGGCGCCGATGGTGAACAGCAGGGCGGCCAGGTACAGGTAGTTGACCGGGTTCACTTCGACTCCACCTCCCGCTGCTCGGTCGCCGTCTGCTCGACGTTCGCCAACTCGGCGCCGCTGCGCGGCTTCGGCGCCTTGCGGCCGAGCCAGCCCGCCGTGGACTGCTCCAACTCCCCCATGCGGCGCAGCAGGTCGCTGCCCAGGTGGCGCATCTGGCCGCGCTCGCGCAGCGTCGGGTTGACGCTGATCTCGGCCGGGGTGCCGTCCGGCAGCAGGCCGGGCGCGTCGACCGCGTTGTGGCGGGCGTAGACACCGGGCGCCGGCAGCGGTGTGACCTGCGTGCCGAGGCGGACCCGCTGCTCGGCCAGCTCGCGCTGGCCCTGCTTGACCTCGGTGGCCTCGCGGTGCGTCAGCACCATCGCCCCGACGGCCGCGGTGATCAGCAGTGCGCCGGTGACCTCGAAGGCCCACACGTACTGCGTGAAGATCAGCCGTGCCAGGCCCTGGACGTTGCCGCCCGCCGCCTGGTTGGCCGCCCCGACGCCGGTGAAGTTCCGCAGGTCGGCGTTGGCGATGCCCGCGCAGAGCAGCACGCCGAAACCGAGCCCGCCGACCACCGCGGCGACCCGCTGGCCCTTCAGCACCTCCTTGACCGAGTCGGCCGAGGAGACGCCCACCAGCATCACGACGAAGAGGAAGAGCATCATGATCGCGCCGGTGTAGACGACGATCTGCACGATGCCGAGGAAGACCGCGCCCTCGGCCAGGTAGCAGATCGCCAGCGCGATCATCGTCCCGGCCAGGCAGAGCGCCGAGTGGACCGCCTTGCGGCAGAGCACCGTGCCGAGGGCTCCGCCGACCGCGATCACCGCCAGCACCCAGAACTGGACGGCCTCACCGGTGGAGGTCACGAGGCCACCTCCCCCTTGCTGTGGGCGACCTGCTGCTCCGTGCCCGGCGCGGCCTCGGTGACGTGGCCCTGGTAGTAGTCGCGCTCGTCCATGCCGGGGAAGATGGCGTGCGGCGAGTCGACCATGCCCTCGGTCAGCCCGACGAGCAGCTGCTCCTTGGTGAAGATCAGCGACTCGCGGGAACTGTCCGCGAGTTCGTACTCGTTGGTCATGGTGAGCGCCCGGGTCGGGCAGGCCTCGATGCAGAGCCCGCACAGGATGCAGCGGGCGTAGTTGATCTGGTAGACCCGCCCGTACCGCTCACCGGGCGAGTAGCGCTCCTCGTCGGTGTTGTCGGCGCCCTCGACGTAGATGGCGTCCGCCGGGCAGGCCCACGCGCACAGCTCGCAGCCGACGCACTTCTCCAGGCCGTCCGGGTGCCGGTTGAGCTGGTGGCGGCCGTGGAACCGGGGCGCGGTGGGCTTCTTGTACTCGGGGTACTGCTCGGTGAGGCGCTTCTTGAACATGGCCTTGAAGGTCACGCCGAAGCCTGCGGCGGGGCCGAGGCCCCAAGAAGAATGTTCAGAAGGCACCGTCGTCTCCCTTCAGTGCAGGAACAGTGGTGGACTCGCCCGCTGGGCCCCCGACCCGCGACGGCCGTCGCGGCACGGCCGGGAGCTGCTGCCCGGGCATCGGCGGGACGGGGAAGCCGCCCGCCATCGGATCGAACGGCGCAGGGCCGGCGGGGACGTCGGACGGTCCCGCCTTCTTCGGCCGCAGCATGTCGACGAGGATCGACAGCAGCAGCACCGCGACCACGCCGCCCGCCACGTAGAGCACCACGTGACCGAAGTTGTAGCCCTGGTTGCGCAGCGCCCGGACGGTGGCCACCAGGACCAGCCAGACCAGCGAGACCGGGATCAGCACCTTCCAGCCCAGCTTCATGAACTGGTCGTAGCGCAGGCGGGGCAGCGTGCCGCGCAGCCAGATGAAGACGAAGAGCAGCAGCTGGATCTTGACGATCAGCCAGAGCATCGGCCACCAGCCGTGGTTGGCACCGGCCCAGAAGGTGCTGATCGGCCAGGGCGCCCGCCAGCCGCCGAGGAACATCACGCTGGCGACCGCCGAGACGGTGACCATGTTGATGTACTCGGCCAGCATGAACATCGCGAACTTCAGCGAGGAGTACTCGGTGTTGAAGCCACCGACCAGCTCGCCCTCGGCCTCGGGGAGGTCGAAGGGCGCACGGTTGGTCTCACCGACCATCGACACCAGGTAGACGATGAAGCTCACCGGCAGCAGCGCCGCGAACCAGGTGTGCGTCTGCGCGTCCACGATCGCCGAGGTCGACATCGACCCCGAGTAGAGGAAGACCGCCGCGAAGCTGAGACCCATCGCGATCTCGTAGGAGACCATCTGCGCCGCCGACCTCAGGCCGCCGAGCAGCGGATACGTCGAGCCCGAGGCCCAGCCGGCCAGCACGATGCCGTAGATCCCGATCGAGGCGGTGGCCAGGATGAACAGGATGCCGACCGGCAGGTCGGTCAGCTGCATCGTGGTCCGGGTGCCGAAGATGGAGATCTCGTGGTCCGCCGGGCCGAACGGGATCACCGCGAAGGCCATGAAGGCCGGCATCGCCGAGACGATCGGCGCCAGGATGAAGACCACCTTGTCGGCCGCCGTGACGACCAGGTCCTCCTTGAGCGCGAGCTTCACGCCGTCGGCGAGGCTCTGCAGCAGGCCCCAGGGGCCGTGCCGGTTGGGGCCGATACGCAGCTGCATCCAGGCGACGACCTTGCGCTCCCAGACGATGGCGACGAGCACCGTCACGACCAGGAACGCGAAGCAGAACACCGCCTTGAGCAGCACCAGCCACCAGGGGTCGCGCCCGAAGAAGCTCAGGTCCTCGGTCGCGAGCAGCACCGTGTGATGCATCACCGGCCCGCCTCCATCTCACGAGCCTCCATGTCACGCGCCTCCATCGCCAGCTGTTCCGTCTCGTTGGCGGACGCCAGCGCCACGATCCGGCCCGGCACCGCGCCCAGGCCTCGGGCCGCGCCACCCGGCGTCGAGTTGAGCGGCAGCCAGACCACCCGGTCCGGCAGCTCGGGCGTGATCGCCAGCGGCAGCGTGACGCTGCCCGCCGGGCCGGTGACCGTCAGCCGCGCGCCGTCGGCGACGCCGACCTCGGCCGCCGAGGCGGGCGAGAGCCGGGCCACGGCCGGGTGCCGGGTGCCGGCCAGGGCCGGGTCGCCCTGCTGCAGCACGCCGTTGTCGAGCAGTTGCCGCCAGCCGGCCAGCACCGCCTCGCCCGCGCTCGGGCGCGGCAGCGGACGGGCCAGCTCGATCGGCGCGTCCGTCCGGTCGCCGCGCCAGGGCCCGAAGGCGTCCAGCTCGCGGCGGGCCGCGATCACGTCCGGCAGGCCCAGGTGCCGGTCCATGGCGTCCGCGAGCATGTGCAGCACCCGCAGGTCGTCGTTCAGGTGCCGCTGCGTCATCTGGTCCGGCTTGAGCGCCGCCTCGAAGGAGCGGACCCGGCCCTCCCAGTCCAGGAAGGTGCCCGCCTTCTCGGCGACCGCCGCGACCGGCAGCACCACGTCGGCCCGCGCGGTGACCGCGCTCGGCCGCAGCTCCAGGCTGACGACGAAGCCGACCCGCTCCAGCGCCTCGTCCGCAGCGGCCGGGTCCGGCAGGTCGTCGATCTCGACGCCGCCGACGACCAGCGCGTCCAGCTCGCCCGACGCGGCGGCGGTCAGGATGGCGCCGGTGTCACGACCGAAGCGGGCGGGAAGCTCGGACAGGCCCCAGGCGGCGGCCGTCTGCCGGCGCGCCTCCGGGTCGGTGGCGGGACGCCCGCCGGGCAGCAGGTTCGGCAGCGCGCCGACCTCGACCGCCCCACGCTCGCCCGCCCGGCGCGGGATCCACGCCAGCCGCGCGCCCGCGATCCGGGCCAGCCGCAGCGCGGCGCTGTAGCCGCCGGGCGAACCGGCCAGCCGCTCGCCGACCAGCACGACGGCGCCGGGCTCGCGCAGCAGCCGCGCCGCCTCGCCCGCCGAACCGTCCAGCGGCTCGCCCTCGGCCAGCGCCTCCAGCCACTCGGCCTCGGTGCCGGGCGCCGCGGGGAGCAGTGTCCCGCCCATCTTGGCCAGGCCCCGCGAGCCCCAGGCCGCGATGGAGAAGACCTTCGTGCCGCGCGTGCGGGCCGCCTTGCGCAGCCGCAGGAAGACGATCGGCGACTCGTCCTCGGGCTCGAAGCCCGCGAGCAGCACCGTCTTCGCGCCCTCCAGCGCCGCGTAGTCGAGCGCTTCGTGGCCGCCGACGCCGTTGCCGTCCAGGTCCACGCCGTGCCCGGCGACGGCGGCGGCCAGGAACTCGGCCTCCTCCGCGCTGTGCACGCGCACCCGGAAGTCGACGTCGTTGGTGCCGAGCGCGACGCGCGCGAACTTGCTGTACGCGTACGCGTCCTCGACCGTCGCGCGACCACCCACCAGGACTCCCGCCCGCTTGCCCGCGAGCCCCGCGGCGGCCTTGGCCAGCGCCTCCGGCCAGGAGGCGGGCTCCAGCTCGCCGGTGTCGGCGTTCCGGACCAGCGGCGTGTGGAGCCGGTCGGGCTGCTGCGCGTAGCGGAACGCGAAGCGGCCCTTGTCGCAGCTCCACTCCTCGTTCACCGCCGGCTCGTCACCGGCCTGGCGCCGCAGCACCTTGCCGCGCCGGTGGTCGGTCCGCGTCGCGCAGCCGCTCGCGCAGTGCTCGCAGACGCTCGCCGAGGAGGTCAGGTCGAACGGCCGGGACCGGAACCGGTAGGCCGCCGAGGTCAGCGCGCCGACCGGGCAGATCTGGATGGTGTTGCCGGAGAAGTACGAGCGGAAGTCGTCGCCCGCGCCCGTGCCGACCTGCTGGAGCGCCCCACGCTCCAGCAACTCGATGAACGGGTCACCGGCGATCTGCTCGCTGAACCGGGTGCAGCGCGCGCACAGCACGCAGCGCTCGCGGTCCAGCAGCACCTGGGTGCTGATCGGCATCGGCTTCTCGTAGGTCCGCTTCACCCCCTCGAAGCGGCTCTCGGCCTGCCCGTGCGAGAGCGCCTGGTTCTGCAGCGGGCACTCGCCGCCCTTGTCGCAGACCGGGCAGTCCAGCGGGTGGTTGATCAGCAGCAGCTCCATCACGCCGCGCTGCGCCTTCTCCGCGACGGGCGAGGTGAGCTGTGACTTCACCACCATGCCGTCGGCGCACTCCATCGTGCAGGAGGCGACCGGCTTGCGCTGGCCCTCCACCTCGACGATGCACTGCCGGCAGGCGCCGGCCGGGGCCAGCAGCGGGTGGTCGCAGAAGCGCGGGATCTCCACACCGATCATCTCGGCGGCGCGGATGACGAGGGTGCCCTTGGGCACCTTCACCTCGACGCCGTCGACGGTGACGGTCAGCAGGTCGCTGTCCGTCTTCTTCTCGGGGACCGTCGCGGTCACGCCAACACTCCGTTCTCGCTCGGGTCGTAGTCTCCGGAGCCTCGATCACCGGGTGGGTCTTCCGGGCTGCGGTCTTTGGAAGCGGTCGCGCGCCGTCCCCGCGTCCCCGCCCAGACCGTGGAGGCCGCCGGGTCGAACGGGCAGCGACGCTCGCGCAGGTGCTGCTCGTACTCGTCACGGAAGTACTGCAGCGAGGAGAAGATCGGGCTCGCCGCGCCGTCGCCGAGCGCGCAGAAGGACTTGCCGTTGATGTTGTCGGCGATGTCGTTCAGCTTCTCCAGGTCGCCCGGCACGCCGTCGCCCGCCTCGATCCGGCGCAGCAGCTGGACCAGCCAGTACGTGCCCTCGCGACACGGGGTGCACTTGCCGCAGGACTCGTGGGCGTAGAACTCCGTCCACCGCGTCACCGCGCGCACGACACACGTGGTCTCGTCGAAGACCTGGAGCGCCTTGGTGCCGAGCATCGAGCCGGCCGCGCCGACGCCCTCGTAGTCGAGCGGGACGTCCAGGTGCTCGGCGGTGAACATCGGCGTCGAGGAACCGCCCGGCGTCCAGAACTTCAGCGTGTGGCCCTCGCGCACGCCGCCGCTGATGTCGAGCAGCTGCCGCAGCGTGACGCCGAGCGGCGCCTCGTACTGGCCGGGGTTGGTGACGTGCCCGGAGAGCGAGTAGAGCGTGAAGCCCGGGGACTTCTCGCTGCCCATCGAGCGGAACCAGTCCTTGCCCCTGTGCAGGATCGCGGGCACGGAGGCGATCGACTCGACGTTGTTCACCACCGTCGGGCAGGCGTACAGGCCCGCGACGGCCGGGAACGGCGGCCGCAGACGCGGCTGGCCGCGGCGGCCCTCGAGGGAGTCGAGCAGCGCCGTCTCCTCGCCGCAGATGTACGCACCGGCGCCCGCGTGGACGGTGATGTCCAGGTCGAAGCCGCTGCCGAGCACGTTCTGGCCCAGGTACCCGGCGTCGTACGCCTCCTGGACGGCGGCGTGCAGCCGGCGCAGCACCGGGACCGTCTCACCGCGGAGGTAGATGAAGGCGTGGCTGCACCGGATCGCCCAACTCGCGATGATCATGCCCTCGATGAGCGAGTGCGGGTTCGCGAAGAGCAGCGGGATGTCCTTGCAGGTGCCCGGCTCCGACTCGTCCGCGTTGACCACGAGGTAGTGCGGCTTGCCGTCGCCCTGCGGGATGAACTGCCACTTCATGCCCGTCGGGAAGCCGGCGCCGCCGCGCCCGCGCAGACCCGCGTCCTTGACCAGGGCGATGACGTCGTCCGGGTTCATCCGCAGCGCCTCGTGCAGGCCCTTGTAGCCGTCGTGCGCGCGGTAGGTGGCAAGCGTCCAGGGCTTCTCCTCGCCCCAGGTCGCCGAGAGGACCGGGGAGAGCAGCTTCTCCGGGTGCGTCGCGGTCATGCCTGCTCCCCTTCCGCGCCGTCGTCCTGCTGCGTGCTCTGCTGACGCGGCGCGACCACCTTGGTGGCGCTCGCGCCCGGCAGCGTCTCGCCGTGCGCGAGCCGCAGCCCGGCCAGCGAGGGCGCGCCGCCCGCACCGGACTCGTCCACGGCTCCGGCCCGCTCGTCGGGGAAGCCGGCCAGGATCCGCGCGGTGTCCTTGAAGCCGCACAGCCGCGCGCCGCGGGTGGGCTTCACCTCGGCGCCCGCGCGCAGGTCGTCGACCAGCTGCTTGGCGCTGGCCGGGTCCTGGTTGTCGAAGAACTCCCAGTTGACCATCACCACGGGCGCGTAGTCGCAGGCCGCGTTGCACTCGATGTGCTCCAGCGAGACGGAGCCGTCGGCCGTCGTCTCGTTGTTGCCGATCCCGAGGTGCTGCTGCAGCTCGGCGAAGATCTCGTCGCCGCCGAGGACCGCGCACAGCGTGTTGGTGCAGACGCCCACGTGGTACTCGCCGGCCGGACGGCGGCGGTACATCGTGTAGAAGGTCGCGACGGCGGTGACCTCGGCCGTGGTCAGGTCCAGCCGCTCCGCGCAGTAACGGATGCCGGTCCGGGAGACGAAGCCCTCCTCGGACTGCACCAGGTGCAGCAGCGGCAGCAGCGCCGAGCGCGACTGCGGGTAGCGGGCGACGATCGCCGCCGCGTCCGCGTCCAGCCGCTCGCGCACCTCGGCCGGGTAGGGCTCCGCCGGAAGCTCCGGCAGACCGAGTTCCACCTGGTGAGCACTCACCGGTCCACGCCTCCCATCACCGGGTCGATGCCGGCCACCGCGACGATGACGTCCGCGACCTGCCCGCCCTCGCACATCGCGGCCACTGTCTGCAGGTTGGTGAAGCTCGGGTCGCGGAAGTGCACCCGGTACGGCCGGGTGCCGCCGTCGGAGACGACGTGCACGCCCAGCTCGCCCTTGGGGGACTCGACCGCCACGTAGGCCTGGCCGGCCGGGACGTGGAAGCCCTCGGTCACCAGCTTGAAGTGGTGGATCAGCGCCTCCATGGACTCGCCCATGATGGTGCGGATGTGGTCGAGCGAGTTGCCCATGCCGTCCGCGCCCAGCGACAGTTGGGCGGGCCACGCGATCTTCCTGTCCGCGACCATGACGCTGCCCGGGCCGCCCTTGAGCCGCTCCAGGCACTGCTCGACGATCCGCAGCGACTGCTCCATCTCGCGCAGGCGGATCAGGAACCGCCCGTAGGAGTCGCAGCCGTCGGCCGTCTCGACCTCGAAGTCGTAGCTCTCGTAGCCGCAGTAGGGCTGCGACTTGCGCAGGTCGTGCGGCAGGCCGGTGGCGCGCAGGATCGGGCCGGTGGCGCCGAGCGCCATGCAGCCGGCCAGGTCCAGGTAGCCGACGTCGACCAGGCGGGCCTTGAAGACCGGGTTGTTGGTCGCCAGCTTGTCGTACTCGTGCATCCGCGAGCGCAGCAGCTTCACGCCCTCGCGGATCTGGTCCAGCGCTCCCGGCGGCAGGTCCTGCGCCAGGCCGCCGGGGCGGACGTAGGCGTGGTTCATGCGCAGGCCGGTGACCAGCTCGAAGATGTCGAGGATGACCTCGCGGTCACGGAAGCCGTAGATCATCAGCGTGGTGGAGCCGATCTCCATGCCGCCGGTGGCCAGGCACACCAGGTGCGAGGAGATCCGGTTCAGCTCCATCATCATCACGCGGATGACGCTGGCCCGGTCCGGGATGTCGTCGGTGATCCCGAGCAGCTTCTCCACGGCGAGGCAGTAGGCGGTCTCGTTGTAGAGCGGCGTCAGGTAGTCCATGCGGGTCACGAAGGTCGTGCCCTGGACCCAGTTGCGGTACTCCATGTTCTTCTCGATGCCGGTGTGCAGGTAGCCGATGCCGCAGCGGGCCTCCTGCACCGTCTCGCCGTCGATCTCCAGGATCAGGCGCAGCACGCCGTGCGTGGACGGGTGCTGCGGACCCATGTTGACCACGATCCGCTCGTCGTCCGCTTTCGCGGCGGCGGTGACGATCTCGTCCCAGTCGCCGCCGGTGACGGTGTAGACGCGCCCCTCGGTCGTCTCTCGGTACTCGGTGTCGCTCATCAGGAGTACGACCTCCGCTGGTCGGGAGCCGGGATCTGCGCGCCCTTGTACTCGACGGGAATGCCGCCGAGCGGGTAGTCCTTGCGCTGCGGGTGGCCCAGCCAGTCGTCCGGCATCATGATCCGTGTCAGCGCCGGGTGGTCGTCGAAGACGATGCCGAAGAAGTCGTAGGTCTCGCGCTCGTGCCAGTCGTTGGTCGGGTAGAGCGCGACCGTCGACGGGATGTGCGGATCCTCGTCGGGCGCGGAGCACTCGACGCGGATCAGCCGGTTGTGGGTGATCGAGCGCAGGTGGTAGACCGCGTGCAGCTCGCGCCCGGTGTCGCCCGGGTAGTGCACGCCGCTGACCCCGGTGCACAGTTCGAAGCGGAGCGCCGGGTCGTCGCGCAGCGTCCGCATCGCCGCGACGAGGTGCTCGCGGCGGACGTGGAAGGTGATCTCGTCGCGGTCGACGACGGTCTTCTCGATCGCCGCGTCCGCGCTGATCCCCTGCTCCTCCAGCGCGCCCTCGAACTCGTCGGCCACCTCGTCGAACCACGGCCCGCCGTAGGGCCGGGAGCTGGCCCCCGGCAGCACGATCGGCCGCACCAGCCGGCCGTAGCCGGAGGTGTCGCCGGTACCGGCTCCGCCGAACATCCCGTGCCGGACGCCGATGACCTCCAGCTCGGTCTGCCCCTCGCGCGGGACGGGAACGTTCTGCCCGCTCGTCTCGCTCATCGCAGCAGCCCCTTCATCTCGATCGTCGGGACCGCACCGAGCGCCTGCTGCTCCGCCTCTTCCTCCGCCCGCCGCTTGTTGACGCCGAGCTTCTCGTGGCGGATCTGGTCGTGGAGCTTGAGGATGGCGTCCATCAGCATCTCCGGACGCGGCGGACAGCCGGGCAGGTAGATGTCGACCGGAATGACGTGGTCGACGCCCTGGACGATCGCGTAGTTGTTGAACATCCCGCCGGACGAGGCGCACACGCCCATGGAGATGACCCACTTGGGGTTCGCCATCTGGTCGTAGACCTGGCGCACCACCGGGGCCATCTTCTGGCTGACCCGGCCGGCGACGATCATCAGGTCGGCCTGCCGCGGCGAGCCGCGGAACACCTCCATGCCGAACCGGGCCAGGTCGTAGCGGCCGGCGCCGGTGGTCATCATCTCGATCGCGCAGCAGGCCAGCCCGAAGGTCGCCGGGAAGAGCGAGCTCTTGCGCACCCAACCCGCGGCCTGCTCGACCGTGGTGAGCAGGAAGCCGCTGGGCAGCTTCTCCTCGATACCCATCTCTTCAGCCCTCTCCCGTCAGTCCCACTCAAGGCCGCCACGACGCCAGACATAGGCGTAGGCGACGAACACGGTGGCGATGAAGAGCACCATCTCGACCAGGCCGAAGATCCCCAGGGCGTCGAAGGTGACGGCCCACGGATAGAGGAAGACGATCTCGATGTCGAAGACGATGAAGAGCATCGCCGTCAGGTAGTACTTGATCGGGAAGCGCCCGCCCCCGGCGGCCTGGGGCGTGGGCTCGATCCCGCACTCGTAGGCGTCGAGCTTGGCCCGGTTGTAGCGCTTCGGGCCGGTCAGCGCGGCCATGGCCACGGAGCCGACCGCGAACGCGGCCGCAATGGCGCCAAGTACCAGAATCGGCGCATAAGCGTTCATGCCGAACGACCTCTCCAGCCGTCATTCCGAGCTCATCACCGTGATCCCCACATGTGAGGCAGTTCACAAGCTCCCAAGACGGCTGCATCCTATGCCTCTTCGCATGTGATCTGCGACACGCGGTCACGCACCAAGATTGTGATCTACGCCACCTGACGGATGATCATGAAGCAATGAGAGTGCAAAATCGGACACCTTGCGTGTGCATTCATTCACAAGCCGTGGCCGGAAGCGGAATAACCCCAGCTCGAAGCGGGTCCGCCTATCATCGTCCCGGCATCCATAGCAAGTTTTGCCCCTGGCCCGGACACGTGTTAGTGAACCTCGCCACGGGCGGGTGACGCGGTCGCGGACCCCCTTGACGAGAGGACGGACGCACTCCGCTAAGGTGCGCGCGCTGCTGATCCACAACGGCGGCCGAGCACTTGGGGGGACATCCGTGATCAAGCACGTCAAAGCGGCCGTCGGGCTGCCGGTCCTGCTCCTCGCCGGCGGACTGACCGCGCTCTCCACGAGTGCGCACGCGGCGACCGACCCCGGCGTGGCCCTGCCGCTGAGCCACTTCTCGCATCTCGCCGTCGACGCGGCGCACGGCCGCCTCTTCCTCAGCGGCGGCGCCGGCAGCGACGCACTCGCGATCACCGACCTCACCGGTGCCTCCGTCGGCACCGTCCCCGGCGAGCCCGGGGCCACCTCGCTCCAGCTCTCCCCCGACGGCACCACGCTCTTCGCCGCGCTGCCCGGCAGCGACGCGATCTCGGCGATCGACACCACCACGCTGCAGAGCACGAGCATCCCCACCGGGGCCGGTACCCACCCCGACTCCCTCGCCGTCGCGGGCGGCAGGCTCTGGTTCGGCTACACCTCCGGCTCCGGCGGCTCCGGCGCGGGCGCCATCGGCTCGGTCGACCTCACGACCCACGCCGTCGCCCTCGCCCAGGACCCGGGCACCTGGACCGGCAGCCCGCTGCTGGCGGCCGCCCCGACCGGCGCCACGAAGCTGGTCGCGGCCGACCCGACCGGCACCTCCCGGACCTTCTCCGTCTACGACGCGGCCGGCGGCACCCTGACCCGCAGTACGACGGCGACCCTCACCGTGCCCGGCATGACCGATCTGGCCGTCGGCGCCGACGAGGCGGACGTCTACGTCGAGAGCGGCTCGACCGCCGACGAGCGCCTGCACACCGCCGACCTCACCACCGACGGCCCGCAGTTGCGTGGCGACACCGACTCCAGCGCGGTCGCCGTCGCCCCGGACGGCACGGTCGCCGCCGGCGGGGACGGCAACGAGCTCTTCACCTACGCCCCGCACCAGACCGACCTCGGCTGGCTGAACGAGTACTTCTCGACGTCCGTGTACCTCCCCGCGCCCCACGGCCTGGCCTGGGCCCCGGACGGCAGCAAGCTGTTCGTCGTCGCCACCGGCATGACGAGCGGCGCTCCCGAACTGCTCGTCGAGGACGCCCCTGAGACCGCCCGCACCGTTCTGGGCGGCACCTCGCCGCAGCACCTCGCCCCCGGTGAGCAGTTCACCCTCGACGCGACCGTCTTCTCCGGTGAGCCGCTGCCCGCCGGAGCCGTGCTGTCCGTGACCCGCGACGGCGTCGCCCTCCCGGACCGGGTGGTCCCGTCAGCGCCGACCAACGACCACACCTGGACCGTCGCCCTCCCGGACACCGCCCCCACCCAGGGCTCGCTGACCTACGTCCTGTCCTACGCGGGCGACGCGACGCACCACGCGGCAATCGCGACCGTCACCGTCCCGGTCGCCCGGTACGCGCCCACCGTCACGCTGACCTCCCCCACCCACGAGACGGCGATCGACAGGACGGTGGCCTTCACCGGCACCGTCGGCTGGCTCCCGCACGCCGAACACACCGGTGAGGCCGTCCGGATCACGCGCACCGACGCCGCACACCCCGCGGGCGTGCTCGTCACGACCGTCCCGGTGGCGGCGAACGGGAGCTTCGCCTTCAGCGACGCCCCGCACGTCGACGGCGACGTGAGCTACCAGGCCACCTCGGTCGCCACCGGCGCCTACCTGGCCTCCTCCTCGGCGGCGGACACGGTCCTCGTCGACGGCCTGAAGACCACGCTCACGATGGCCACGGACCGCGGCAGCTACACCTACGGCGCCCTGGCCAAGGTCACCGTCCACCTCGGCACCACCGACAACAGCCGCACGGTGAAGATCTGGACCCTCGCCTACGACCACTCGTCGGCCACGCTCGCCGCCACCGTGACCGCCGACCGCAACGGCAACGCGACGGCCTATGTGAAGGTCACCGAGAACGGCTCGATCGAAGCCTGGTTCGAGGGCGACCTGCGCTACTCCGCGACCGGCGCGGGGAAGTCCGTCCCGGTCCAGGACGCCGTCTCCGCAGCCCTGCACGGCTACTACGCCACCAGCTCCGGCTGGCGGCTCTACCACCACACCACCAAGCAGACGCTGACCGTGTCGGTCGCCCCGGCCAAGCCGGGCCAGTGTCTGCGACTGCTCGCCCAGCGCTACTACGGCGGCGCCTGGCACACCGTCGCGGACCTCTCCTGCGTGCGCCTCGGATCCGGCAGCAGCGCCTCCTACAGCCTCGCCTTCACCGGCCCGCTGGGCGCCGAGTACCGCGTCGCCGCCGAGGGGAACCCCACCGGCGCGGACCACGCCAACGCGGCCGGGTGGAGCAGCTGGCAGTACTTCGCCATCCGCACCTGACCTTCCTGTTCCTCCCGACCCTCCTGACACCCCCGCTCCCCTGACCTCCGGGAATCCCATGCACCTCGGACGTATTCCGCTGGCGACGGCCGTCGCCGTCGTCGCAGGCGCCCTGGCCACCACCGGCCTGGGCACGCCCACCGCGCACGCCGCCACGACCAGCGCGGTGAGCCTGCCGCTCACGCAGTTCTCGCACATGCTGGTCGCGAACCAGCACATCTTCTACAGCGGGGGCACCGGCAGCACCGGCATCCTCGTCACCGACCTCGACGGCGGCAACGCCACCACCATCGCCGGCGAGGACGGCGCCACCGAGATGGTGGCCTCACCGGACGGGTCCACCGTCTACGCCGCCCTCGGCGACGCCCACGCCATCGCCGCGATCAGCACCGCCACGCTGACCGAGACCGCGCGGTACACCACCCCCGACACCGTCGAGCCGCAGACCGTCACCACCACCGGCAGCACGCTCTGGTTCGGCTACAACGGCAGCACCGGCGTCCCCAGCGGCATCGGCTCGGTCGACCTCACCACCACCCCCGCGACCGTCGGCCTGACCTCGATGGTGCTCGCCCGCGGCTGGTCCAGCGCCCCCGAGCTCGCCGCGTCGCCGACCGTCCCCGGCCGCCTCGTCGCCGCCCAACGCGACCTGAGCCCCGTGGAGATGGCCACCTTCGACGTCTCCACGCCCGCCGACACGCGCCTGGTGGACACCTTCCAGATGAAGCTCTACGGGACCGACCAGATGGCCCCCACCCCGGACGGCAACGACGTCGTGGTCTCCGGCCCCGGCGGCGTCCAGGTCTTCCACGCCGCCGACTTGACCGCCGACGGGGTCTACGACTCCGACTCGGGCGAGTCCCTGGCCGTCGCCCCGGACGGCACGGTGATCGCGGCGGCCAGCTCCACCGACGGCGACGTGACCTTCCCCGTCTCCACCTACGCCCCCGGCAGCAGCCGGGCGTTGACCACCTACGGCCTGACCGGCGGCGCGGTCGTCGGCGTGGGCTCGGCGAACGACGGCAGCGAGGCGTTCGCCGTCGCGCGGGCCGGGGCCGGCTACACCCTCGACGTGCTGGCCGCCCCCGAGACGGCGGACACCGCGCTCTCCCTGACCGGCCCGGCCCAGACCGTCGACGGTCAGCAGGTCCAGCTCACGGGCACCCTGGACTCCGGCCGGGCCCTGCCGGCGGGCACCACCGTGCACGTCCGGCGCAGCTCCGGCGACGGCGCCCCGACGCCGCTCCCGGACGTCACCACCGACGCGGCCGGCCACTTCACCGTCACCGACGCGCCGACCGCCTCGGGAACGAACACCTACACCGTCTCCTACGGCGGCGACGGCACGCACCGCCCGTCCACGGCGCAGTTCCAGGTCCTGGGGACCACCTACCCCAGCACCCTGTCGCTGACCGCCCCGACGACCGCCACCCGCGGCGCCGCCGTCCAGCTCACCGGCAAGCTCACCAGCTCCGCGCTCCCGGCGGGCACGGTCGTCGCGATCACGCGCACCGACCTCGCCTCACCCAACGGCCTCCCGCTGGGCACGGCGCAGGTCGCGGCCGACGGGACCTTCTCGTTCAAGGACGCGCCTCCGGCGGGCGGCTCGGTCACCTACCGGGTGAACTACGCCGGTGACGTGGCCCACGACCTGGCCTCGGCCCAGGCCGCCGTGCAGGTCTCCCGCGCGGCGACGGCCCTCACCGTCGCCACCGACACGGGCGTCTACACCTACGGCGCCTGGGCCAAGGTCACCGTCCACCTGGGCACCACGTTCAACGGCCGCACGGTCACCGTCCTCGCGAAGGCGGGCAACGGCGTCACGACCGTGCTCAGGACCGGCGCCGTGGACTCCTCGGGCAACCTGGTCGCCTACGCCAAGCTCGCGTACAACACCACGTTCACGGCCTCCTTCGCGGGCGACTACCGGTACGCCCCGGCCTCGGCGAGCAAGCGCGTCTACACGCACGTCGCGGTCGCCGAGAGCCAGTCCGGCTTCTACGCATCGGGCACGCTGTCCGGCACCGCGGTGAAGTACTTCCACCACACCGCCCACCCGACCCTGACCGCCACGGTGGCGCCCGACAAGGCGGGCGAGTGCGCGCGCTTCACGCTGCAGGAGTACTACTCGGGAGCCTGGCACGCGCTCACGACCAGCGGCTGCTTCGCGCTGTCCGCGTCCAGCAGCCAGAAGGGCGTCGTCAGCCTGGGCAGCAACAGCACCAACCACCTGTTCCGCTACGCCGCCGAGTACGTCAACGGCACGGACGCCACCGACCTCGCCACCTGGGGCGCCTGGCAGTACTTCTACGTGAATTACTGACCCCGCGAGGGGTGCCGCCGGTTACGGCACCCCGAGGTTGAAGATCGCGTACCCCCCGTACCAGCCGGAGAGCGCGCCCAGGATCAGCAGCAGGATCAGCGCCTGGGCGCGACTCAGGCGCTTGAGGGCCAGGGCGAGGGGGATGGCGAGCGGGAAGAGCGGCATCACGAAGCGGTTGATCGTGCCGAACATCTGCTGACTCAGCACGATCATCGCGATCGTGCCGAGCGTGTAGACCACCAGCACCGACGGCAGCTTCAGCCGCAGCAGCAACAACACCAGCACCGGCAGGCTCATCAGCACCGCCAGCCCCACCAGGTCCTCGGTCGGGTAGGGGAAGAGGTAGTCGTACCGCCCGAGCAGCAGGCCCTGGACCGACTTGAAGGCGTTCGCGCCCCAGTCGAAGGAGTGCGCCCAGCCCCGCTGCTGCAGGGTGAAGTAGCCGTGGAAGTCGTGCAGCTCCAGGCCCAGCCAGGTCAGGTAGCCGAGCAGGCCCAACGGCGCCGCCGCGACGGCGAACAGCGGCCCCCCGAAGCGTCGAAAGTAGTCGGCCCCCGGCCGGGCCCGGTAGATGGCGATCAGCGCGGCCACGACCACGCCCGCGATCAGCGTCGCCGCCGACGGGCGGGTCAGGCCCGTCAGCAGGGCCAGCGAGCCCGCCAGGTACCAGCGCCGCCGTACCGCCGCGTAGCAGGCCCAGACCGCCAACGCGGTGAAGAGCGACTCGGAGTAGACCGACCACTGCACCGACGACGCCGGGAACACCGCCCACAGCCCCGCCGCCAGCACGCCCGCGCGGCGGCTGTTCGTCACCAGCTGCGTCAGCGCGAAGATCCCCGCCGCCGCGACGAAGGACGCCACGACCGAGACGAGCATGCCCGCGCCGTACAGGCCGAGCCCCGTCACCTCGCTGACCAGGCGGATCGCGCCCGGGTAGAGCGGGAAGAACGCGACGGAGTTCTGTTCCATCGTGAACGGCCCCAGCGGCGCCATCGGCGTCAGCGCCGGGTGGTAACCGTGCGCGGCGACGTCCTGGTACCACCAGCCGTCCCAGGAGCCCAGCACGTCCCAGGGCTTGGCGCCGCCGCCGTAGCGCGGCGTGTTGGTGCGGTAGGTGCCCGAGTAGGCCAGCAGCCGCAGGAAGACCGCCAGCCCGATCAGCTTCACGCCGCCGTACAGCGTCAGCGCCGGACCGAAGCGCACCCCGGCCGCGCGCAGCCGCGTCAGCACCGCGTCCCGGCGCCGCCGGTGCGACGGCGCCTCCCCCGTCCTCGCCGGAACCTCCCCGCGCGAGGTGATGTCGTCGACGCTCATGCCTTCGGCGCGACCTTGGCCAGGCCGTTGATGATCCGGTCCATCGCGTCGCCGCCCTGCGGGTCGGTGAGGTTGGCCAGCAGCTTCAGCACGAACTTCATCAGCACCGGGTGCGTCAGGCCGTGCTGCGCCGCCATCCGCATCACCAGCGGGTTGCCGATCGCCTTCACGAAGGCGCGGCCGAGCGAGTAGTAGCCGCCGTAGACGTCCTTCAGGATCCGCGGGTACGCCTCCAGCGCGCGCTCGCGCGCCTCGTCGGTCGTGCGGGCCAGCGCCTGGACGATGACGCCCGCCGCGATCTGGCCGGACTCCATCGCGTAGGCGATGCCCTCGCCGTTGAACGGGTTGACCATCCCGCCCGCGTCGCCGACCAGCAGGAAGCCGCGGCTGTAGTGCGGCTGCCGGTTGAACGCCATCGGCAGGGCGGCGCCACGGATCGGCTCGGTCATGTTCTCCGGCGTGTAGCCCCACTCCGCGGGCATTCCGGCACACCAGACCTTGAGCAGCTCGCGGTAGTCGATGTCCTTGAACGCCTTGGTGGTGTTCAGCAGGCCGAGGCCCACATTGCTGGTGCCGTCGCCCATGCCGAAGATCCAGCCGTAGCCGGGCAGCAGCTTGTCCTGCCCGTCGCGGCGGTCCCACAGCTCCAGCCAGGACTCCAGGTAGTCGTCTTCCGCGCGCGGCGAGGTGAAGTACGTCCGGTAGGCGACGCCCATCGGCCGGTCCTCACGCCGGTGCAGACCGAGCGCGAGCGAGAGGCGGGTGGAGTTGCCGTCCGCGGCGACGACGAGCGGCGCACGGAAGGTGACCTCCCTCTTCTCCCCGTCGTCCTCCAGCTTGGCGGTCACGCCGACCACACGGCCGGTGCGCTCGTCCAGGACCGGTCCGGTGACGTTGCAGCCCTCGTGCAGCTTGGCGCCGGCCTTCTCGGCCTGGCGGGCCAGCAGCTCGTCGAAGTCGGCGCGCTTGCGCACCAGGCCGTAGTCCGGGAACGCCGCCAGCTCCGGCCAGTCCAGCTCCAGCCGCACCCCGCCGCCGATGATCCGCAGGCCCTTGTTGTGCAGCCAGCCGTTCTCCTCGGACACGTCGACACCCATGTCGACCAGCTGCTTGACCGCGCGCGGGGTCAGCCCGTCACCACAGACCTTCTCGCGCGGGAAACGGGACTTCTCCAGCAGCAGCACCTCCAGGCCCGACCGGGCCAGGTGGTACGCCGTCGCCGAACCCGCAGGCCCCGCACCGACGACGATCACGTCCGCGTGGGCCTCGGTCGTCTCGCTCACCAGATCGTCTCCTCGTTCGGGTTCATACGGCACCTGCGAGTTTAGACAGCGGCGCCCCGGGCTGCGGGGAAGGCCTACCATCTGACGCCATGCACATGGGAATGATCGGCCACGAGGACCTGACCGACGTCACGGAGATGCTCGTCCGCGGTGAGCTGTGGCGCATCGTCACCGACTGCCCGAGCCACAACCTGGTCGGCGTCACACCGCTGCGCCCGGGGCCCGAGACCTGGTTCGCGCAGGCCGTCGTGGACCACGGCGGCGGCCTGGAGATCCTCGGCGCCACCGCCCACGCCCTGCGCGCCGAGGCCCGCGCCGTCCACCGGCTCGGGCCCGACACCCCGCTGGTCCCCGCCCTGCTCGGCATGGTCGAGGAACTCGTCGCCGTCTGGGACGGCACGCCCGGCACGGACATCGCCGAGGCGGTCGCGGAGGCCGAGCGGCTCGGCCTCTACGTCCACCGCGTCTGGCCGGAGGGCTCGGAGCGGCTGTGACGCGAGCCCGCCCGGCCTGCGCTGCGCGGACCGGCCTGCGCGGTCCGGCCTGCGCGGTCCGTCCTACGCGGACCGGCCTACGCGGACCGGCCTGCGCGGTCCGGGCTGCGCGGTCCGGCCTACGCGGTCTTCGTCGCCCGGTGCAGGGCGACGATGCCGCCGGTCAGGTTGCGCCAGGCCACCCGCTGCCAGCCGGCCTGCTGGAGGCGGGAGGCGAGCGCCGGCTGGTCGGGCCAGGCGCGGATGGAGTCGGCGAGGTAGACGTAGGCGTCCGGGTTGGAGCTGACCGCGGTGGCGACCGGCGGCAGGGCGCGCATCAGGTACTCGGTGTAGACCGTGCGGAAGGGCGCCCAGGTGGGGTGCGAGAACTCGCAGATCACCACGCGGCCGCCCGGCTTGGTGACGCGCAGCATCTCGCGCAGCGCGGCGTCGGTGTCCTGGACGTTGCGCAGCGCGAAGGAGATCGTCACCGCGTCGAAGACCTCGTCCGCGAACGGGAGCCGCGTCGCGTCCCCGGCCGTGAGCGGCAGTTCGGGGTGACGGCGCTTGCCCTCGCGCAGCATGCCGAGCGAGAAGTCGCACGGCACCACCCGCGCGCCCACCGCCGCGAACGGCAGCGAGGAGGTGCCGGTGCCGGCGCCGAGGTCCAGCACCCGCTGCCCCGGACGCGCGTCCACGGCCCGCGCGACGGCGCGGCGCCACAGACGGGTCTGGCCCAGCGAGAGAACGTCGTTGGTGAGGTCGTACTTCGCCGCGACGTCGTCGAACATCGAGGCGACCTCGTGCGGCTGCTTGTCCAGGGTGGCTCGGGTCACGCGGCCATTCTCCTCGTCGGCATCGGAATGCGGGGAAGTCACTTGCGGCGGTGCACGAGACGGCCCGCGAGGACCGTGGCGAGGCAGGAGCCGTCGGCCGCGAAGACGGCGAAGTCGGCGCGGGCCCCGGCCGTCGGCGGGACGGGCGAGCCGACCGGCAGCCCGACCCGTGCCGCGGCCGGTGCCAGGCCCGGATCGTCGCCCAGCGGGCCCGGCGCCACCGCGGTCACCCCGCGCACCAGCAGCGCGTGCACCCGCTCGCGCGGGCTCGGCGCCTCGGGCAGGGCTTCCTCCCAGCCCGCGCCCGCGCGCAGTTCGCCCGGCCATTCGCGCACACGAGCGCGGGGGTAGGCGGCGCGCAGCGCGTCGACGTCCGCCACGGCGACGACGCGGTCACCCTCGACGGCGACCGCTTCGTCGTTCGTCCCGGCGTGGATCGTGAGCATCAGCTGTCGGAGTTCAGCAGCTTCAGCTCGGGGTGGGCGGTGCCGCCCTCGATCGCCGTGGAGGCGATGTGCGAGAACACGTGGTCGTCCACCGGGTCGTTCGCCGGGTCGTCGTGGACGACCAGGTGCTCGTAGGTGGTGGCGCGCTGCGCGGGCACGCGGCCGGCGGCACGGATCAGCGCGATCAGCTCCATCCGGTTCGAGCGGTGCTTGGCGCCGGCCGAGGAGACCACGTTCTCCTCCAGCATCACCGAGCCGAGGTCGTCGGCCCCGTAGTGCAGCGAGAGCTGACCCATCTCCTTGCCCACCGTCAGCCAGGAGCCCTGGATGTGGGCGACGTTGTCGAGGAAGAGCCGCGCCACCGCGATCAGCCGGAGGTACTCGAAGAGCGTCGCCTGGGTGCGACCCTTCAGGTGGTTGTTCTCCGGCTGGTAGGTGTACGGGATGAACGCGCGGAAGCCGCCGGTGCGGTCCTGCACGTCACGGATCATCCGCAGGTGCTCGATCCGCTCGGCGTTGGTCTCGCCGGTGCCCATCAGCATGGTGGAGGTGGACTCGACCCCCAGGTTGTGCGCCAGCTCCATGATCTCCAGCCAGCGCTCGCCGGACTCCTTGAGCGGCGCGATCACCTTGCGCGGCCGCTCGGGCAGCAGCTCGGCGCCCGCGCCGGCGAAGGAGTCGAGGCCGGCCGCGTGGATGCGACGGATCGCCTCCTCGGCGCTGACGCCGGAGATCCGCGCCATGTGGTCCACCTCGGAGGCACCGAGCGAGTGGATCACCAGCTGCGGGAAGTCCTTCTTGATGGCGGAGAAGGCGCGCTCGTAGTACTCGACGCCGTAGTCCGGGTGGTGCCCGCCCTGGAACATGATCTGGGTGCCGCCCAGCTCGACCGTCTCCGCGCAGCGGCGCAGGATCTCGTCGAGGTCGCGCGACCAGCCCTTCTCGGTGTCCTTGGGCGCGGCGTAGAAGGCGCAGAACTTGCACGCCGTCACGCACACGTTGGTGTAGTTGATGTTGCGCTCGATGATGTACGTCGCGATGTGCTCCGTACCCGCGTACCGACGGCGGCGCGCGGCGTCGGCCGCCCGGCCGAGCGCGTGCAGCGGCGCGTTCCGGTACAGCTCCAGCGCCTCCTCGGCGCTGATGCGCCCCCCGGCCGCGGCGCGGTCGAGAACGGCCTGGATGTCGGTCGGGGATTTCGCCAGCGTGGTCACCACGTCAGCCTACGCCAGGGGTTGCGGCCACCTGCGGCTGGCCCGACGGGGCCCCCAGCAGCCGCACATGGTCCGTCGGCACACCGATCCGGGCGGCGAACTCGCGCATGCCCTCCAGCTGCCGCTCTCCGAAGGAGAAGTCGAGTGCGTCGGTGTAGTAGCGGCGCAGCGTCTGCGAGTCGAAGGCCTCCCAGCGGGCCGTCTGCTCGCAGACCTTGTCGATCTCCTCCATGGACAGGTCGCGCGAGGCCAGGAAGGCGCGGTGCACGTCGTACACGGTCTCCGGCTCGCGGGCCAGGAAGTCGCGGCGCACGGCGAAGGGCGCGAAGACGAACGGCAACCCCGTCCAGTCCTTCCACATCGCGCCGAGATCGTAGACGTTCAGCCCGAGCCGCGGCGCCTCGTGCAGCGAGGCCCGCAGCGCGGCGTCGCCGATGAGCACGGCCGCGTCGGCCTCCTGCATCATCGCGCCGAGGTCGGGCGGGCACGTGTAGTACTCGGGCGTCACGCGGTAGCGCTCGGCCAGCAGCAGCTGGGCGAGGCGGACGGACGTGCGGCTCGTCGAGCCGAGCGCGACGCGGCGCCCGTCGAGCTCCTCGAGCGGCAGCTCGGTGACGATCACGCAGGACATGACCGGCCCGTCGCTGCCGACGGCGATGTCCGGCAGCAGGGTCAACTGGTCGGCGTGACGCAGGTACTCGACGCAGGAGATCGGTCCGATGTCGAGCCGGCCGGCCACGAGGGCCTCGTTGAGCGCGTCCGGGTTGTCCTTGGTGAGGTCGAGGTCGACGAGGCTGCCCGTCCGACCCAGGCCCCAGTAGAGCGGCAGGCAGTTCAGGAACTGGATGTGTCCGACCCGCGGCCGCCGGTGCGGTGTGTGCTGCTCCGCCACGTGCTGCTGCGCCGTGTGTTGGTGCGCTGTGTGTTGGCCATGCTGCTGGGGTTGGGATGCAAGGTTGTCCACCCAATGAACAGTAGACCTGCGTATCGATCATCCCTGGCAGGGGGCGGTGCCGCGTGCTAGGGTTTTCCGCAGTTGCAGTTTGATTTCCCATGCAGTACTGGAGCCTGCGGAGCACTTGTGACCGCGGGCTCTTGTGGTTTTCAGGGCTTTTGCAGAGTAGTAGAAGTTTGCTGAAGGCACGGCAGGCACGGCGGGGCGATCAGCGCAGCGGACCGGATGTCACGGAGTGTGGCGTCCTTTACGTCCCTCGCAAGGAGAACGGTATGGCGACCGGAACCGTCAAGTGGTTCAACGCCGAGAAGGGCTTCGGCTTCATCGCCCAGGACGGCGGCGGCCCCGATGTCTTCGTCCACTACACCGCCATCAACTCGTCGGGCTTCCGCTCGCTTGAGGAGAACCAGGCCGTCGAGTTCGACGTCACCCAGGGCCCGAAGGGCCCGCAGGCCGAGAACGTCAGCCCGCTTTCCTAAGTAGCGCTGAGCCTCAAAGCCACGAAGGGGGCCCGTCCCGCACGCGAGTGCGGGACGGGCCCCCTGCCGTTCGCCCCCCGCTGTCCCTTCCCCCGTGCCGTTTGCCCCCGCCGTCCTTCGCCTTCGCTGTCCTTTGACCCCCTCTGTCCTTTGCCCCGCTGTCCTTTGCCTTTGCGCGGTTATACGTATAACTTCGAAGCATGGGCTATCTCTCCGTGCTGCGCGCCCCCGTCGTGCTGCGACTCCTCAGTGGCACCCTCGTCGGCCGTCTGCCCGCCGGAATGACCGTCGTCGCCATCGCCCTGGCCCTCCACGGAGCGGGCGCCTCCTACGCCCAGATCGGCCTCACCACCGCCGCCTACGCGGTCAGCGCCGCGATCGGCGGTCCCGTCCTCGGCCGCACCGTCGACCGGCTCGGCCAGCCGCGCGTGCTGCTGGCCTCCGCGCTCGTCGCCTCTACCGGTTACGTACTGCTCGCCCTGGACCCCGGCTCCGCCGCGCTCGCCATCGCCGGCGCCGCACTCGCGGGCGCGTTCATGCCGCCGCTGGAGCCCTGCCTGCGCGCCCTGTGGCCGGACGTGGTCGCCGAGGAGCAACTGGAGACCGCCTACGCGCTCGACTCCGCCTCCCAGCAGATCCTCTACGTGGCCGGTCCCCTGCTCGTCGCCGGTATCGCCGCCCTCGGCGACCCCGCCGCAGCACTCTGGCTCGCCGCCGTTCTGGGCCTCGTGGGCACGCTCGTCGTCGCCACCGCCGGCCCCGTCCGTTCCTGGCGCCCCGCCCCCCGACCGGCGGCGTCCTCCGCGCCGGAAGCCTCGCGCCGCCACTGGCTCGGACCGCTTCGCTCGCCGGGACTGGTCCTCCTGCTGCTGGCCTTCGCCGGGACCGGGTGGTCCGTCGGCGGGCAGAACATCCTCTTCGTCGCCTACGCCCAGGAGCACCCCGGCCTGCCGGGCGGCGCGGGCCTGTTGCTCGCCCTGGCCGCCCTTTCCGGTCTGCTGGGCGCGCTGGCCTACGGCGCCGTCCGCTGGAAGGCGCCGACAGCGACCCGCACCTGGGCGATGGCCGCCGGCATGGCCGTCTGCTACCTCCCGCTGCTGGCCGTCCCCGGCCCCCTCGGCATGAGCGCGGCCGCCGCGCTCTCCGGCCTCGGCCTCGCCCCGCTGCTGGCCGCCGCCTTCGTCCTGATCGCGGAGTTGGCCCCCGCCGGCACCACGACGGAGGCGTTCGCCTGGCTGGTCACCGTCTTCTCCACCGGCAACGCCCTCGGCTCCGCCGCCTCGGGCGCGGTCGTCGGCGGGTCGCTGCGCGCGGCCGCCCTCGTCGCCTGCGCCGGCATCGCGGTCGGCGCGGTCCTGCTGGTCGCCTGCCGTCGCCGGCTCCGTCCGCTCAGGCCTCTCCCGCCGCTCGGGCCGCTCGGGCCGCTCGCCGAGCAGTCGGCGGCCACCGCTACGGACGCGGTCGCACTGGATGGTGCCGGGGCCCACGCGACGGCGTGAGGCGACGCGCACCGCGTGAGGCGGCGCGCGCGGGGACGCTTGCGTCCGGTGGTGGCCCTGCCCTCGCCCTACGCTTCACTCCTACGCCTCTACCCCTCCCTTACCCCTCCCTGCGTATCGCTTCTGAGCTTCCACTCTCCGACCGTCTCGTAGCGCGCGGGCCCCGAACCGAGGTAGCTCCGCATCAGGCGCAGCGAGTCGGCCGTCCACTCCGTCCCCTCGAAGTCGGCGAGCGCGGCGGCCAAGGGCTTCAGGTCAGCGCGGGCCGTGCCGCTGCGGGCGAGGGTGAGGTGCCCGCGGAACGGCCGCTCGTCGAGCGCTATCCCGCTGTGCCGCGCCGCCGCGCCCGCGCTCTCTGCAAGGCGGCGCAGGGCGTGCGTGTCGCCCGTGACACCCGCCCAGAGCACGCGGTCGCCGAAGCGCCCACCGCCTGCGATCCGCAGGGAGTGAGCGGCGTGGCGGTGCGCCACCCGCTCAAGGCGCGGCAGCAGCTTCTCGACGTCCTCGCTCTCGACCTGGCCGAGGAAGGCGAGCGTCAGGTGCCAGCCGGGCAATCCCGTCCAGCGCAGCCCCGCCCCTTCCGGACGTCGACGCAGGGGCTGGACGACCGCGTCCAGTTCCCGCAGCACCGGCTCCGGCGGCACGACGGCGAGGAAGAGCCTCATGGCGGCAGTCTGCCGCGAAGGCCTGCCGGAACGGAACGCCCGATCATCCGAACGCCCACCTGCCGGACACCGGCTGGGCTACAAACGGTCGTATGACAGAGATCGACACGGCAGACCTCACCCCGCCGGCCCTGCGGATCCGCGCGGCCACGCCCGACGACAGCGCGGCGGTGCTCGCCCTCATGGACGGCATCATGACGTGGCTGGTGGGTCTCGGCAGGACGGCCCAGTGGGGCACCGAACCCTGGTCCGCCAGCGCCCAGCTGGTCGAACTGATCGAGAGCCGCATCGACCGCGGAGAACTGCGCGTCGCCGTCACCGGGCAGGGCGAGGTGGCGGGCATCGTCTCCTTCTCGACCGCCGCATCGGGCTATGTCCGCGCGGCGGAGGAACCCGAACTCTTCATCAACCTGCTCGCTTCCTCGCGCCGCTTCAAGGGACAGGATGTCGGCGGGCTGCTGATCGCCGAGGCCCGGTCGGAGGCGGTTCGGCGGGGCCTCGAGCTGTTGCGCGTCGACTGCTTCGCCGGGGACGACGGGCGACTCACGCGCTGGTACGCGAGCCAGGGGTTCGAGGAGGTCGAGCCCTTCGTGGTGCGGCGCGAGGGGCGCCCCGACTGGCCGGGGATGCTCTTCTCGATGCGCGTCGAGCCAGGCGGAGCCGGGTCGTAGGCGGAGCCGGGATGCGGGCGGAGCCGGGTCGTAGGCGGAGCCGGGTCGTAGGCGGAGCCGGGATGCGGGCGGAGCCGGGTCGCAGGCGGAGCCGGGTCGTAGGCGGAGCCGGGATGCGGGCGGAGCCGGGTCGCAGGCGGAGCCGGGATGCGGGCGGAGCCGGGTCGCAGGCGGAGCCGGGATGCGGGCGGAGCCGGGTCGTAGGCAGCGCCGGGTCGTAGGCGGAGCCGGGATGCGGGCGTGCCGGTGGGCCGCTCCGGGGGTGGGGCGGCTCAGGGTTGGTGGGGTTGGGTTCAGGGTTGGTGGGGATGGCGGGTGTTGGGTGGCAGGGGTGCGTCCGGTGGCGGGATCGCGTGCGGGCGTCCAT
>NZ_JBGCCA010000059.1:0-33767 GCF_041261265.1 Streptacidiphilus sp. MAP12-33
GGGCTGACGGCGGCGGATCGGGTGTTGCAGAAGACGCCGTTCGGGTTCGACGTGTCGGTGTGGGAGTTCTTCTGGCCGCTGCTGGAGGGTGCCACGTTGGTGGTGGCGAAGCCGGGCGGGCACAAGGACCCGGCCTACCTGGCCGAGCTGATCCGTCGTGAGGGTGTGACCGTCACCCACTTCGTCCCCTCCATGCTGGAGGCCTTCCTGCGGGAGCCCTCGGCGGCCGACTGCACGAGCCTGCGGGCCGTGATGGCCAGTGGCGAGGCCCTGCCGGCCGACCTGCGCGACCGCTTCCTCGCGACGCTCGGTGAGACGGCGCAGTTGCACAACCTCTACGGTCCGACGGAGGCGTCGGTCGACGTGACCGCCTGGACCTGCTTGCCCACCGATACCGGCAGCAGCGTGCCGATCGGTGCGCCGGTGTTCAACACGCAGACCTATGTGCTGGACGACCGGCTCCGGCCGGTTCCGGTGGGTGTCGGCGGTGATCTGTATCTCGCGGGTGTGCAGTTGGCGCGCGGGTATGTCGGCCGGTTCGGGCTGACGGCGGACCGTTTCGTCGCCAACCCGTTCAGCGCGACCGGTGAGCGGATGTACCGCACCGGCGACCAGGCCCGCTGGACGGCTGACGGCCAGCTGGTCTACCTGGGCCGCAACGACGACCAGGTCAAGATCCGCGGCTTCCGCATCGAACCCGGCGAGGTCCAGGCCGTCATCGCCGCCCACCCGGACGTCGCCCAGGCCGCCGTCATCGCCCGCGAGGACACCCCCGGCGACAAGCGCCTGGTCGCCTACCTCGTCCCCGCATCCGACACCGACTCCCTGACCGAGTCCGTCCTGGCGTTCGCCGCGGAGCGGCTGCCGGAGTACATGGTCCCCTCCGCCGTTGTCCTGCTGGACGCACTGCCGACCACGACCAACGGCAAGCTCGACCGCCGCGCCCTCCCGGCGCCGCAGTACGGCGGCGCCGCCGGCTCCGGCCGCGGCCCGGCCACCGTCCAGGAGGAACTGCTGTGCGGCGCGTTCGCGCAGGTCCTGGGCCTGCCGAGCGTCGGCGTTGACGACGACTTCTTCACCCTCGGCGGCCACTCCCTCCTCGCCACCCGCCTCGTCTCGCGCATCCGCACCCTCCTCGGGGTCGAACTGCCGCTGCGGACCCTCTTCGAGGCCCGCACCGCCGCCGGGGTCGCCACCCGGCTCGGTGACGCCGCCGGAGTGGCTCGCACCGCGCTGACCGTGCAGCAGCGGCCCGAGCGGCTGCCGCTCTCCTACGCCCAGCAGCGCCTCTGGTTCATTGGCCAGTTGGAAGGTCCGAACGCGACCTACAACCTGCCGGTCGCCCTGCGCCTGGCCGGCGAGGTCGACCGCGAGGCCCTGTCGGCCGCGCTGCGCGACGTGCTGGAGCGCCACGAGGTGCTGCGCACCGTCTTCGCGACGGCCGACGGCGAGCCCCACCAGCGGATCCTCACCATGGACGAGCTGGACTGGCAGCTGCACACCGCCGACCTCGACGAGGCCGACCTGCCGCGTGTGGTGGCCGAGGCCCAGGCGTACGGCTTCAACCTGGCCGACGACGTGCCCGTGAAGGCGTGGCTGTTCTCGACCGCCCCGGACCGCCACGTCCTGGTGCTGGTGGTGCACCACATCGCCGGTGACGGCTGGTCGATGGCCCCGCTGTCGCGGGACATCGCCGCCGCCTACGAGGCGCGCCGCGCCGGGGACGCCCCGCAGTGGACGCCGCTGCCGGTGCAGTACGCGGACTACGCGATCTGGCAGCGCGACCTGCTCGGCGACGACCAGGACCCGGACAGCCTGATCTCCCGTCAGATGGGGTACTGGCGCGAGACTCTCGCCGATGCGCCGGAGGAGCTGGAGCTCCCCGCCGACCGTCCCCGCCCGGCCGTGGCCGGCTACCTGGGGCACAGCGTGCCGCTGCACGTCCCCGCCGAGCTGCACACGCGGCTGGTGGAGCTGGCACAGGCGGAGGGCGTGACGCTCTTCATGGTGCTCCAGGCCGGCCTGGCGGTGCTGCTGTCGCGGCTCGGCGCCGGCACCGACATCCCCGTGGGCGCTGCCGTGGCCGGGCGCACCGACGAGGCGTTGGACGACCTGGTCGGGTTCTTCGTCAACACCCTGGTCATGCGCAACGACCTGACCGGCGACCCGACCTTCCGCGAGGCGCTGGCCCGGGTCCGCGAGGCGAGCCTGGGCGCGTTCGCGCACCAGGACGTGCCGTTCGAGCGCCTCGTCGAGGAGCTCGCGCCGACCCGCTCGCTGTCCCGGCACCCGCTCTACCAGGTCATGCTGACCCTGCAGAACAACGCCCGCACGGTCGTCGGCCTCTCCGGCCTGCGCTCCGAGGGCAACAGCGTCGTGGACGCGCCCGGCGGGCTCGTCGCGGCCAAGTTCGACCTCGACGTGATGGTCGGGGAGTCCTTCGACCCGCAGGGCCGCCCCGGGGGCCTGTACGGCCACCTGACGGCCTCCGACGACCTGTTCGACGTGGCCACCGCCCGCCTGCTGGCGGAGCGCCTGACGCGCGTCCTGGCCGCCGTGACGGCCGATCCGCAGCTGCCGCTGAGCGCGGTGGAGGTGCTGGACGCCGCCGAGCGCGAGCAGGTCGTCAGCGGCTGGGCCGGCGCCACCGCTCCGGTGCCGGCCGGGACCGTCGCCGACCTGTTCGCGGCGCAGGCCGTCCGGACCCCGGAGGCGGTCGCGATCGTCGCCGAGGGCGAACGGCTCTCCTACGCCGAGCTCGACGCCCGCGCCAACCGGCTCGCCCGGCACCTCGCGGGTCTGGGCGCCGGTCCCGAGGCCGTCGTCGGCCTGTGCCTGGGCCGCGGCCTGGACATGGTCACCGCGATCCTCGCGGTGTGGAAGTCGGGCGCGGGCTACCTGCCGATCGACCCCGAGGCGGACGCCGACCGCACCGCGTTCATGCTGCGCGACACCGGCGCCGTCGCCCTGGTCGGCCACAAGGAGACGCTGGCCCCGCTGACGCAGGACCACCTCGACGCCTCGCTGCCGGTCCTGGCCCTGGACGACCCGCAGGTCGCGGCCGCCGTCGCGGCGCAGGACGCCACCGCTCCGGCGGTGGCCACCTCCGCCGCCGGTCTGGCCTACGTGATCTACACCTCCGGCTCCACCGGCACCCCCAAGGGCGTCGCGGTCACCCACGGCTCCCTGGCCAACTACACCGCCCACGTCCCGGGCCGGATCGGGTACGGCGAACCGGGACGCCGCTACGCGCTGCTGCAGGCCCAGGTCACCGACCTCGGCAACACCGTGCTGTTCATCAGCCTGGCCACCGGCGGCACCCTGTACGTGCTCGACCATGACGCGGTCACCGACCCGGAGCTGGTCGCCGCGTTCCTCGCCGAGCACCGGATCGACCACTTCAAGGCCGTCCCCTCGCACCTGGCCGCGCTGGGCGCCGAGGGGCTGGGCCGGGTGCTGCCCGCCGTCTCGCTGGTGCTCGGCGGTGAGGCCGCCCCGCTCAGCTGGGCCGCCGAGCTGCTGGACACCGCCGCCGGGCGCGGCGTGTTCAACCACTACGGCCCGACCGAGACCACGATCGGCGTCGCCACCACCGAGATCACCCGCGAGCACCTGCGGCTGCCGTCGGTCCCGGTCGGCACCCCGATCGCCAACACCCGCTTCCACGTCTTGGACGAGCGCCTGCGGCCGGTCGCCCCCGGCGTCGCCGGCGAGCTCTACGTCGCGGGCGCGGGTGTGGCCCGCGGCTACGTCAACCGCCCCGGCCTCACCGCCGGCCGGTTCGTCGCCGACCCGTTCTCCGACGCCGGTGAGCGGATGTACCGCACGGGCGACCGGGCCCGCTGGACCAGGGACGGCGAGCTGCTGTACCTGGGCCGCACCGACGACCAGGTGAAGATCCGCGGCTTCCGCATCGAGCCCGGGGAGATCCAGGCCGCGCTGCTGGGCCACCCCGACGTGGCCCAGGCCGCCGTCCTCGCCCGCGAGGACGTCCCCGGGGACAAGCGCCTGGTCGCCTACGTCACCCCGGCCGCCGGCTGCGAGGTGGACCTGGAGACCCTCGCGGGGCTGGTCCGCGGCTACGCGGCCGAGCACCTGCCCGAGCAGATGGTCCCGGCCGCCGTCGTGGGCCTCGCCGCCCTGCCGCTGGCCAGCAACGGCAAGCTCAACCGCAAGGCGCTGCCCGCCCCCGACTACCGCGGCGGCGGCAACGGCGAGGGCCGGGCCCCGGGCACCATGGCCGAGGAGATCCTGTGCGGCGTCTTCGCGCAGATCCTCGGGCTGGAGTCGGTGGGCGTCGACGAGGACTTCTTCGCCCTCGGCGGCCACTCGCTGCTGGCGACCCGTCTGGTCAGCCGCGTCCGCGCGGTCCTGGGCGTGGAGCTGACGCTGCGGATGCTCTTCGAGGCGCCCACCCCGGCCGGGCTCGCCGCCCGCCTCGACGAGGCCGGCAGCGCCCGCACCGCGCTGGTCCGCCAGGAGCGGCCCGAGCGCGTCCCGCTCTCCTTCGCCCAGCGCCGCCTGTGGTTCCTGGAGCAGGTCGAGGGCCCGAGCCCGACGTACAACATCTCCATCGCGGTCGGGCTGAACGGCGACGTCGACACCCCGGCCATGGCCGCCGCCCTGCGGGACGTGCTGGAGCGCCACGAGGTGCTGCGCACGGTCTTCCCGATGGAGGACGGCGTGCCCTACCAGCGCATCCTCGCCATGGACGAGCTGGACTGGGAGCTGCTGACCGCGCAGGCCGGTGAGGAGGAGCTGGGCAGGCTGGTCGCCCGCGCGGTCGACCACGCCTTCGACGTCTCCGTCGAGGTGCCGGTCAAGGCGTGGCTGTTCAGCTCCGCCCCGGACCGCCACGTGCTGGTCCTGGTGGTGCACCACATCGCCGGTGACGGCTGGTCGCGCGGGCCGCTGGCCCGCGACATCGCGGCCGCCTACGCCGCCCGGCGCGGCGGCGAGGCCCCGGTCTGGGAGCCGCTGGCGGTGCAGTACGCCGACTACGCGCTGTGGCAGCGGGACCTGCTGGGTGACGACGCCGACCCGGAGAGCCTGATCTCCCGTCAGCTCGCCTGGTGGCGTGACGCTCTCGCGGGCATCCCGGAGGAGCTGGAGCTGCCGTTCAACGACCCGAACGGCGCGGCGCCGGACTTCCGCACCTACACCGCCCCGCTGGAGATCCCCGCGCCGGTCCACGCCCGTCTGGTCGAGCTGGCCCAGGCGGAGGGCGTGACCCTCTACATGGTTCTTCAGGCGGCCGTGGCGGTGCTGCTGTCCCGGCTCGGGGCCGGCACCGACATCCCCCTCGGCGCGGCCGTGGCCGGCCGTACCGACGAGGCGCTGGACGACCTGATCGGGTTCTTCGTCAACACCCTGGTCATGCGCACCGACCTGTCCGGCGACCCGACCTTCCGTGAGGTGCTGGGCCGGGTCCGCGACGCCGGTCTGGGCGCCTTCGCCCACCAGGACATCCCCTTCGAGCGGCTGGTCGAGGAGCTGGCCCCGGTCCGCTCCGCCACCCGCAACCCGCTGTTCCAGGTCATGCTGACGCTGCAGAACACCACGCGTGGCGGGGCGCGGCTGGCCGGCGTGCGCGGCGGCGCGGTCCCGGAGACCGTCGCCAAGGAGCTGGCCGCCGGCACGCCGTCCGCCAAGTTCGGCATGGACTTCTCCGTCAGCGAGAAGTTCGACGCCGACGGCCGCCCGGCCGGACTGCTCGGCCACCTGGCCGTCGCCTCCCGGCACCACGACCCGGAGACGGCCCGCGACCTCGCCGCCCGCTGGGCGCGGGTGCTCACCGCGGTCGGCGAGGCCCCGCAGTCGCGGCTCGGCGCCGTCGACGTCCTCGGCGACGAGGAGCGGCAGCGGATGCTGCACGAGTGGAACGACACGGCGCTGGAGGTCCGCGACGAGACCCTGGTGGACCTGTTCGCCCGCCAGGTCGAGCGCAGCCCCGAGGCCCTGGCCGTCCTCTCCGACGCCGCCACGCTGACCTACGCCGAACTGGACGCGCGGGCCAACCGCCTGGCCCGGTACCTCGTCGGCACCGGCGTGGGCCCGGAGTCGCTCGTGGCGATCGTCCAGGAGCGCGGCGCCGACCTGCTGGTCTCGGTGCTGGCCGTGCTCAAGGCCGGCGGCGCCTACCTGCCGGTCGACCCGAGGTACCCGGCCGAGCGCATCGCGTTCCTGCTCGGGGACGCCGACGCCGCCCTGGTCCTGGCCTCGCGGGCGAGCCTTTCCGCGCTGCCGGAGCAGGCCGCGCTGCCGGTCGTCCTGGTCGACGACCCGGAGGTGACCGCACGGGTCGCCGAGCTCGCCGACACCCCGCTCACCCAGGGCGAGCGCACCACCGCGCTGCTGCCCGCGCACCCGGCCTACGTCATCTACACCTCCGGCTCGACCGGGACACCCAAGGGTGTCGTGGTGCCGCACGCCGGCGCGGTCAACCTGATCGCGGCGGACGGCTGGGAGCTCGACAGCACCAGCCGGGTGCTGCAGTTCGCCTCCGTCGGCTTCGACGCGGCCACCTGGGACCTGCTGATGGCCTTCGGCTCGGGCGCCTGCGTGGTGACCGCCCCGGCGGAGGAACTGCTGCCCGGCGCCGGCCTCGCGGAGGTCATCGCCCGGCACGGTGCCACGCACATGCTGCTGCCGCCCGCCGTGCTGGAGGTGCTGGACCCCGCTGACCTTCCGTCGGTGACGACGCTGTTCTCCGGCGGCGACGCGCTCGGCGCCGAGCAGGTGGCCCGCTGGGCGCCGGGCCGGCGCTTCGTCAACGCCTACGGCCCGACCGAGATCACCGTCTGCGCCACCATGGCGGGCCCGCTGGCGCCCGGCGAGGAGCCCTCCATCGGACGGCCGAACGCCAACACCCAGGTGTACGTGCTCGACGAGTGGCTCACCCCGGTCGCCCCGGGCGTGGTCGGCGAGCTGTACATCGGCGGCGCCGGCGTCACCCGCGGCTACCTGCGCCGCGGCGGCATGACCGCCGGGCGCTTCGTCGCCGACCCGTTCACCGGTGAGGGCGGTGCGCGGATGTACCGCACCGGCGACCGGGTCAAGTGGACCGCCGACGGGCGGCTCGTCTTCGCCGGCCGTACGGACGACCAGGTCAAGATCCGCGGCTTCCGCATCGAGCCCGGCGAGGTCCAGGCCGTGGTGGCCGCCCTGCCGGAGGTCGCCCAGGCGGTCGTGGTGGTCCGCGAGGACACCCCCGGGGACAAGCGCCTGGTCGCCTACGTGGTGCCCGCGGCCGACGCCCCCGACGCCGAGGCCCTCCCGGCCGACGTGCGCCGCCACGTCGGGCAGCGGCTGCCCGAGTACATGGTCCCGGCCGCCGTGGTGGTCGTGGACGCCATGCCGCTGACGCCCAACGGCAAGCTGGACCGGCGGGCGCTGCCCGCTCCGGACCACACCGCCGCGGAGCCGCAGGGGGAGCGGCGCGGTCCCGCGACCGCGCTGGAGGGGCTCATGTGCGAGGTCTTCGCGCAGGTGCTCGGCGTCGAGAGCGTCGGGGTCGACGAGGACTTCTTCCAGTTGGGCGGGCACTCGCTGCTGGCGGTCACGTTGGTGTCGCGCCTGCAGGCACGCGGGGTCTCGGTGACCGTGCGCAACCTGCTGGCGGCGCCCACCGTCAGCGGTCTGATGGCCCGGATGGACCTCGGCGCGGTCAGTGACGCGCTGGAGGTGCTGCTGCCGATCCGTACCGGGGGCAGCCGGCCGCCGTTCTTCTGCATCCACCCCGGCGGCGGTCTGAGCTGGTCCTACATGCCGCTGGCGCGGTTCGTCCCCGAGGACGTGCCGCTGTACGGACTGCAGGCCCGGGGCCTGGACGGCAGCGGCGAACTGGCGGCCTCGGTCGCCGAGATGGCGGAGGACTACATCCGCGAGATCCGCGCCGTCCAGCCCAGCGGTCCCTACCACCTGCTCGGCTGGTCCTTCGGCGGCATCCCGGTCCACGAGATCGCCCTCCGGCTGCAGCGGCAGGGCGAGGAGATCGGCGCGCTGGTGATCATGGACACCTATCCGACCGTCAGGGACGCCGACGACGACGCGGGCACGCCCGCCGGCCCCGTCGACGCCGAGGGCCGGACCCTGACGCAGGACGAGCAGCTCGCCGAGATCGGGGCCAAGATGCGCCGCGAGGCCGGGGCCACCCTCGGCGCGATCTCCGACGAGGAGTCGCTGCGCCTGGCCCGGATCTTCCTCAACAACAGCGCCCTGAAGCGGGAGCACGCCCTCGGGCTGTTCGAGGGCGACGCCCTGGTCCTGGTCGCCGGGAAGGACCGTCCCGAGACGGCCCCGAACGGCAAGAACTGGAGGCCGTACGTGACCGGTGAGGTCGCCGAGGCCCACCTGCCGTGCACGCACTCGGACATGGTCCGCCCCGAGATGCTGGAGCAGGCCTGGTCCGCCATAGCGAGGTGGCTCGAGCGGGAGAACTGACCACCACGACGGGCCCCGGCCCTTGCCGGGAGGCATCCCGGGGCCCGTCCCGACCGCACCACGCCACCTTCGCTGTTCAGGAGGAAACCTTGTCAGACACTGACGTTCGCCCTTCTTCCTTCGCCTCCACCGACCGCGTGCCGCTGCGCGCCGCGGCAGACCTGTGGCTGCTGCGCGCGGCGGACGTGTGCGCCTCCGACGACCACGCCACGGCGCTGGCCGCCGAGCTGCTGGACCGTCAGGAGCGGCAGCAGGCCTCCGTCTTCCGGCAGCCCGCCGACAAGGCCCGCTACGTCGCCGCGCACGTCTCGTTGCGGCTGCTGCTCGCCGAGCGGGTCGGTGTGCCGGCCCGCGACCTGGTCTACACCCGCGAACCCTGCCCCTGCTGCGGGGAGCCGCACGGCCGGCCGGCACTCGCGGACATGACCTGCCCGCTGCACTTCTCGCTCTCGCACGGCGGGGACCTGGTGCTGATCGGCATCGCCGAGACCCCGATCGGCGTGGATGTCGAGCCGGTCCCGCGCGGTGCGGAGGTGGAGGACCTGACCCCGCTGATGCACCCGGCCGAGCGGCTGGAGATCGACGGATGCGCCCCGGCCGACCGCCCTCTCGCCTTCGCCGGGCTGTGGACGCGCAAGGAGGCCTACCTCAAGGGGCTGGGCACGGGGCTGGGCCGCAATCCCGACGCCGACTACCTGGGCACGAGCGGCCTCGCCGCCCTGCCGTCCGGCTGGACCGTCGCCAACCTCGCCGCGGGTCCCGGCCACGCCGCCGCCTACGCGGTGCGCGACCGCGACCCCGGCGACCCCGGTGTCGGTCTGCTGCGGGAGCTCCCGTCCGGCTTCGCCGCGGCCGTGGGCCGCGCGGAGAGCCCACCGCGGACCCTCGCCCTGCCGCCGCTCCCGTGAACACGAAGGCCGGGCCCTGGACGGTCGTGCACGTCCCGAGGCCCGGCCCTGACAGGCGGGGGAGGTGACCTACACCCAACCCTCGCGGGCGGCGAGCACGCCGGCCTCGAACCGGCTGCGCGCCTGAAGGCGGGTCATCAGATCGGCGGCCAGGCGCCGCACCGTGCGCAGCGAGACGGCCAGGTGGCGGGCGGCGACCTCGTCGGTGCAGCCCTCGGCCAGCAGCCGCAGCAACTCCCGCTCCTGCGGACTGAGCCCGCGGTGGTCCTTGCGGATCGGCGTGCCCCACGGCGTGGCGTTGCGCCACACCTCCTCGAACAGCATCACCAGGGCCGCCACGGCGCCGGCGCTGTGCAGGACCAGGGCGCCCTTGAGGGCGTTGCCCGGCTCCAGGGGGACCAGCGCCACCTTCCGGTCGAAGATGACCATGCGCATGGTGAGGGAGGGGATGGTGCGCGTCTCGGCGCCGAGCGCGGAGCTCCAGTGCACGTAGCCCATGGTGGCGGTGTCGTTGCGCAGGCTGTCCTGGTAGAGGGAGCGCACGGCGACGCCGCGTTCCAGCAGTACCTGGTCGGGACCCTTGCTGGCGCTCATGTCGTCGGGGCGCTGCGCTCCGCCGGTGACGAAGGACATGCACTCTTCCTTCGCGTTCTCCGCCAGATCCCGCAACCGGTCGCGGACCGCGTCGATACCGTCGAGGCACTCGGCCACCTCGGGCAGGAAGTCCCGGCGCGAGCTGCCGTACTCCGCCGCGAGCGCGGCGATGGACTCTCTGGCCTCGTCGAGCTGTCTTTGGTGCCGCAGCAGGGCCGCGCTCTGCCGTGCGTGCAGGGCGCTCAGGCTGACGGCGGGATCGACCGGGCGAAGGCTGTCCTCCTCCGGTCCGGTCGGGCGCAGCAGATGCAGGCGTGCCAACTGGTCCAGCGCGGACCGGACTGCGGCCTCGGTGAGACCCGAGCGGTCGCACAACTCCTCGATGCCCTGCTGTGGTGAGTCCAGGAGCGATCGGTAGACGACCTCTGCGGCAGGTTCCAGCCCGAGGGCTTCCAACATGCGTTCACCTCATTCGAACCTAGGGCGATGTTGTCGGCTTCAGGTTCGCGCAGCATCCTGTGCGTCCACGTGTCACGGCAGTCGCGCGCAGTGGACTGACGGGTGGTGAGGAAGGCAGCTCGCAGTCGCTCCGGTGGTTCTGTCCGCATGCTTGCGCCCCCGTACTCGTCAGCCATGCGCCGTACTGCGCTCCCCCGGGTGCCAGTTGAACGCCGCAGTGCCTGATGGTGCCGGGGGCGAGCATAGTTTGTGCAGATAGGCCTACCAACAGCCCGACACGAAGTCTTGACGCGGGCACGGCCACGCCGTCCGTCGGTGGCGCGTGCCGCGAGCCGGCCCGAGGGTGGCCGGAAGGTGCCCGAAGACGTTGATCCACGGTGGCACGTCGAGGCCAGGCAGCACAGTGCCAGTGTGAGGAAACCACTGGTCAGGGCCGGTTTTCGAGGTGTCCTGAGTGGCACCAAGCGGCACGCGCGGTTGCTGCCAGCCTTCAGCCCTTACGAGGGGGGTCCGCCAGCGGCCAAGCTCTAGTCATCGCCAGACGGGCCGGCCGACAGGAAGCCGGGGGGATACCTGCGGCGAACACCATGACCAGCCCTGAAGGAGCTTCGCTATGTCTCGCCTCGCGGCATTTGTCGGTTCTGCCTTGATTGTCCTGGCCGTCCTGGTGGGGGCCTTCGCCGGCGGCAGCTCCAACGCCGCGGCGCGCTCGACCGCCGACAGCACCCCGGCCGCCGCCGCCACGCCCAACTGCGCGTGCTGGGGCCCGTGATCCAAGGAGACACCATGCTCGCCGTACTCGTCCGAGTGACCGCACCCACCCAGGAGGTGGAGACGCCGAACCTGGCGCTGGTCGAGGACGTGGTCTGGGCGGCGGCCGAACCCCGTGACTGCCTGGAACACGTGACCGTCGAAGTCGACCGGGGCCTCGTCAGCATCATGACCTTCGTCCGGGCGGCGGACAAGGAACATGCGGAAGCCCAGGCTGGGGCGCTGATCGGCCGGGCCGTCCACCGGGCGGTTCCGTTTCGCGGCTGGCGGGTCCTCGAATGCTCGGCCGTGGACCTGTGAAACGCGCACCGCGGAGTGCGAGACCCTCCGCGCCGACCCCACACCCGCACTCGTTTCCCTGAGGCAGACGCGACATGACCGACTACAGCAGAGCGCTGCGGGAAACGCAGTGCGTTCCGATCCGGATCGACCTCCTCAGCACCGGCGACCACCCCCGCTCCACCGGCCCGGACGACGAGCACGTGGCCCGGCTCGCGGAGATCGAGGAGAACCTCCCGCCGATCCTCGTCGACCGGCGCAACCTCACCGTCATCGACGGTCTGCACCGGCTCGCCGCCGCCCGCCGCCGCGGGGACACCCACATCGAGGTGCGCTTCTTCGACGGCACCCCCGACGAGGCGTTCCTGCGCGGTGTCGAGGCGAACGTCACGCACGGTCTCCCGCTGTCCCAGGCCGACCGGCGGGTCGCCGCCGAGCGCATCGTGACGACCCACCCGCACCTCTCCGACCGCGCCATCGCCCGTGCCGCGGGCCTCGGCGCCAAGACCATCGCCACCCTGCGCGCTCGTTCAACTGGCGGTGGACCGCAGTTGAACGTCCGCGTCGGCCGTGACGGCCGGGTGCGGCCGCTGAGCAGCGTGGAGGGCCGGCAGCGGGCCGCCGAGGTGATGCTCGCCCACCCCTCCGCCTCCCTGCGCGAGGTCGCGCAGATCGCCGGGATCTCGCCCGCCACCGTGAGCGACGTGCGCAAGCGGCTCCAGATGGGCCAGGACCCGGGCGGGGTCCGCAACGACGCGGCGCGCGCCGCGGTCCGGGCCGCCGAACTGGCCTCGGGCGAACTGGCCTCGGGCGGGCTGGGTGCCGGGCCGTGGGCGGCCGAGACGTCCCACGCCGTGGCCGAGCGGCACCCCGGCGACCGCGAGGAGGCGGTCCGCCCGCCCCTGCGGCGCATGCGGGCGGTTCCGGCCGACCCCGCCGTCGTCCTGGACAAGCTGCTGCGCGACCCGGCGCTGCGCCACAAGGAGGCCGGCCGCCAACTGCTGCGCCTGCTCCAGCAGAACGCGATGGCCGAGCGCGAGTGGCACGACCTCAGCGCCGCCGTCCCGGCCCACTCCGGAGAGATGGTCGTCCACCTGGCCCGCCGGTTCGCCGAGACCTGGTCCGGCTTCGCGGAGAGCCTGGACGAGCGGATGACCCGGATGGACAGCACCGGCTGAGACCCCCCGATCGGCCGGCCCGGAAATGTCCAGGGCATGCATGCGGTGAAGCCACCCGCGTGCATGCCCCTTTTTGAACACCCGTTGTTCGAACGGCTGATCGTTGAACGAAAGCGCGCCCAAGGGCCATAGTGATGCAGCCGAATGCTGCCGGTGTATTCCAGCCCTGCGCGCCCATTCGCCGTGCGCGGGCTTCTTCACGTTTCCGGTATTTCTGGGGAAGGTCACACATGGACGAACAGCTGAAGTACCTGCGTTCCCGCGCCATCATCGAACCACTGGTGGACCGGTTCTACGCATGGTTCTACACAGTCGCGCCGGTGCAAGCGGCAATGAACCTGGCGTTCCTGCAGATCCCGCTGCTGGAGTCGTATCTCCAGTCGCCGCAGGTGCACATCGCGGCCAGTAACAACCCCGAGCTGCGCGGCGGATACTTCGTCAACATTCCGGAGGACCGCGTCGAGGAGGTCCGCGAGCTCCTCGCCACGATCAAGCGCGACCGCGCCGAGATGATCCGCTTCGCCGAGGCCATCGCCGAGGGACAGGAGCTGCTGCGCGCCAACGCCACCGGCTTCGACCTCACCCCCCTGTACCCGCAGCTCCCCAAGGAGCTCGGCGGCGTCGTCGAGATGGCCTACGACACCGACAACCAGGCGCAGATCCGCTTCATGGAGCCGCTGGCCTACAAGAGCCCGGCCTACGCGCCGGCCCGTCAGTCCGTGCAGCTCTCGCTGGAGACCGGCATCGAGCGCCCGTTCATCCTCAGCACCCCGCGTCTGACCAACCCGGACGTCCTGGAGCTGGACATCCCGTTCAACCACCCGGGCCTGGAGGAGCTGTTCAAGGCCCGCGTGCACGGCGCCACCGTCAGCCACCTGCGTGAGGCGCTCGGCCTCGACGAGGCCCAGACCGAGCAGCTGCTGACCCTGCTGGCCGACGAGCCGGAGCTCGCCGAGGACCGGCACATCCCCGACGGCGGCCGCATCCGCTACTTCGGCCACGCCTGCCTGGTCCTGCAGACCCCCGAGGGCTCGGTCGTCACCGACCCGTTCATCTCCGCGGACAACTCCCAGGGCGACCGCTACACGCTGGACGACCTCCCGGACTTCATCGACCTGATCCTGATCACGCACGGCCACCAGGACCACATCGTCCTGGAGACGCTGCTCCAGCTGCGCGGCCGCGTGGGCTCGATCGTCGTCCCGCGCTCCTCGCGCGGCAACCTGCCCGACCCCTCGATGGCGCTGGTCCTGCGTCAGGTCGGCTTCAACGTCATCGAGGTCGACGAGTTCGACGAGGTGCCGTTCCCCGGCGGCAAGGTCACCGCGACGCCGTTCCTCGGCGAGCACTGCGACCTGGACATCCGCGGCAAGTCCACCTACTGGGTGGAGCTGGCCGGCAAGCGGGTCTTCGTCGGCGCCGACTCCTCGGGCATCGACCCGAAGCTGTACCGCTACATCCGCGAGCACCTGGGCAAGGCCGACCTCGCCTTCATCGGCATGGAGTGCGACGGCGCCCCGCTGACCTGGCTCTACCAGGCGCTGCTGACCAAGCCGGTCACCAAGAAGATGAGCAACTCCCGCAAGCTGTCCGGCTCCAACGCCAAGCAGGCGGGCGAGATCCTCACCGAGCTCGGTGTCGACGAGGCCTACGTCTACGCGATGGGCGAGGAGCCGTGGCTCGGCCACGTCATGGCCACCACGTACAACGAGGACACCTACCAGATCAAGCAGATCGAGGAGTTCCTCGACTGGGCCGGCCAGCGCGGCATCACCGCCGGCCACCTGTACGGCCAGCAGGAGTGGCGCTGGTAGCAGCCCGTCCGGCCGCGGCCGGCCAGGCACCGGAAGTACCGCACCACTGACGACGAGGAGGCCGCCTTGCACGCCCATCGGAACCCCACGCGAACCGGAACCCCGCGGTTCCGGGCCACCGCAGGCGAGTGAGGCGGCCCGTCATGCCCTACGTCGCCACCAACGGCATCAAGCTGAACTACAAGCGCACCGGTCAGGGTGAACGCGTGCTCATGATCATGGGCTCGTCCGCCTCGGGCCGCGTGTGGACCATGCACCAGACCCCCGCGCTCAACCGCGCCGGCTACCAGACCCTCACCTTCGACAACCGCGGCATCGCGCCCTCCGACGTGCCGCCGGGCGACTACACCCTGGAGGAGATGGTCGCCGACACCGTCGGACTGATCGAGGCGCTGGACTTCGGCCCCTGCCACATCGTCGGCACCTCGCTGGGCGCCATGATCGCCCAGGTGATCGCCGCCGACCGGCCCGACCTGGTCACCAGCGCCGTCCTGATCGGCACCCGGGCGCGCTCCGACGCGTTCCGCCGGGCCCTGTCCCGCGCCGACCGGACGCTGGCGAGCGAGGGAGTGCGGCTGCCGCCCGCCTACGAGGCGCTGACCACGGTCACCCAGATGCTCTCCCCCGCGACGCTGCTGGACGACACGGCCGTCACCATGTGGCTCGACCTGCTCGAACTCACCGCCGGCGAATCCGGCGGCGGCGGGCAGAGCGGCGTCGACACCCACACCGACCGGCGCCCGCTGCTGAGCCGGATCGCGGTGCCCTGCCGCGTCATCAGCTTCACCGACGACCTGGTCACCCCCGCGGCCCTGGGCGCCGAGGTGGCCGCCGCGATCCCCGGCTGCGACCACGTCGAGATCCCCTCCTGCGGCCACTGGGGCTACCTGGAACGGCCGGACGAGGTCAACCGGGCGATCCTCACGTTCCTGAACCGATCCGGCCGTCAGGGCCCGGGCCGACGCCCGCTCGCGGCCACCGCCTGACCGGGCACGCGCACAGCCACCGCCTGACCGGGCACGCGCACAGCCACCGCACGGCCCACCGGCCGTCCGTCTTCCCTGGAGGTACCCCCGTGACGGTTCAGGACCTGCGACCGGACCTGGAACTGGAACTGGCCCTGGTTCCCGAGGCCGCGCCGGGCGCCCTCCTCGGTGGGGCGGTGCTCGACGCCGCCGACCTCCACAGCTCCCTGATGGACCCGGTCCTCGACTCGATGACCTTCCTCAACGAGGTCACCCACCGCTATCCCGACGCGATCTCCTTCGCCCCCGGGCGCCCCTACGACGGCTTCTTCGACACCGAGCAGGTCTTCGACCACCTGCGCCGCTACCTCGACCACCTGCGCGACCGCGGACGCACCCCCGAGCAGATCCGCGACCAGGTGTTCCAGTACGGTCCGACCGCCGGCGTCATCCGCGAGCTGCTCGCGAAGTCCCTCGCCCGCGACGAGGACGTCCACGTCGCGCCCGAGTCCCTCGTCGTCACCGTCGGCTGCCAGGAGGCCATGTTCCTCGCCGTGCGGGCCCTGATCGCCTGGCCCGCGGACGTGCTGCTCGCCTCCAGCCCCTGCTACGTCGGCATCACCGGCGTCGCCCGCCTGCTCGGCGTGCCGCTGACCGCCGTCGAGGAGGGGCCCGACGGCTTCGACCTCGACGTCCTGGAGCGCACCCTGCGCGCCGAACGCGGCCAGGGCCGGCGCCCCCGCGCGCTCTACGTCATCCCCGACCACGCCAACCCGTCCGGCACGACCATGCCGCTGGCCACCCGCCACGCGCTGCTCGCCCTCGCCGAGCGCGAGGACTTCCTGATCCTCGAGGACAGCCCCTACCGGATCGTCAGCCCCGGTCGGCAACTGCCCACGCTGAAGAGCCTGGACACCGGCCGCCGCGTCGTGCAGCTCGGCTCGCTGTCGAAGACCCTCTTCCCCGGCGCCCGCGTCGGCTACGTCGTCGCGGACCAGCCCGTGGTGCACGCGGACGGCAGCACCGGTCTGCTCGCCGACGAACTGGCCAAGATCAAGAGCATGGTCACGGTGAACACCTCGCCGATCAGCCAGGCCGTCGTGGCCGGCATGCTCCTCGCGGCCGACGGCCGCACCAAGGAGCTCAACACCGAGACCGCCGCCTACTACGGCCGCGCCATGCGCGCCACCCTCGACGAACTCGACCGCGCCCTTCCGCCCGCCCTGCGCGAGCGCCTCGGGGTGCGCTGGAACGAGCCCCAGGGCGGGTTCTTCCTCGCCGTCGACGTGCCGTTCGCGGCGGACAACCAGGCTCTCGCCCGTTCCGCGGGCGAGTACGGGGTCATCTGGACCCCCATGTCCTACTTCTACCCGCAGGGCGGGGGCGAGCGCAGCCTGCGTCTCTCCGTCAGCTACCTGACCCCGGCCCAGATCACGGAAGGAGTGGCCAGGCTCAACCGGTTCATCCGAGCCGAGGCGAACGCGCGGTCCTGACCGCGCCACAGCTCTCGGCGGCACCCGACCCTCACGGAGGTTCGACCCAACGTGTCAACACAGCTGAATCCCCCACGCGCACCGCGTCGCAGCTGGGGGTGGACGTTCCGATGACCCCCGGCACCCAACTGCTCCAGCGCGACTGGGCGGAGCTGGCCTCGACCGAATCGCCCGGCACGCCTGCCCCGGCGCGCCTGGCCGGCATCGGCACGGCCAACTCCGGTACGTCCTACTCCCAGCAGGAACTGATCGACTACTTCGGGATCAGCGACCCGAAGATCCGCTCCGTCTTTCTCAACAGTGCCATCGAACGGCGCTATCTCACCATCCCCCCGCGTGATGAACAAGGGGACTGCCTCTCCGAGCCCCAGGGCGAGCTGCTGGCCAAGCACAAGCGCCTCGCCCTGGAGATGGCCGCCCGCGCCGTGCGCCGCTGCCTGGCCCAGGCAGGCGCACGCCTGGAGGACATCGACTACCTGTGCGTGGTCACCACCACCGGCTTCCTGACGCCGGGGCTGAGCGCGCTGCTCATCAAGGAGATGGGCATCGAGCGCAGCTGCCACCGCGTCGACGTCGTCGGCATGGGCTGCAACGCCGGGCTCAACGGCCTCAACGCGACCAGCAGCTGGGCCGTCGCCAACCCGGGCCGGCTCGCCGTCATGGTCTGCGTCGAGGCCTGCTCGGCCGCGTACGCGTTCGACTCCACCATGCGCACCGCCGTCGTCAACAGCCTCTTCGGTGACGGCTCCGCCGCCGTCGCCGTGATCGCCGACGGCGGCGGCGCGGCCGGCGAGTTCGTCGCCGACCCGTACCGCCCGGCCGGACCGAAGCTGCTCGGCTTCTCCAGCCACCTGATCACCGAGGCCGTCGACGCCATGCGCTACGACTGGGACGACGACCAGAACAGGTTCAGCTTCTTCCTCGACCCCGACGTGCCCTACGTCGTCGGCGCCAACGCCGAGCAGGTCGTGGACCGGCTGCTGACCAGGGCCGGCCTGCGCCGCAGCGACATCCGGCACTGGCTCGTGCACTCCGGCGGCAAGAAGGTCATCGACGCGGTCCAGGTCAACCTCGGCCTGTCCCGCCACGACCTGCGGCACACCACCGGCGTGCTGCGCGACTTCGGAAACCTGTCCAGCGGCTCGTTCCTGTTCTCCTACGAGCGCCTGCTCGAGGAGGAGACGGTCGAGCCCGGCGACTACACCGTGCTGATGACCATGGGCCCCGGTTCCACGATCGAGACGGCGCTGATCCAATGGTGAGTGGAGGAAGAATGACGTACGACTTGGTGCTGCGGATCGACGGGACAGCCCCGCTCTCCGCCGAGACCGTGGCCGCGGTCAACGACATCTGCAACCGGGCGGAGGACGCCACCACGCCGACCCGGGTGATCGTGCACCTCTCCGGTGCCCCGGCCACCCACCGGCCCGACGGGATGACGGTCTCCCAGGTCAGCAAGTGGGAGCGGGCGCTGCGCCGCCTCGAGCGGCTGCCCGTCGCCACCATCGCCGTCGCCGAGGGCGACTGCGGCGGCACCGCGCTCGACGTGCTGCTCGCCACCGACTACCGCGTCGGCACCCCCACGGTCCGGCTGGTCGTCCCCGTCGAGGACGGCGACACCTGGCCCGGCATGTCCCTGTACCGGCTCGCCCAGCAGGGCGCCAGCAGCGCCGCGATCCGCCGGGCCACGCTCTTCGGCCAGCCCGTCGAGGCCGAACAGGCGCTCGCCCTGCGCCTGGTCGACGTGCTGGACGACGACCTGTCCGCCGCGCTCGAGTCCGCCTGCGCCCGCACCGACTCCTTCCAGGGCAGCGAGCTGGTGATCCGCCGCGAGCTGATGTCCGAGGCCCCGACCATCAGCTTCGACGAGGCGCTCGGCATCCACCTGGCGGCCTGCGACCGCGCCATGCGCCGGCACGCGGCGGCGGGGAGCGCGGCATGAGTGTGTCCACCGTCGCCGACGCCGCCCAGTCCGCGGCCGCCGCCGACGCCCTGCTCGCCGAACTGCGGGCTGTCGACGCGCCACTGCCCGAGGCCCGGCAGATCCTGGCCCGGGCCGCCGACGACGCGGCGGCGATCCTCGCCACCCTGCCGCCGCGCCCCGAGCGCACCGAGGACCAGCGCGACATGGCCGCGGAGGCCCGCGGCACCGTCCGCTGCCTGCGCCACGCCTTCCTGGACAGCCACGTCGACGCCGTCTACGACGAGCTGACCGACCGCCGCACCCGCTACCTGCGCATCGAGGAACTGGTCGAGGCCGCCGCGAAGGCGTTCCCCGGCCTGGTCCCCACCGCCGGCCAGCTGGCCGAGGAGCGGGCCCTTCAGCAGGCCGACAAGGACGGCCACGAGATCGACCAGGGCATCTTCCTCAGCGCCGTGCTCCGGTCGCCGAGGTCCGGCCCGCACCTGGTCGACGCCATGCTCCGGCCCACGGCCCGGGCCCTGCAACTGCTGCCGCAGTTCACCCGGACCGGCTCCGTCGACCTCGGCTCCGTGCGGCTGGAGCGCGTCGACGGCGTCGCCCACCTCACCATGGTCCGCGAGGACTGCCTGAACGCCGAGGACGGGCGCCAGGTCGAGGACATGGAGACCGCCGTCGACCTGGCCCTGCTCGACCCGCAGGTCGAGGTCGGCCTGCTGCGCGGGGGCGTCATGAGCCACCCCCGCTACAAGGGCCGCCGGGTCTTCAGCGCCGGCATCAACCTGAAGACCCTGCACAGCGGCGGCATCTCACTGGTCGACTTCCTGCTGCGCCGGGAGCTCGGCTACATCCACAAGCTGCTGCGCGGCGTGCTGGTCAAGGACGGCGCCATCTGGCGGCCGCGCACCATCGACAAGCCGTGGGTCGCCGTCGTCGACAGCTTCGCCATCGGCGGCGGAGCCCAGCTGCTGCTGGTCTTCGACCACGTCATCGCCGCCAAGGACGCCTTCGTCAGCATCCCCGCCGCCCAGGAGGGGATCATCCCCGGGGTGTCCAACTTCCGGCTCACCCGCTGCGTCGGCGCGCGGCTCGCCCGCCAGCTGATCCTGGAGGGCCGCCGGGTCTTCGCCGGCGAGCCGGACGCGGCGCTGCTGGTCGACGAGGTCCACGACGCCGACCAGCTCGACGCGGCCGTCGAGCGCAGCGTCGAGCGGATGCGCGGCGACGCCGTCGTCGCCAACCGCCGGATGATGAACAGCGCCGAGGAGCCCATCGACGACTTCCGCCGGTACATGGCCGACTTCGCGCTCCAGCAGGCGCTGCGCATGTACAGCGAGGACGTCATCAACAAGGTCGGCCGGTTCGCCAACCGCGGCACCGCCCAGGCGCCCGCGCGATGACCGACCACCCGGGCGGGACCGGCCCGCCGGACGACGCCGAACCGAGGGTCCTGTACGACAAGCGCGACCACGTCGCGCGCGTCACGATGAACCGGCCGGACAAGCTCAACGCGATGGATCTGCGGATGCACGCCGAGCTCGCCCGGATCTGGGACGACGTGGAGGCCGACGACGACATCCGTGTCGTCGTGCTCACCGGCGCGGGGGAGCGCTCCTTCTCCGTCGGCCAGGACCTCACCGAACGTGCCCGCCGTGACCTGGACGGCACCCGGCCGTCCACGTTCGGCAGCCACGGACAGCCGGGCTGGCCCCGGCTGACGGAACGGTTCCGGCTCTCCAAGCCGGTCCTCGCCCGGGTCGACGGCTACGCCATGGGCGGCGGCTTCGAGCTGGCACTCGCCTGCGACCTGATCATCGCGAGCGACCAGGCGGTCTTCGCCCTGCCCGAGGCCAGGCTCGGCCTGGTCGCGGGCGCCGGCGGGGTCTTCCGGCTGGCCCGGCAGCTCCCGCTGAAGACCGCCATGGGCTACCTGCTGACCGGCCGTCGCATGGACGCGGCCACCGCGCTCTCCTTCGGTCTGGTCAACGAGGTCGTCCCGGCCGACCGGCTCGACGCCTGCGTGGACGGCTGGGTCGAGGACCTGCTGCGCAGCGCCCCGCTGTCGGTCAGGTCCATCAAGGCCGCCGTGATGCGCTCCGTCGACATGCCGCTGGAGGAGGCGTTCTCCGCCACCTACTTCTGGGAGGAGCGCCGCCGCCGCAGCCTCGACGCCGTCGAGGGCCCGCGGGCCTTCGCCGAGAAACGCGAACCGGTCTGGCAGGGCGGCTGAGCCCACCTGCGACGACGCCCCGGTGCGGCCGATCGGATCACCCGATCGGCCGCACCGGGGCGTCGTCGCACGCCGTGGCGGTACGTCAGTCCCCGCTGCGGCCGTCCAGGCAACGGGAGAGCCAGTCCGCGGCGTCACCGAAGTCCTGGTCGGTGACGCCCGGCCGCAGCGTCGGCTCCAGCCGGTCGGCCCGCGGGTAGGAGCCGAGGAACCGTATCCGTGGGCAGATCCGGTGCAGGCCCATCAGCGCCTCGCTGATCCGGCGGTCCGTCACATGGCCGTCCGCGTCCAGGGAGATGCAGTACTGGCCCAGCGCCTCGCCCGTCGGGCGCGACTCGATGCGGCTGAGGTTCACCCCGCGCACCGCCCACTCCTGCAGCAGCTCCAGCAGCGCGCCCGGCCGGTCGCAAGCGCCCCACACCACCGCGGAGGTCTTGTCCGCGCCGGTCGGCGCCGCCGGCCTCCCCGGGCGGCCGGCCAGCACGAACCGCGTGGTGGCGTTACGGGCGTCGTGGATGTCGTCGGCCAGCACCTCCAGCCCGTACAGCGGCGCCGCGAACGCCCCGGCGAAGGCCCCGTCGAAGCGTCCCTCCTGCACCAGCCGGGCCCCCTCCGCGTTGGACGAGGCCGACTCCCACTCGGCGTGGGGCAGCCGGGCCGCCAGCCAGCGCCGCACCTGCGGCTGCGCCACCGGGTGGCCGGTGACGGTCTTCACCTCCTCCAGCCGGGTGCCGGGACGCACCAGCAGGGCGAAGCTGATCGGCAGCAGCACCTCGCGGTAGATCATCAGCGGCCGGCCCGTGGCCAGCTCGTCGAGGGTGCTGGTCACCCCGCCCTCGACGGAGTTCTCGATCGGGACGAGCGCGGCCCCGGCCTCCCCGTTGCGGACGGCGTCCAGCGCCGCGGTGACCGACACCGCGGGCACCAGCTCACGGGTGGCCGCCTCCGGCAGGGTGCGCAGGGCGGCCTCGGTGAAGGTGCCCTCGGGACCGAGATAGGTGTAGCGGTGGGCGGACACGGCAGGTCTCCTCTCTTCGGACGGGCGGGTCGGCGCGCGGTCCGGCGGTGGGCCGGGTCGCGGTGGCTCAGGACAGCCGGCCGCGGCCGTCGGCGGCACGCAGGGCGAGCAGGACGGCACCCGCGGCGAACACCGCACCCGCGCACAGCGCGGCCGCGACGTTCCCGCGGTCCGCGACCGGCCACAGCCAGGACGCCGCCGGGACCGGAGCCCCGGCGCCGGCCAGCCGGACCTCGCACAGGGCGGTCACCACCGCGGGCCCCACCCAGGCGAGACCCGCGCCCAGCAGCGCGGCACCCGCCATGCCCAGCCCGCACAGGCCCACGGTGTTCCGCAGCAGCGCGGCCTCGCCACCGGGCAGCCGCTGCGCCACGGTGGCGAGAGCCGGCAGCGCGAAGGCCGCGACCGTCATCACCAGCGCCGCGCACAGGCGCAGCAGCGGCCGGCCGGCGATCGCCCCCGCCCGGGGCCGCACCAGCGGATCGTGGCAGGTCCCGGCGACGACGGCCGCCGTGACGCCCTCGATCAGCACGGGCAGCCGCTCGGCGGCCAGGCCGCCCCCGGCCGCGGTGTGCGCCTGGACGGCGATCCGCAGCAGGACGGCGCAGCCGACCAGCTGGGTCAGCGCGATCGGGGCCCGACAGGTCGTCAGATGCAGGGCGAGCGAGCGGGAGGCCAGCGCCCAGCGTCTGGATCGGCTCAGGACCGCGGCGGGAGCGGAGGGCAGCGTGCGGGACATCGGGGCTCCGGATCGGGGGAGGGGCGGGAGGGGCGACTGGTCACAGGTGGCGCAGCAGTGCCGTCGGGTCCTCCACCGCGTCGGCGACGAACCGCAGGAACGCCGAGGCGGTGGCGCCGTCGCAGACCCGGTGGTCGAAGGTGAGGGACAGCTGCATCACAGGCCGGACCCGCACCTCCTCGCCGACCGCCCACGGCTTGCGGGCGATCCGCCCGAGGCCGACCATGGCCGCCTCCGGGTGGTAGATGATCGGGGTGGCCCCGTCGACGCCGAAGACCCCGTAGTTGTTCAGGGTGAACGTCCCGCCGGTCAGTTCGGCGGGCGTCAGCCTGCCCGCGCGGGCGGCCTCGGTCAGGCGGTCGATCTCCGCCGCCAGCTCGGCCGTGCTGCGGGCGTGCGCCTCGTGCACGACCGGCACGACCAGACCGCGCGGCGTCTGCGCCGCGAAGCCCAGGTGCACCGCCGAGTACCGGCGCACACCGGTCGCCCAGCCCTCCGCGTCGGTGACCACGTCCGCGTTCAGCTCCGGGACGCGCGCCAGACCCGCGACGCAGATCCGGGCCAGCAGCGCGAGCAGGCCGATCCGCGGCTGCACGTCGCCGGCGTTCAGCGTCTCCTTCGCCGACAGCAGGGCCGTCGCGTCGACGTCGACCCAGCAGGAGGCGTCGGGCACCTCCCGGCGGCTGCGGACGAACGCCTCGGCGGCGCGCCGGGCCACGACGGTCAGCGGGACGACAACGGAGCCGGCGTCCCGCGCCGGGGGAGCAGCCGTCGGCGCGGCCGTGATCGCCTGCTCGACGTCGCTGCGGACGATCAGCCCCTGCGGGCCGCTGCCGGTCAGCTCGTCAAGGGCGACGCCGTGCTCCCGGGCCAGCCGCCGCACCAGCGGCGAGACGACCGCCACGGCCTGACGCTCCGACGGCGCGGCCGGCTGCGGAACGGCCACCCGCCGTCGGTACGGACGCGCCGGCTCGGGCCGGACGCCGTAGCCGACCAGGACGTTGCCGGAGCCGCCCTCGTCCTGCTCGGACGCGACGGTGACGAGTGGGGCGCCGACGGGGACGGTGGCGCCTTCGGGGCCGGCGAGGGTGGTGACGACGCCCGCGTAGGGGCAGGGGACCTCGACGACGGCTTTGGCGGTTTCGACTTCGGCGACGGGTTGGTCGACGGTGATGACGTCGCCGACGGCGACGAGCCAGCGGACGATCTCGGCTTCGGTGAGTCCTTCGCCGAGGTCGGGGAGGGTGAATGCGCGCACGGAGGCCATGGTGGTCACTGCTCCCACTGGAGTTTGGCCACCGCGTCGAGGATGCGGTCGACGCCGGGCAGGTGGTGGCGTTCCAGCATCGGTGGCGGGTAGGGGATGTCGAAGCCGGTGACCCGCAGCACGGGGGCGGCCAGGTGGTGGAAGCAGCGCTCCATCACCCGTGCGGCGATTTCGGCGCCGGGGCCGCCGAAGCCGGTGGCTTCGTGGACGACGACGGCGCGGCCGGTGGCGCGGACGGCCGCGCAGACGGTGTCGTCGTCGAAGGGGGTCAGTGAGCGCAGGTCGACGACGGTGAGGTCCCAGCCTTCCGCCTTGGCGGCTTCGGCGGCTTCCAGGCAGGCGGGCAGGGAGGGGCCGTAGGTGAGCAGGGTGGCGGAGGTGCCCTGGCGGCGGACGACGGCCCGTCCGATCGGTTCGACGGGGCCGGGTGTCACCTGGTCCTTGGACCAGTACAGGCGTTTGGGTTCGAGGAAGACGACGGGGTCGTCGGAGGCGATGGCTTCGCGGAGCAGGCCGTAGCTGTCGGCCACTGTGGCCGGGGTGACGACGTGGAGTCCGGGTGTGTGGGCGTAGTAGGCCTCGCTGGAGTCGCTGTGGTGTTCGACGCCGCCGATGCCGCCGCCGTAGGGGATGCGGATGGTGATCGGCAGTGGGAGCCGGCCGGCGGTGCGGTTGCGCATCTTGGCGACGTGGGAGAGCAGTTGCTCGAAGGCGGGGTAGGCGAAGGCGTCGAACTGGAGTTCTACGACGGGGCGCAGGCCGTACATGGCCATGCCGACGGCGCTGCCGAGGATGCCGGCTTCGGCGAGGGGGGTGTCCAGGCAGCGGTCGGCGCCGAATTCGGCGGCGAGGCCGTCGGTGATCCGGAAGACGCCGCCGAGGGTGCCGACGTCCTCGCCCATGACGAGCACGTTCGGGTCCTCGCGCATGGCGTCACGCAGCGCGGTGTTGAGAGCCTGCGCCATCGTCAGGGAGCGTGCGGGGATGGTTGTGGTGCTGGTCATCGCGGTCTCTCCGCCTCCGTGACGCGACGCCCGCCCGCGGCCCCGGCGGAGGAGGCGGCGGCGTGGGCGGCGTCGGCGGCGAGCCGCGCTCCCAGCTCCGCCGCCTGCTCCCGAAGCTGGCTCGTCAGTTCCGCGTAGATGTTGGTGAACAAGGACATGGGGTCGAGTTGGGGTTCGGCGTGGAACTCGGCGCGCATCTCGGCGGCGAGTTCCTCGGCGGCCTGGGCGGCGGCCGCGATGCCGGCGTCGTCGATCAGGTCGTGGTCGCGCAGGTGGCGCTCCAGGACGGCGAGGGGGTCGCGTTGCTGCCAGGCCTCGACCTCGTCGGGGGTGCGGTAGCGGGTCGCGTCGTCGGCGTTGGTGTGGGCCTCCAGGCGGTAGGTGACCGCCTCGACCAGGACCGGGCCGCGTCCGGAGCGGGCGTGTGCGACGGCCTCGGCCAGCACGGTGTAGACCGCGGCGGCGTCGTTGCCGTCGACCAGCCGGCCGGGGATGCCGTAGCCGACGGCCTTGTGCGCCAGCGTCGGCGCGGCGGACTGCTTGGACAGCGGCACGGAGATCGCGTAGCCGTTGTTCTGGACCAGGAAGACCACGGGGGCGTTGAGCACGCCGGCGAAGTTCAGTGCCTCGTGGAAGTCGCCCTCGCTGGTGCCGCCGTCGCCGACGGTGGTCAGCGCCACGATGTCGTCGCCGCGCAGGCGGGCGGCGTGGGCCAGGCCGACGGCGTGGGGGGCCTGGGTGGCCAGTGGGGTGGACAGGGGTGCGGTGCGGTGGGCTTTGGGGTCCCAGCCGTGGTGGGCGTTGCCGCGCAGCAGCGTCAGCGCCTCGACGGGGCGTACCCCGCGGGCGACGACGGCGAGGGTGTCGCGGTAGGAGGGGAAGAGCCAGTCGTCCTCGCGCAGTACCGCCGCGGCGGCGACCTGGCAGGCCTCCTGCCCGGTCGAGGCCGGGTAGACGGCCAGGCGGCCCTGCTTGGTCAGCGTGGTGGCCTGCTGGTTGTAGCGGCGGCCCAGGACCAGGCGCCGGTACAGGTCCCGCAGCAGCTCCGGGTCCAGCTTGTCCGCGGCCGGGGTGCCCAGGATCCGCAACGGCTCCGGATCGGGCAGCAACGGCGCGGGATCACGCCGCGGACCATGAGCGTCAGGCGGCCACACCTCGGCGGGTGGGGCGAGCACCGGAGGCGAACTGTCGTCGAGCAGGGTCATGGGGCACCTTCCGGCGCTCGGGCTCGGGAGAGGTGACCGCGTCCGGCTCAGGCCGAGGCGGTCGCCTCCTCGCTGGCGAACTGGGTCAGGTAGAGGTCCGCGTAGACGCCCCGGGCGGCCAGCAGCTCCTCGTGCGTGCCGCGCTCGCAGATCCGGCCGTCCTCGACGACCAGGATCTGGTCCGCCTCACGGATCGTGGAGAGGCGGTGCGCGATCACCAGCGAGGTCCGGTCGGCCAGCGCGGTCTTCAGCGCCCGCTGGATCGCCGCCTCGGACTCGGAGTCCAGATGCGCGGTGGCCTCGTCGAGCACCACCACCGGAGGGGACTTCAGCAGCAGGCGAGCCAGTGCCAGCCGCTGCTTCTCACCGCCGGAGAGGCGGTAGCCGCGGTCGCCCACCACCGTGTCCAGACCGTCCGGGAGAGCACTGATCGCGTCCCAGATCCGTGCTCCGCGACACGCGTCGGCGAGCTCCGCCTCGCCGGCCTCCGGCCGTGCGTACAGCAGGTTGGCCCGGATCGTGTCGTGGAACAGGTGCGCGTCCTGGCTCACCACGCCGACGGTCTGCCGCAGCGAGGCCAGGGTCACCTCACGCAGGTCCTGCCCGGCGATCCGCACCGCGCCCGAGGTCGGGTCGTACAGCCGCGGCACCAGCTGCGACAGCGTCGTCTTGCCGGCGCCCGACGGGCCCACCACCGCGGTCAGCTTCCCGGCCGGGGCCACGAAGCTCATCCCGCGCAGCGCCCACCGCTCGTCGCCGCCCTTGGAGTTGCGCTGCGGCAGCGACTCCAGCGAGGCCACCGACACCTCGTCGCCGTTCGGGTAGCGGAAGGAGACGTCGTCGAACTCGATGTCGGGAGCGTGGTGCCCCTGGTCCTCCCGCAGCGTCAGCTCTGTGGCCGCGGGCCGCTCCTGGATCAGCGGCTCCAGGTCCAGCACCTCGAAGATGCGGTCGAAGCTCACCAGCGCGGTCATGATGTTGATCGGCACACTGGAGAGCTGGTTGATCGGCCCGTACAGGCGCAGCAGCAGGGTCACCATCGCCACCAGGGTGCCGATCTTCAGCTGGCCGTCGATGGCCAGCGCCCCGCCGAGCCCGTACACCAGGGCCGAGGTCAGCGCCGTCAGCAGCGTCGCGATGATGAAGAACATCCGGCCGTAGACCACGCCGGTCACGGTGATGTCGCGGACCTTGGCCGCGTTGTCGGCGAACAGCGCCGACTCGTCCTCCGGCCGGCCGTACAGCTTGGCCAGCATCGCGCCGGAGACGTTGAAGCGCTCGTTCATCATCGAGCCCATCTCGGCGTTGAGCTGCATCCCCTGACGGGTCAGCCGCTGCAACCTCCTGCCGATGACCCGGACCGGGAGCAGCAGCATCAGCGGGATCATCAGCACCGAGGCGAGCGCGATCTGCCAGGACAGCAGGAACATCGCGCCCAGCACCAGGGTGACGGTCAGCACCGTCGTCAGCGTCTGCGACAGCAGCGTCGTCACCGCCTGCTGGGCGCCGACGATGTCCGTGTTGAGACGGCTCACCAGCGCACCCGTCTGCGTGCGGGTGAAGAAGGCCAGAGGCTGCTGCTGCACGTGGTCGAAGACCCTGGTGCGCAGCTCGTAGACGAGCCCCTCACCGATCCGCCCGGAGAGCCAGGTCTGCACCCAGATCGCGACGGCGTCCAGGACGGCCAGGCCGGCGATGCCCAGGGAGAGCCCGAGGACGACGTGCATCCGCCCCGGGACGATGCCGTCGTCGATGACCATGCGCAGCGCCAGCGGGTTCGCCGCCGCGACCACCGCGTCGACCACGGTGGTCAGCAGCATGAACCCGATCGCCCAGCGGAAACGCTTCACGAAGGGGAGAACGCGTCGCAGCGTTCCCTTCCTGACCTTCTGCCGCGTGATCGAATCGTCTTTGAGGCTCATGGGAGGCCGGCCCATCCCTATGCCATTCATCATGGCCACTGCGTACGCCTCGCTCTCGTGAGGGTGGACTGGAATCCAGAAAAGTGCTAAGTGTCCACGGAAACGAGAGTGGACGGCGTCAAGAAATTAGCGGACGCCGCCGGGAGCGGGCCATCCTCGGACGATTGCGGCAGGTCGGCGGCCCCGCGCTGTTCAAGTGCGGCGACGCGGCAGTTGAACGGCCAGACGCCTGACCTGGCCGAACGTTGAACGTCCGGCGGGCCCTCGGACATAGTGGCTCGCGTCGGAACTGAGCATGCAGACCTTCCGTAACCCGTAACCGGCGTATGCCTTTGTAGCCGTGCGCAGAAAAACCGAGGCGACCAGAAATGTCCTCGGTGCACGCGAACCGCAGCCAATACCTGAGAAAGGACGACGCGGTGACGAATCCGTTCGACGACCCGGATGGCAGCTTTCTGGTCCTGGTCAACCACGAAGGTCAGCACTCGCTCTGGCCCTCTTTCGCCGATGTCCCGGCCGGCTGGACCCAGGTGTTCGGCCAGGCAGGCCGGCAGGAGTGCATCGACTACATCGAGACGTCCTGGACGGACATGCGCCCCAAGAGCCTGATCGAGGCCATGGGCAGCGCCAGCTGAGCTCCACCACATCGACGCGAACCGGCGTCGATCGCTCCCGGGACACCGGCCGGCCCCCCACAGCCGTCAGTGTCCCGGGAGCCCTTTTGACCCGTCTCCACTGATCAATCCGAGCTGGTCGGCGATGCGGCGTGCCCACAGAGGCAGCAGGCCCCAGCTGTTTCAGTCGCTGAATCGAACGAATGGGGTGTGTGCGGCTATGGCTGCGTTTGGAAGCGACGTCCGGGGCCTGATGGCCGGTCAGCTCGGCATCTGGTATGCGCAGCAGCTGGCGCCGGACAATCCCGGCTACAACGTCAGCGAGTACCTGGAGATCCACGGCGATCTGGACGTGGATCTCTTCGTTGTTGCGCTACGCCGCACCATCGACGAGGCAGAGACTGTGCGCCTGCGCTTCCGCGCGGGCGCGGACGGCGTTCCGGAGCAGTACCTCGTCCCGGCCGGTCCGGACGCCGAGGGCTACCCGATCGAGGTCGTCGACCTGCGCGCCGAGGCCGACCCGCGCGCCGCCGCCGAGCAGCGGATGGTCGGCGACCTGCGCATCCCGATGCACCCCGGCACCGGCCCGCTCGCCTGCTACCTGGTCTTCCGCCTCAGCGACGACCACGTCGTCTGGTACATGCGTGCCCACCACCTGGTCCTCGACGGGCACAGCACCTGGGTCGTCGCCAACCGCGTCGCCGAGGTCTACAACGCGCTCCTCACCGGCCAGGCGCCCCAGGACACCGCCCTCGCCCCGCTCGCCGTCCTCGCCGACGCCGACCAGGCCTACCAGCACTCCCCCTCCTACACCCTCGACCAGTCCTTCTGGCTCGACGCCCTCGCCGACCTGCCCGAGCAGGCCGACCAGGGCAAGCTGCGCCGCCTCCCCGACGCCATCAAGCGCTGCACCGACGACGTCTCCCCGGCCGCCGCCGACCGCTTCAAGGCCTCCGCCGAGCGCCTGGGCACCAACTTCGCCCGGCTCGTCATCGCCGCCGCCGTCCTCTACGAGCACCGCAGCAGCGGTGCCCGCGACGTCGTCATCGGCCTGCCCGTACGCGGCCGCGACAGAGACGTCCTGGCGGTCCCCGGCAACACCTCCAACGTCCTGCCGATCCGCGTCGCCGTCGAGCAGGGCACCACGCTCGCCCAGCTCACCGAGCGCACCGACCACGCCGTCCGCCAGGCGCTGCGCCACCAGCAGTACCGCTACGAGGACATGCTGCGTGACCTCAAGCAGCTCGACGGACGCTCGCTGTTCAGCCTCGTGCTCAACGTGATGCCCTTCGACTACTCGATGCGCCTCGGCGAGGCCACCGCCTTCGCCCGCAACCTGTCCTCCGGTCCCATCGACGACCTGCGCATCGACGTCTACGACCGCCTCGCCGGCCAGGGCATCCAGATCGACGTCGACGTCAACTGCGACATCCGCGACCCGCAGTCCGGCCGCGGCATCTCCGACCGCTTCATCCGCGTCCTCGACTGGATCGCCGACGCCGAGCCGACCGACCAGGTCGACGCCCTCGACCTGCTCAGCGCCGAGGAGCGCGCGCAGGTCCTGGTGGAGTGGAACGACACCGCCACCGCCCTGAGCGGCGAGAAGACCGTGCCGGAGCTCTTCGCGCGCCGCGTCGCCGAGAACCCGGACGCCCTCGCCGTCATCGGCGAGGGCATCGAGGTCTCCTACGCCGAGCTCGACGCGAAGGCGAACCGTCTGGCGCGCTACCTGGTCGCCCAGGGAGTTGGCGCCGAGTCGGTTGTCGCCGTCGCCATGGAGCGTGGCCTTGACCTCGTGGTCGCCCTGCTCGCGGTCTGGAAGGCCGGAGCGGCCTACCTCCCCGTCGACCCGAACGCACCCGTCGAGCGCATCGGCTTCATGGTCACCGACGCCCGCGCGGTGCTGCTGCTCGGCTTCGAGGACATCGTCGGCGACATGCCGGCCGGCCGCGTCCGGGTGGTCGCACTCGACTCGCCGCACGTGGCCGCGATGATCGCCGGTCAGGAGTCGTCGGCGCCGGTGGTGAGGGTGGGTCCGCTGGATCTGGCGTGGGTGATCTACACGTCGGGTTCGACGGGTGTGCCGAAGGGTGTGGGGGTTGCTCACGCGGGTGCGGTGAATCTGGCGGCGGTGCAGGTGGAGCGGTTCGGTGTGGGTGCCGGGTCGCGGGTTCTGCAGTTCGCGTCGGTGGGTTTCGATGCGGCGTCGTGGGAGTTGCTGATGGCGCTGTGTTCGGGTGCGGCGTTGGTGGTGGCTTCGGCGGAGGAGTTGAAGCCGGGTGCCGGGCTGGAGGGGGTCGTCGACCGGTTCGGGGTGACGCATGTGACGTTGCCGCCGGCGGTGCTGGGTGTGCTGGACGCGGGTCGTGACCTTGCGTCGGTGCGGGTGCTGGTGTCGGCGGGTGAGGCGTTGGACGCGGAGCTGGTGGCCTTGTGGGCGCCGGGTCGGGTGTTCGTGAACGCGTACGGTCCGACGGAGACGACGGTGTGCGCGACGATGTCGGGTGCGCTGGTCGGGGATGGTTCGGTGCCGTCGATCGGTGGGCCGAATGCGAACGCGCGGGTGTTCGTGCTGGACGGGTTTCTGCGTCCGGTGGCGCCGGGTGTCGCGGGTGAGTTGTATGTGGCGGGTGTGGGGGTGGCGCGGGGGTATCTGCGCCGCTTTGGCCTGACCGCGGAGCGGTTCGTCGCGAACCCGTTCTCCGACTGTGGTGAGCGGATGTACCGGACCGGTGACCGGGTCGCGTGGAACAGCGTGGGTGAGCTGGTGTACCTGGGTCGCAGTGACGACCAGGTGAAGGTGCGTGGGTTCCGGATTGAGCCGGGTGAGGTGCAGGCCGCGCTGCTGGCCCACCCCGAGATCACCCAGGCCGTCGTCGTCGCCCGCCAGGACACGCCGGGTGAGACCCGGCTCGTCGCGTACGTCGTCCCGGGTGACACGGTCGAGGAGACCGCGGAGCTTGCCCAGGCCGTTCGCGAGTTCACCGCCCGTCGTCTGCCGGAGTACATGGTTCCGGCGGCGGTGGTGGTGCTGGAGGCGCTGCCGCTGACGATCAACGGCAAGGTCGACCGCAAGGCCCTGCTCGCCCCCGAGCACACCGGCGGCACCGGTCGTGGTCCGGCCAACCGCCAGGAGGAGCTCCTGGTCGAGGCGTTCGCCGACGTGCTGGGCCTGGACCCGGACTCCGTGGGTGTCGAGGACAGCTTCTTCGACCTGGGCGGCCACTCCCTGCTCGCGACCCGCCTGGTCTCCCGCATCCGCGCCACCCTCGGTGTGGAGCTGGAGATGCGGTCGCTGTTCGAGACCCCGACCGTGGCCGGTCTGGCCGCGAAGCTCGCCACCACGCAGACCGCGCGTCCGGCCCTGACGGCGGCGGCTCTGCGTCCGGAGCGGGTGCCGGTCTCCTTCGCGCAGCAGCGCCTGTGGTTCCTGGGCCAGCTCGAGGGCGCCACCGCCACCTACAACGCCCCCGTCGTCCTGCGCCTCGCGGGCGACCTGGACGCCGACGCCCTCGCCGCCGCGCTGCGCGATGTCGTGGCCCGCCACGAGGTCCTGCGCACGATCCTTCCCGCCGAGGACGGCCACCCCTACCAGCACGTGCTCACCCCGGACGAGCTCGACGCACGCGGCTGGGCCCTGCACACCACCACCGTGACCGAGGACGGCCTGCCCGCCGCCCTCGCCCAGGCCGCCGGCCACACCTTCGACCTCACCACCGACGTCGCCATCCGCGCCTCGCTCCTCTCGGTCGACGGCACCGACGCGCACGTCTTCGTCCTGCTCGTGCACCACATCGCGGGCGACGGCTGGTCGATGGGCCCGCTGCTGCGCGACCTGGCCGCCGCCTACGAGTCCCGCCGCGACGGTGCGGCCCCCGCCTGGGCGCCGCTTCCGGTGCAGTACGCGGACTACGCGATCTGGCAGCGCGAGCTGCTGGGTGACGACGCCGACCCGGACAGCCTCATGTCGCGTCAGGTCGCCTACTGGCGGCAGATGCTGACCGGCTCCGCGGAGGAGCTGGAGCTTCCCTTCGACCGCAGCCGCCCGACCGTGGCCAGCCACCAGGGCCACGAGTTCGCGTTCGAGACCTCCGCCGAGGTCCACGCCCGCCTGGCCGAGCTGGCCAAGGCCGAGGGCGTCACCTTCTTCATGGTCCTGCAGACGGCCCTCGCCGTCCTGCTCTCCCGCCTCGGCGGCGGCACCGACATCCCGATCGGCTCCGCGATTGCGGGCCGCACCGACGAGGCGCTGGACGAGTTGGTCGGCTGCTTCGTCAACACCCTGGTCGTGCGGACGGACCTGTCCGGCGACCCGACCTTCCGTGAGGTGCTGGGCCGCGTCCGCGAGACCAGCCTCGGCGCGTTCGCGAACCAGGACGTCCCCTTCGAGCGCCTGGTCGAGGAGCTGGCCCCGAGCCGTTCCCTCGCCCGTCACCCGCTCTTCCAGACCGTCCTCACCATCGAGGACACCGTCGACTCCCTGCTGGAGCTCAGCGGCCTGGCGATCAGCCCGATCTCCCTCACCCGCCCGGCGGCCAAGTTCGACCTCGACGTCATGGTCCGCGAGGTGTTCGACGCCGAGGGTCGTCCGTCGGGTGTGCGGGGTGCGGTGACGGCGGCGGCTGATCTGTTCGACGCGGAGTCGGCGGGTTCGATCGCGTCGCGTTTCGTGCGGGTGCTGGAGTTGCTGTCCGCGAACGTGTCGACGCCGCTGAGCGCGGTGGACGTGCTCGACACGGTCGAGCGTGAGTCGGTGGTCGCGGTGTGGAACGACACCGAGGTCTCCGTCTCGTCCGGCACCGTCGCGGGGTTGTTCGAGGCCCGTGCTGCTGAGGTGCCGGATGCGGTCGCGGTGGTGTGTGACGGTGTGTCGGTCTCCTATGCGGAGTTGGACGCTCGTGCGAACCGGCTGGCGAACTACCTGATCGGCCAGGGTGTGGGCCC
>NZ_JBGCCA010000060.1:0-32591 GCF_041261265.1 Streptacidiphilus sp. MAP12-33
CCAACTCCGCATACGACAACTCGACGCCATCCGCCACCAACGCCACCGCATCCGGCGTCCGCGCCACCCGCGCCTCGAACAACTGAGGCAACGTCGCAGCCGGCACCTCCACCGCCGTCGCATTCCACTCCACCACCACCCGACCCCGCTCCTCCGCATCCACCACCTCGACGGCGTCGAGTGGGCGGTCGGGTGCGCCGTCGAGGGTGGTCTCCAGGGCGGTGACCAGGCTCTCGAGTGCGGTACGCAGCAGGATGGCGACGGCTTGCGGGTCGACCGGGGCGATGGCATCGATGGCCAGGCCCAGGCTGTCGCCGTTGTCGTCGACGGAGACGGCGAGGGGGAAGTTGGTGCGCTCCTGGCTGAAGACCGTCCGCACGCCCGGCAGGCCGGAGCCCGCGCCACGCTCGCGGTCGGCGCCGCGGGCCGCGGCACTGTTGTGGCGGTAGTTGAACAGAGATGTGAACAGGGGCGTGTCGCCGTGGACGCCGCTGGCCTGCTGGGCGAGCGAGAGCGGGGCGTGCTCGTGTTCCAGCAGTTCGGCGAGGAGCCCGCGCATGCGGGTGACCGCGTCGAGCGCGCCTGTCTCGTCCACGCGCAGACGGACCGGCAGCGTGTTCATGAACAGGCCCACGGCCCGGTCGGAGCCGCTGCCGGCGTTCATGCGGCCGAACAGGACGGTGCCGAAGACCACGTCCGCGCGGCCGGAGACGGCCGCGAGGACCCGCGCCCACGCCACGTGGAGCACGGTCGCGGTGCTGGCGCCGGCGCGGCGGGCGACCTCGCGGACGCGGTAGGCGAGCGCGTCGGGCAGGCCGACGCGGCAGCTCGCCGAGTCGGCGCCGTCGCGACGGGTGTCGGTCAGGCCGAACGGCGCGGTGGGCTCGTCGACGTCGCCGAGCAGGCGGGCGAAGAACTCCTCGTGCGCGCTGGTGTCGACGCCGCCGCGGGCCTGGGCGACGAAGTCGCGGAACGGCATCGGCGCGGGCAGCTCGTCGGCGCGGCCGTCGAGGATGGTGCGGACCTCGCCGATCAGCACCTCCAGCGCGGTGTGGTCCTGGACCAGGTGGTGGATGCGCAGCAGGCCGAGCCAGCGGCCGTCTGCCTCGGCGCTGTCGGCGAGGTGCATGTCGAGCAGCGGGGCGCAGCCGATGTCCATCATCGAGCCGACGGCGGACACCAGGGCCGCCACGCGGTCCTCGGTCGCCTCGTCGAGCAGGACCTCGGCGACGGGCAGCGTCGCGTGGCGGGCGACGACCTGGACGGGCTCGCGCAGTCCCTCCCACACGATGGCGGTGCGGTAGATGTCGTGCCGGTCGACGACGAACTGCAGCGCGGCGCAGAACTCGTCCAGCCGGGTCCGGGACTCGAACTCCAGGACGATGGGCGACATGTAGGCGTCGGTGCCGTGGTCGGCGCCCATCAGGTGGTGGAAGAGGATGCCCTCCTGGAGGGGGGCCAGCGGGTAGACGTCGGCGACGTTGCGGGCGCCGCCCTCGACCTTGGCGACGACCCGGTCGATCTCTCCCTGCGTCAGCTCGACCAGCGGCAGCATCTGCGGCGTGATCCGCCGCGCGTCCGCCGGGATGGCGTTGTCCGGCACGACGACCTGCTCGGGCGCGGCCGCCGAGGTGAGCCCGGCGACGGTGGGCGTCTCGAAGAGGGCGCGCACGGACACGGCGACGCCGCGCTCGCGCAGCCGCTCGACGAGCGAGACGGCGAGCAGCGAGTGGCCGCCGAGGGTGAAGAAGTCGTCGTCGACGCCGACCGATTCCACGCCCAGCACCTGGGCGAAGACCGTGCACAGCAGTTCCTCGTGCGCGGTGGCGGGGCCGCGGGAGCCGGACGCGCCGGCGGCGTGGGACGGAGCGGGCAGGGCCCGGCGGTCCAGCTTGCCGTTGGCGGTCAGCGGCAGCTCGGTCAGGACCACGACGGCGGCGGGCACCATGTAGGGCGGCAGCAGCTCGGAGACGAACGCCCGCACCACACCGGGCACGTCAGCGCAATCCTCCCCCTCTGCGACGACGACGTAGGCGACCAGGCGCTTGTCCCCCGGCTCGTCCTCGCGCACGACAACGGCCGCGCGGACGACGGAGGGGCACTCGGCGACGACGGCCTGGACCTCGCCGGGCTCGATGCGGAAACCGCGGATCTTGACCTGCTCGTCGGCGCGGCCGGCGAAGACCAGCTGACCCTGGCTGGTCCACTTGGCGCGGTCGCCGGTGCGGTACATCGGCGCGCCGTCCGCCGCGAACGGGTTGGCGACGAAGCGCTCGGCGGTCAGGCCGGGGCGGCCGACGTAGCCGCGGGCCAGGCCCGCGCCCGCCACGTACAGCTCCCCCGCCACGCCGGGCGCGACCGGGGTGAGGAACTCGTCCAGCAGGTACATGCGGGTGTTGGCGATGGGCGAGCCGAACGGCACCGGCCCGACCCGCTCGGGGTCGACGTCGCCGGCGGCGACCATGACCGTGGCCTCGGTCGGGCCGTAGGTGTTGACCAGGCGGCGGCCGCGCGCCCACAGCTCGGCGAGCCGTCTGTCGATGGCCTCGGCGCCGACCAGCAGGGTCTCCACGTCGGCCAGTTCGGCCGGGTCGAGGACGCCGAGCAGGGACGGCACCACGCTGGCGGTGCGCACTCCGGTCGCGCGGACGAGCTCGGCGAGCGCGGAGGTGTCGGCGCGTGCGGCCGGGTCGGCGACCACCAGCGTGCCGCCGCCGGTCAGGGTGACGGCGAGGTCGAGCACGGAGGCGTCGAAGCTGAACGAGGCGAACTGCAGCACACCGGCGCCGGTCCGCACGCCGAAGGCCGGGCCGAAGACGGAGACCGCGTTGGCCAGACCTCGGTGGGCGACGGCGACGCCCTTGGGGCGGCCGGTCGATCCGGAGGTGTAGATGACGTAGGCGAGCCCGGTGGGCGAGGCCGCGCCGCCGGGGCCGAGCGGCGGGAGTGCCGCGATCCGCTCGGCGGTGGCCGGCTCGTCCACGACCAGAGCGGTGATCCCCTGGTCGGCCGCCACGGCGACCGCGGTGTGCGCGGACGCGTCGGCCAGCATCAGTGTCGGGCGGGCGTCCTCCAGGACGAAGGCGGTCCGGTCGGCGGGGTACTCCGGGTCGACCGGCACGTAGGCGGCGCCGGCCTTCCACACGGCCACGATCGCGGCCACCAGCGGCACCGAGCGGTCCATCGACACCGCGACGAGCGACTCGGGACCGGCGCCGAGGCGGACCAGCTCCGTGGCCAGGCGCCCGGCGCGGGCGTCGAGTTCGGCGTAGGTGATCTGCTCGCCCGCGCAGACCACGGCGACGGCGTCGGGCGTGCGGGCCGCCTGGGCGGCGAAGAGCTCGGGCACCAGCGTGCCGGGCAACTCGGTGTCGGTGGCGTTCCAGTCGACGAGCACCCGGCGGCGCTCGTCGGCGGCGAGCACGTCCACCTCGCTGACGCGACGGCCCGGGTCGTCCGCCAGGGCGCCGAGGACACGCACCCACCGTTCGGCCAGCAGCCGGGTCGTGTCGGACTCGAAGAGGTCCGCGGCCAGGGTCAGCTGGCCGCGCAGGCCGGCCGGGCGGCCGCCCGCGTCCGTACTCTCGGCGACGGTGAGGTCGATGTCGAACTTCGCGGTGGTGCGCGCGGAGGAGAGCGGCGTCGTCGGGGCGGTGCCCGGCTCCAGGCCCGGCAGGGTCAGCCGGGTGCGGGTGTTGTTCTGCAGCGTCAGCATCACCTGGAAGAGCGGCGCGCGGGACAGCGAGCGCGTGGGTGCGACGCTCTCGACCATCCGCTCGAACGGCACGTCCTGGTTCGCGAAAGCGCCGAGTCCGGCCTCGCGGACGCGGGCCAGCGCCTCGCGGAAGGTGGGGTCGCCTGCGAGGTCGGTGCGGATGACGAGAGTGTTGACGAAGCAGCCGACGAGCTCGTCGAGCGCCTCGTCGGTGCGGCCCGCGACGGCGGCACCGATGGGGATGTCGGTGCCGGCGCCGAGCCGGGAGAGCAGGACGGCCAGCGCCGCCTGCAGGACCATGAAGAGCGTCGCGCCCTCGTCGTTGGCCAGCTGCGCCAGGCGCGCGTGCACCTGGGCCGGGACCTCGACCTGGACGTGGTGGCCCGCGTGGCCGGTGACGGCGGGACGCGGGTGGTCGAAGGGAAGCTCCAGCTCCTCCGGCGCGCCGGCGAGGGCGTCGCGCCAGTAGGCGATCTGGCGGGAGATCAGGCTGTCGGGGTCGTTCTCGTCGCCCAGCAGCTCGCGCTGCCAGATCGCGTAGTCGGCGTACTGGACGGGCAGCGGCGCCCAGGCGGGGGCGCGGCCCTCGCGGCGGGCGGCGTAGGCGGTGGCGAGGTCGCGGCCGAGCGGGCCCATGGACCAGCCGTCGGCGGCGATGTGGTGCATCACCAGGACCAGCACCTGCTCGTCCTGGGGGGTGGTGAACAGCCAGGCCTTGATCGGGGTCTCGGTGGCCAGGTCGAAGGCGTGGTCGCGGGCGCGGGCCACCGCGGCGGCGAGCTCCTGCGGGGCGACGGGGACCCGCTGCAGTTCGAAGTCGAGCTCGTCCATGCCGAGGACCCGCTGGTAGGGGTGGCCGGCCACGGTCGGGTAGACGGTGCGCAGGACCTCGTGGCGGCCGATGACGTCGCGCAGCGCGGCCGAGAGCGCGGCCAGGTCGACGTCGCCCGACAGCGGCAGCATGACGGGCATGTTGTAGCCGGGGTTCGGCCCGTCCAGCTGGCCGAGGAACCACAGCCGCTGCTGGCCGTAGGAGGCCGGAACGTGCTCCGGCCGGCGCGTGACGGCGGTCAGCTCGGCGCGGGCCCGGTCCGCGCCCGGCAGGCGGGCGGCCAGGGCGCCCGCCGTGCGGGCCTCGAAGAGGGTCCGCAGCGGCAGTTCCACCCCGAGCACGGTGCGGATGCGGCTGATCAGCCGGGTGGCGAGCAGCGAGTGGCCGCCGAGGGTGAAGAAGTCGTCGTCGACGCCGACGCTCGGCAGGCCGAGCACGTGCGCGAAGGCGCCGCACACGATCTCCTCGACGACGGTGGCCGCCGCACGGCCGGCCCCGGTCGTCGGCTCGGGTGCGGGGAGGTTGGCGCGGTCGAGTTTGCCGTTGGCGGTGAGCGGGATGGTGTCCAGGACGACGACGGCTGCGGGGACCATGTGGTCGGGCAGCAGTTCGGCGGTGAACTCGCGCAGGGCGGCGGGCAGGGTCTCGGTGTTCTCGTTCTGGTCAGGGACGACGTAGCCGACGAGCGCGAGTTCGCCAGGGGTGAGTTCGGTGGCGATGACGGCGGCCTGGGCGACGCCCGGGTGTTCGGCGAGGACGGCTTGGACTTCGCCGGGTTCGATGCGGAAGCCGCGGATCTTGACTTGTTCGTCGGCGCGGCCGGCGAAGACGAGTTGTCCGTCGGCGCTCCACCGCGCGCGGTCACCCGTGCGGTACATCCGCGCGCCGTCGCCCTCGGTGGCATAGGGGTCGGCGACGAAGGCGGCCGAGGTCTGCGCGGGACGGCCCAGGTAGCCGCGGGCCAGACCGATGCCGGCGAGGTAGACGTCTCCCACGACGCCCGGCGCGACGGGGGCCAGGCGCTGGTCGAGGACGTAGACGCGGGTGTTGGCGATGGGCGTGCCGAACGGCACCGGCCCCGGACGGCGCGGGTCGACGTCTCCGGTGGCGACGATGACGGTGGCCTCGGTCGGGCCGTAGGTGTTGACCAGGCGGCGGCCCTGGGACCAGAGCCGTGCCTGGGTGGTGTCGATGGCCTCCGCGCCGACGAGCAGCGTCTCCACGCCCGCCAGGTCGGCCGGTTGGAGGACGCGCAGGAGGGAGGGGACCACGCTGGCGGCCCTGACGTTGCCGCGCCGCACCAGCTCGGCCAGGAACCGGGTGTCGCCCCGCTCGGCGTCCGCCGCCACGACGAGCGCGGCGCCGGAGGTGAGGGTGGCGGTGAGGTCGAGGACGGAGGCGTCGAAGCTGAACGAGGCGAACTGGAGCACTCCGCTGCCGGGGCCGGCGTTCATCATCGGGCCGAAGACGGAGACGAGGTTGACCAGGCCCCGGTGCGGGACCGCGACGCCCTTGGGCCGGCCGGTCGAACCGGAGGTGTAGATCACGTACGCGAGACGGTCCAGCGCCACCGGCGACACCGGCCGGGGACGGGCATCGGCGAGCCGCTGCGCGAACCCGGCGTCGTCCAGGGCCAGCACCGGCGCCACCACCTCGGGCAGCTTGGCCAGCGTGGCGGTGTCGCTCAACACCAGTGCCGGGCGGGAGTCGTCGAGAATGTAGGAGATCCGCTCGGCCGGGTAGGACGGGTCGATCGGCACATACGCGCCGCCCGCCCGCCACACCGCCAGCAGCGCCACCACCAGGTCGACGCCGCGCGGCAGGCAGACCGCGACCAGCGACTCCGCGCCCACGCCGTGCTCGACGAGCAGGCCGGCCAACCGGGAGACCCGCTCCTCCATCTGCGCGTACGTCAGCTCCGACGCACCGCTGACCACGGCCGACGCCTGTGGGTTCTCCACCGCCCGCGCCGCGATCAACTCCGGCACCGACGCCGAGGGCACCTCGGCCGCGGTGTCGTTCCAGGCGACCAGCACCCGCTCGCGCTCGTCCGCCGACAGCACGTCGATCCCGTGCACCAGCGCACCAGGATCCGCCGACACCGCCGCGAGCACCCGGCCCCACCGCTGCGACAGCGACTGCGCCGTCGCCGGGTCGAACAGATCCGTCGCCGCCGTCAACGTCCCCCGCAACCCCGCCGGACGACCCTGCCCGTCGCGGCGCTCGCCGATCATCACGTCGAGGTCGAACTTGGCCGCGGTCGACTGGTGGACCAGCGGCGTGCACTCCAGGCCGGCCAGTGAGACGGCGCCGCCGGTGGGCATGGCCGCCGAGCCCGCGTTCTGCAGCGTGAGCATGACCTGGAAGAGGGGATTGCGCCGGGACAGGGAGCGGGTCGGCGCCAACTCCTCGACCAGGCGCTCGAACGGCACGTCCTGGTGGGCGAAGGCCGACAGGCTCGTCCGGCGCACGCGCGCGAGCACGTCGCGGAAGGTCGGGTCGCCGGACAGGTCGGTGCGCAGCACCAGGGTGTTGACGAAGAAGCCGACCAGGTCCTTGAGCGCCTCGTCGGTACGGCCCGCGATCGCGGAGCCGACGGGGATGTCGTCCCCGGCGCCGAGCCGGGACAGCAGGACCGCGAGGGCGGCCTGGAGCACCATGAACAGCGTCACGCCCTCGGCCTTGGCCAGCGCCGCCAGCCGGGCGTGGACGTCGGCGGGGATGTCCCAGGTGACGGCGTGCCCGGCCTGGCTGGGGGTGAGCGGGCGGGTCCGGTCGAAGGGGAGCTCCAGCTCCTCCGGCACGCCGGCGAGGGTGTCGCGCCAGTAGCCGACCTGACGCGAGATCAGGCTCTCGGGGTCGTTCTCGTCGCCCAGCAGGTCCCGCTGCCACACCGCGTAGTCCGCGTACTGCACCGGCAGGGGCTCCCACTGCGGGGCGCCGCCCTCGCGGCGGGCCGCGTAGGCCGTCGTCAGGTCCCGCATCAGCGGGGCGCGTGACCAGCCGTCACCGGCGATGTGGTGCAGCAGGACCACCAGCACGTGGTCCTCGGGGGCTATCCGCAGGAGCCGTGCCCGTACCGGTACCTCCACCGCGAGGTCGAAGGCGTGGCCGACGGTCTGCGCCACCGCCTCGCTGATGCCTGCCTCGGTGGTCTCGCCGGTCCCGAGCTCCCAGTCCAGCTCGTCCATGGGGAGGACTCGCTGGTAGGGCTCGCCGTCGGCGGTCGCGAAGACGGTGCGCAACACCTCGTGACGCTCGATGACGTCCCGCAGCGCCGCCTCCAGCGCGGCCGGGTCGACCGCTCCGCGCAGACGGAGCGCCAGCGAGGTGTTGTAGGTGGCGCTCGGGCCGTTGAGCTGCTCGATGAACCACAGCCTGCGCTGGGCGAACGACAGGGGGATCATCAGGACTCCTTCGGAATTCCTTTTTCTTGACAAGTGACAAGAGTTCGTCGACTTACTTCTGCCGCGCCACGCATCCTCGACACCGGCACCCGACCCTGCCGCAGGCCACTATGTCCCACCGGCCGACAGCCCCTCAACCAGTGCCTGACCAGCCGTTCAAGTGCTTCGATGAGCCACTTGAACAGCCTCTTGAACCCCGGAAACACGCGAGGGGCGCTCCGGGAAATCAATCCCGGAGCGCCCCTCGACGATTGTCGGGTGTGCGGTCGTGCGGTCGGGCTTACTCGGTGCGCAGGGCGACCGCGGTGCGGGTCCTGGCCGCCCAACCGGCCGGCAGCAGCGAGCCGAGGACGGCGATGACCAGGCCGCCGAGGCCCAGCAGCGTCAGCGGCAGGGCGTGGTAGACGTCCAGCACCTCGGACGGCAGCCGCAGGCCGGCGCTGTTGCCCATCGCCGGAACGACGATCCGCTGGAGCTCCACCCCGAGCGGCACTCCGACGACGCCGCCGGCGACGCCGATGACGACCACCGAGGCGACGACCATCGAGATGGTCTGGCGCGGCGTCATGCCCAGCGCCTTCACCACGCCGAGGTCGTGGATGCGCTCGCGGGTGTCGAGGACCACCGCGTTGAGGACGCCGAGTCCGGCGACGACCACGAGCATCAGGGTGAGCAGGCCGGTCAGCGCGTCCAGCATGATCAGCAGCTGGCTGGCGCCGCCGCCGTCGCCGACCTGGGCGATGGCGCCGGTGGGCTGCAGCGCGGTGTTGAGGGCGTTGGCGTAGGTGTTCGGGTCGGTGCCGGACTTCAGCCGGATGGAGAAGTACGCGGCGTGCAGGTTCGGCTCGGCCGAGGCCAGGGTCCGGGCGTCGGTGAGCAGGGTCATGCCCTGGTTCTTGGTGACGAAGACCTCGCCGGTGATCTTCACCGGGATCGCCTTGCCGTGGTCGGTCAGGACGACGGTGTCGCCCACCTTGGTCCCGGTGGCGGTCAGGAACGGCGTGGGCACGACGGCCTCGCCGGGCTTGGTGAACCAGGAGCCGGTGACCATCTCGTAGCCGGACCAGGTGGCGTCGCCGATGAAGGCGGTCACGTCGACGCTGCCGGTGGTCCCGGCCGCGGTGACCTGGGTCTGGGCCGAGCCGAAGTAGTCGCGGGTACCCGGCTGCGCGGAGATCGCGCGGGTCATCGCCGAGGTGTCGACGCTGCCGGGGGTGGCGGTGCCGGTCCGCGCACCGCTGCCGGAGGCCGAGCCGCCCGAGGCTCCGGGGGCGGAGGCCGGGCCGGTGCCGGCTCCGGGCGGGGCGGAGGTGAGGACGGTGACGTCGGCGGTGCTCTTCTTGGAGTCCTGGATCCGCTGGAGCGAGGTGCCGAGACCGAAGGCGAAGGTGACGGCGGTGGCGCCGAAGAGGATCGCGGTGACCATGGCGATCGCGCGGGCCGGACGGGCGAAGGGCTGGGCCAGGCCCAGGGTGATCGGCCGGGGAAGCGGCAGGGCCCGGGCGATGCGGGCGGCGCCCTGGCCGCGCCCGGAGCGGGGCGTGCGGCCGACGGCGAGCGCGTCCACGGTGCGCAGCCGGCCGGCGCGCAGCGCCGTGATCAGCGCGGTGACCGAGACCATCAGCAGGGCGCCGGCGATCACGCCGACGTCGACGGACGGGGCGACGCTGAGCGAGGTGGTGCCGTAGACCTGCTCGGTGGCGGAGAGGATCTGACCCGCCACCAGGTTGCCGATGACGGCGCCGAGGACGGTGCCGATGACGGCGGGGATCAGCGCCTGGCCCATGTAGGCGCGGACGACCTGGCCGGGGGTGAACCCGATGGCCTTGAGGATGCCGATGCGACGGGTGCCCGAGCCGACGGCGCCGGCGACGACGTTGCCGACGATGAGGACCGACATCAGCACGCCCAGCAGACCGAAGGCGGTGAGGAAGGGGATGAAGATCCCGGTGCTGCTGTTGTTGCTGTTCTTCACGTCGAGCCAGGTGCGGGTGCCGCTGACGGAGCCGGCCGGAAGCTGGGAGGCGACGGCGGAGCGGTCGGCGGTGAGCTGGGCCGCGGTGTTCGCGGAGGAGAAGCGGTAGAGCATCTGCAGGCCGGTGCTGGAGCCCTTGGCGGCCAGGTCGGAGACCTGGCCGGGCTCGACCCAGCCATCTGCGGTACGGCTGACGGAGCGGGCGATGCCGACGACGGTGAGCTCGGTGGTGCCGCCGGAGGCGTTCGGGAAGTCGACCTTCTCACCGACAGTGATCTCGGGGCCGGAGTAGTCGGCTGATACGACAATCTGCCCTGTACCTGACACCCAGTGGCCCGAGGTCAAAGTGACGTCGTCGACCGGGCCGCCGGCGTCGGAGCGGCCGACCAGCTTCATCGGGTCGATGCTCATGCCCGCCGGCAGGGTCAGCCCGACGACGCTCGTCGGTCCGGCGGTCACGGTCTGGAACGGGCCCGCGCTGGCGGTGACGCCGGAGGCGTGGGCGCTCGCGCCGACCTGGTCGGCGGTGACCTTGCCGGAGTCGAACTGGGCGGCGAGGTGCGCGCCGTTCTGCTGGGCGAAGGCGTGGTCGAACGGGGCGTTGGAGGCCACCAGCAGCGAGCCGCCCAGCACCGAGGCGGTGACGGCCATCATCGCGGCCAGGCCGGTGACGATCGTCTGGACCTTGCGGCGGCGGACGCCCGCCCCCATGACCTTTCCGAGGGCGCTCATCGGGCCACCACCGGCTCGGGAGAACCGTTCTGGACGCGGGTGTCGGAGGCGATCTGACCGTCGCGGAAGCGGACGATGCGGGTGGCGAAGCTCGCCGCGAGGCTCTCGTCGTGGGTGACCACGACGATGGTCTGCCCGTCGGCGTGCAGCTCACGCAGCAGGCCCTTGACCTCCTCGCCGGAGGCGGAGTCCAGCGCGCCGGTCGGCTCGTCGGCCAGCAGCAGCGGCGGGCGGTTCATCAGGGCGCGCGCCACCGCGACACGCTGGCGCTCGCCGCCGGAGAGGCGGCCCGGGTAGGCGCGGGCGTGCTTGGCGATGCCGAGGGTCTCCAGCAGGCTGTTGGCGCGCTTGCGGGCCTCTCCGCGGCCGACGCCCATCATCTCGGCGGGCAGCAGGATGTTGTCGAGGACGGTGAGGTCGTCGAGCAGGTTGAAGAACTGGAAGATCATGCCGATCTTGTTGCGGCGGTACTTCGCCGCGCCGGCCTCGCCGAGCTTGTCCACGCGGACGCCGGCGACCGTGACGGTGCCGGAGTCGGGGCGGTCCAGGCCCGCGATCATGTTGAGCATGGTGGACTTGCCGCTCCCGGACGGGCCGAGGATGGCCACCGCCTCTCCCGGCTGGACGGTCAGCGAAACATCGCGAAGAGCCGCCGGGCCGTCCACGAATTGGCGATGCACACCACTCAGTTCAATCACGGGCTCGGTCATCGTCATTTCCCCTTCTCACGCCATCTTCCCGACACCCTCAACGCTAGGGTCGGTCGGTGATCGGCCACCTCGGCCTCGGGAGGCATTTCCGGTACCACGCGCGGACGATGGCCTCCGGAATCATCCTTCTGATGTAGTCGGGAGATGTACAGCTTGAACAGCAGGCCGGACACCGCAGGTCAACCGGCGCCCCAGGAGGACCCCCCGCCCTCTTCTCCCCCGGCCGCCCCACCGGCAACCGCTCCCGCCGCCCCGCGCGCCCGCACCGCGGACCGGCTCGGCAGCCTGCTCGGCCGGGTCCTGGGACGACTGCCGGCCCGCCTGCTGGGCGAACGGTTCGGCGCCCAGGCACTGAAGGCCGATCCGCTGCCGCGGCCGGGCCGGCGCAAGCAGGTCGTGGACCTGGTGGTGGCGATCGCCTTCGCCCTGGTCGCGGTCCGCTACGCCGAGGACGCACCCAACGCGCCCTCCAGCCCTCTGGACATCACGCTGCTGGCGGCGGCCGCCGCCCTGCCCCTGGCCTGGCGGCGCCGGGCGCCGCTGACGGCCCTGTGGGCGCAGCTGGCCCTCGACATCGCGTTGCTGGCCCGCCACGCCTACCCCGACGTGCTGTTCGTCGCCTCGCTCGTCGCCACCGTGGCCCTGTACAGCGCGATCGCCCACAGCCCCTACCGGCAGCTCTCCGTGGCCAGCCTGCCCGTCGCGGCCGTGGTGCTGGTGCTGCTGATCTCGCGTGCGCAACTGCCGCACTTCCCCAACTGGATCATCGGGGCGCTGCTGCTCTTCCCGGTGGTGGTGGCGGCACTGGGGCACCGGCTCTGGGCCGGCCGGGCCGAGGAGAGCCACGCCCGGCTGCGGGCGCTGGAGCTGGACCAGATCGAGGCGCTGCGGCAGGCGGTCGAGCACGAACGCGCACGCATCGCGCGCGAGCTGCACGACGTGGTGACGCACAACGTGAGCGTGATGGTGATCCAGGCCGGGGCGGCCCGCATGGTCGTCGAGCAGAACCCGGCGATGGCCAAGGAGGCCTTGGTCGCGATCGAGACCGGAGGCCGCGCCGCGATGTCCGACCTGCGGCACGTCATGGGTCTGCTGACGATGGACAGTTCCGGCGACGACCCGGCCGCTCAGGCCGAGCTGGCCCCGCAGCCGGGCCTGGACGGCCTGGAGGCGCTGGTGGCCCGGATGCGGTTGGCCGGCATCGACATCACCCTCGACGTCACCGGCCGCCGGCGGGCACTGCCCCCGGGTGTGGAGCTGACCGCGTACCGGGTGGTCCAGGAGGCGCTCACCAACATGGTCAAACACGCGGTCGGCGCCGCCGCCACCATCCAGGTCCACTACGCGGACCGTGAGTTGACCGTCGACGTGGCCAACACCGAGGGCCACCGCGGTGCGGCCGCGGCCACCGGCAGCAGCAAGGGCCTGGTCGGGCTGCGCGAACGCCTGGCCCTCTACGGTGGAACCCTGCACACCGGGCCCCGGCTCACCGGCGGCTACCGCGTGAAGGCTTCGATTCCCCTGGACCTCATGGAGGACGCGTGACCACGACCACCCCGCTGCGAGTCGTGATCGCGGACGACCAGGCATTGGTGCGCACTGGGTTCAAGATGATCCTCGCCTCGCAGGGCATCGAGGTGGTCGGCGAGGCGGACACCGGGACGGAGGCCGTCCACGCGGTGCGCCGGACCATGCCGGACGTGGTGCTGATGGACATCCGCATGCCCGAGATGGACGGGCTGGAAGCGACCCGCCGGATCCTGGCCGCGGAGGGCGAGCGGGTGCCGCGGGTCATCATCCTGACCACCTTCGACCTGGACCAGTACGTCTATGCAGCCCTCAACGCCGGAGCCAGCGGCTTCCTGCTCAAGGACGTGAGCCCCGAGCACCTGGTCTCGGCGGTCCGCATGGTCCAGTCCGGCGACGCGCTGCTGGCGCCCGCCATCACCCGGCGTCTCGTCTCCCGCTTCGCCCGCCGCGAGGAGATCCCGCTGCCGGGCGGCCAGGACCCGTCCGCCCGGCACAGCGCGCTCGGCACGCTGACGGCGCGTGAGTCCGAGGTGCTGCGACTGGTGGCCCGGGGCCTCTCCAACGCCGAGCTGGCCGCGCACCTGCACCTGTCCGAGGCCACCGTGAAGACCCACGTCGCCCGCATCCTGGCCAAGCTCGGCCTGCGCGACCGGGTGCAGGCCGTCGTCCTGGCCTACGAGACGGGCCTGGTCGCACCCGGCAGTGAGAACGAGTGACGGGCCTTCGGGGCGGGCCGCCCGCCGCCTGAACGGTGAGCGGCCCGGTGTTCAACTGACGTCGCAAGTGCGCTTGGACAGGTGACAGACGGCAGTCCGCTTCTGTCTCCTACCGGTAGGGAGCCTTCGGCGTCAGCGGCGCTCCGCGCCGAGGCGCAGCCGTCGTTTCCCCTCTCCTTGGTCTGGTTTCTCTTGGTGTAGTTCTGGCGTGGGGGGGGGGGGGGGGGCCCGCCGGGGGGGGCCCCCCCCCCCCCCCCCGGGGGGGGGGCCCCCCCCGGGGGGGGGGGGGGGGGGGCCCCCCCCCCACCACCGGGACGGAGCGCGTTTCTGCAGCTCCGGCACAGTCCGTCGATCGGCGCGGCACCCTTTCCGGTGTCACGGCACGCGCGGCACTCCCACCAAAGAGGCGTCGGGTGCTCACCCCGCGTGGGTGCCAGGTCCTGCCGCGGGATGCTCACCTCGCCGGTGCGCGGCGGTCGGTGGCCTGCCCGCCGGCTCTTCGCGTGGTCCGCCTGACGCTCCGCACAGCGTGGACACGCCCGCCCGTCGTCCAGGCCCACCCCGTCCTCGCAGCGCGGATCGGGGCATGCGCCCGCACGCACCATCGCCACGGCCGCGCCGACCGGTCGCCGCAGCTCCCCTGCGGCGAGACGCTCGGCGTACCGGTGCACGAGCCAGCGGCGCCCCACCCGCTCCACGAGCTGGCCGGTGGTGCGGCCGAGGAGCTGGCGCTGGATCTCCGACACCAGGGTCTTCGGGGCCTCGCTGCGCGCGGTCTCCAGCATCGCCGCCCTCAGTTCACGAGGTAAGGCCGCGAGGACCAGGGCGACATCGGGATGGATCACGGGCGCGTCCTGGCCACGGCCCGCGGGCCGTCTTCGCGCCGTGGCCGCCGTGACCGTGGTGGGCCTTGGGCTGGAGCCCTCCCGTTGCTGCGGCACCACGTGCTGCAGCACCACGCCCGCCGCCTGCGTCCGGCCCTCCGAGGAGGCCGAGCGCACGTCCGGGTGGGCGTCGTAGAACTGGCCCAGCGTCATCAGGCCCTCGTAGCCGAGCGGCGGATTGAAACGGACCACGTACCGGTAGCCGCGCCGCATGCCACCGCGGTAGCGGTACTCGCTCACCCGGATCGCGCCCAGGTCCTCCAGCTCCCGCCGGTATCCCGCGACCTTCCGGTCGTCCTTCAGCGCGAGGACGCGCGCGATCGCGGTCTGCTTCGGGCAGGCGATCCGCTGCCCAGGAACCCGGTTGTTGATGTGTTCGGCCAGGAACGCGTACATCAGGTACGCCTTCGCCGAGACTCCGCTGAGCAGCACCCAGACCGGAACCTGCGTGTAGTAGGTCGGCCACTCTTCGGGGACGATCTCGTCGCCCTCGAAGTCCCCCGTCGTGCCTCCCGTAGTCATCGGCCGGCTCTGCCTCTCGAGGCGCCGCCTACATCCGGTTGCACATATGACCTCTCCGCCGTACTACGGAGTAACGAGAGAGCCACATCGGCTCTCCTAAGGGCCGTTAGCGCCGCCTGGCGCCTGACAGCCTGCTACGGTCGTCGCACAGCTTCACATCGGAGACGGAGCGGCCCGGACTTTGGCGAGCAGGGCCGCTTCGTCCATTTCGGACAAGGACATGGACCACCTTGTTCGGGTGGTGATCGCCACCCTAGCGCGCCCCGGTGCCGCGTTTGCAGTAGTCGGGCGCGTACACAACATTCGATGACGGAGCATCATCCGAGGTCCGCCGCGCCCGCCCTGTTTGTCCTCGTTGGACAAGTAGGCCGCCATTCCTCCACCTCTGTGACAGCCTGAGGCAAGGTCGGCCGCCGGCCCGGCCAGGCCAGGTCCGCCGGGTTCGCCGAACCATGCCGCGCCCGGTGCGAACTCCCCGCCCGTGGCCGAAAAGCGCTGGTGGGCGGCCCCCGCCCCCGCCCCGGCGCGTATGGAGTGAGCGACTGGTCCCGGCGTGCGTCGGGCACGCGCAGCGCGTTGATGCCTGTGGCGCAACACGGTCCTCGGCGCGGGCCGACGCACCCGATCCACGTCGTCGGCGCCGCGGACCAGGAATGCGAGGATCGTGTGAAGAGCGCCGAGAGCACGGTCGGGTGCGGGTCCATTCCGGAATCGTTCCGCATCCCTGCGCACGCCTGCGTATCCCTGCGCGTTCCCGCGCGCCCCTGCGCCTCACCGGGGAGCGCTCAGCGCGGCTCCTTGGTCGTCGGCGTCCCACGCCGTCTTGAAGCGGGGAAGGTAGCGGCGCAGGTGCCCGGAGCTGAGGGCTTCGCCGGACCGACCGGTGATCCCGTGCTGCTCGAAGAGCCACTGGGCGAGTTGGTCGCCGTCGGGGAAGGCTCCGTGATGGTGGGTGTAGTCGTTGAACGCCAGGCGGTACTGGTCGACCGCGGTCCTGTGGGGCGGACCGGCCTGTCCCTGCTCGACGATCGGTTCCGGCTGGGGCGCAGCTTGCCGTGCGGACGCGGTGGGCGCCGTCTCCGGCACGGGTGCGGGTTCCTCGTTGGGGGGAGCCACCTGCCCGTCGGGGAGTTCGGGCGTTGCCGGTACCGAAGTCCGCGACAGCTCCCCCACAACCTCCCCCACAACCTCCTCCGCGACCTCCCCCACAGCCCGCTCCTCGGGCCCGGCGGGTAGCACGGCGGCGGCCGCCGCCGGCTCCGCCACGACCAGGGGGGCGATCACCGGGGCGGGCTGCGGGGCGGGCTGCGCCTCACGAGGCTGCGGCAGCAATGCCTTCACCGCGGGGTCCGCGGCCGACGGGATCTGCGCCACCGGCCCCGGCAGGACGGGAACGACATCCAGCTTGAACTCCGGCAGCGCCTCACCGAGGTTCGCCAGCTTCAGCAGCAGGATGAGATCCACCGGCGCCTTGTGCCGCCAGAACCGTCCGTAGCTTGCGCGGAGTCGGGCCCGGTACACCAGCCGTCGGCGCTCGTGCTCGAGGGCTTCCTCGTAGGAACGCAGCTCCCACAGCATGCGGCGGCGGAAGAGGCGCATCGTCGCGATCGGTGCGAAGATCCAGCGCCCCAGACGGGTCCGCTCGAAGAGCTGGTCGGCCTCGATCTGCGCCAGGCGTCCGACGGTGTGGCGGGCGGCTTCGATGGCGGCGACGAAGAGCAGCGGGACGACCGCGTGCATGCCGCTGGCCAGTGGGCGGGGCCAGGCTGATGCCGCGTTGAAGACGACCGTCGCGCCGGTCAGCACCCAGGCCAGCTGACGCAGGATCGGCAGGGGAATGCGCATCCAGGTCAGCAGCAGGTCGAGAGCGAGGAAAACGGTGATGCCGACGTCGATGCCGATGGGGAGGAGGTAGGAGAACCAGCCGAAGCCGTTGCGCTGAGCGAGCTTGAGGACGGCGTCGTAGGAGCCGACGAACCCGATGAGGGAGATGACGACCGTTCCGGTCACCACGATCAGCACCAGCGTCCTCTGGCCGCTGCTCAACTGGCGCCGGTTCATTCCGCTCCCTCTTACGTCTTGTCCTGGTACTCAGGTCTCTAGCTTCACACGCGCATGACAGGCCGATGTGCCACCGGATTCCGGCGCGGCGAGCGCCGGCGATGGTATCCGGCCCCACTGCGGGGCCGACTTACCAGGCAAATCGGTCTTTGGGTACGACACGAGGGCGATGTGACCCACCAACAGCCCTGCGCGTTAGTAAGGTACCGGCATGACTGCGCCCTACGCCCCGGACGACCGGGAAAAGGTAGTGTCGAAGCTGCCGCCAGCGCTCCGACAGGAACTCAAGGTCCGTGCCGCTCAGCTGTCCGTGGACATCAAGGACGCTGTCACCGACGGAATCAACGCCTGGATGAGCCACCCCGATCCGCTCCCCCAGGTCGACACCTCCGGCGGAACGCCCTTCTCCACCTACCTGCCCACGGGTCTGTACGACAGCCTCAAAGCCAGGTGCACCGAACACGGCCTCTCCTACGCCCAGGGGATCGCACAGGCCACCCGGCTGTGGCTCACGGCCAACGCCGTGATCGAGGTACGGGCCACGAGCTGTCACCGCATCATCTTCTGCAACCAGAAGGGCGGCGTCGGCAAGACAGCCACCTCGGCCGGCACCGCGCAGGCCCTCGCCGAACGCGGCTACCGGGTCCTGCTCGTCGACTTCGACCCGCAGTCCCACCTCACCCAGCAGTTCGGCATCGACCCGATCGTCTACGGCGAGCCGAGCCTGATGAAGTTCATGCTCGGCGAGGGCAAGGGCACCATCGCCGACCTGCTCGTACAGATCAAGGACGAGGCCTTCGGCGGACGCCTCCACGTCCTGCCGTCCTGCAAGGACGCCTTCCTCCTCGACGCCAGTCTCGCCAACAAGCGCGAGATCCGCCGCAAGGAAGCCGCCCTGGAGACCGCGCTGCGTCCGCTGGAAGCCGACTTCGACTACGTCATCGTCGACTGCCCGCCCAGCCTCGGTTACGCGATGGACAACGCCCTCTACTTCGTCCGCACCCGCGACGGCGAGTCCGAAGGCGACGCCGGCATGTTCGTCGTGGTCCAGGCCGAGGACTCCTCCGCCGACGCCTACGACATGCTCCTCGAGCAGGTCGACTCCCTGTGCGCCGACCTGGACATGGACGTCACCCAGCTCGGCATCGTCGTCAACCTCTACGACTCCCGGCGCGGCTTCATCGCCACCTCCTCCCTGGAGAACTGGGAGAGCATCGGCGAGCCACCCGTTGTCGCCGTCGTCCCGGACCTGCGCGAGCAGCGCGAAGCCGTCCGCTTCAAGCAGCCGCTCCTGTCCTACGCACCCACGTCCGAACAAGCCAGTGCCATGCGCGCTATCGCCCGGAGGATCAGCCAGTGACCGTCGCCGACCGACTGGGCCAGGGATCATCCTTCGGCAAGGTGCGCAACCACCGCCTGTCCGAGCGCGGCCGGGCGAAGGCCATCGCCGAAGGCTCCATCCCCGACTACGAACTCGTGCGCGTTCAGCTCACCGACGTCGCCCCCACCCCGCTCAACCCCCGCCGCAACTTCGGCACCGAGGCCGACCAGACCGCGTTCGGCGAGAGCCTGCGCAAGGCCCAGCTCGCCGCCTGCACAGGCGTCACCCGGGCCGCCTACCTGGCGCTGTGGCCCGAGCACGAGCAGCAGATCGGCGCGGCCGAGGTCGTCCTCATCAACGGCGAACGCCGATTCCGCTGCGCCGTGCACGTCGGGCTGGAAGCACTCGACTTCGTTCTGCGCGACGAGCTCGCCACCTCGCGCGAGGACTTCATCGACAACCTGCTCAAGGAGAACCTCGACCGCGAGGACTTCGACGTGATGGAGCGCGCCCGCGGTGTCGCCCAGCTGGTCGACGTCTGCGCAGGCAACCAGGCCGCGGCCGCGGGCCGGCTCGGCCGCGACCGTTCCTGGGTCACGAACCAGCTGATCCTGCTGACGCTCCCCGACGAGATCCAGGCGCTGTTGAGCGCCGGCATGCCCGAGCGTGACGGCCGCCGCATCGCCCGCCACTTCAAGGACAACGGTCACCTGACCGCCGCCGAACTGGTCGAGTGGCTCGAGGCCGCGAAGGCGGATGAGCGCCAGGCCCGCCAGGCCGAGAAGGACCTCGTGCGCCGCGCCCGCGAGGATGTGTTGTCCGCGGACAACACGCAGAGCCCGGCCGCCGCTCCCACCGACGTACCAGAGGCCTCCCCCGTCGAGGCCTCCCCCGTGGCAGCGCAGGATGTGTTGTCCGCGGACAACACCCAGTCACCCGCTCCGGCGGCCGCGCACCCTCAGGCGCCTGCCACCGCGTCATCGGCCAAGCACGATGCGCCGGCCATGAACCCGGTGTTGTCCGCGGACAACACTCCCGCGCAGGAGAAGCACAGCGATCCGGCGTCAGCCTCCGGCACCACACGCCCCTCCCCCGCCTCGCCGACCCCGGTCGAGTCCACGGCCTCGATCCCCCACCAGGGCAGCCCCTCGGCCGCGCTCACCTGGTCCGACCTCGGCTCGCTCGCCGACCTGCTCTTCGCCAACCTGCAGCCTGACGAGCTCGACGAACTGGTCCAGCTGGTCGCCGACCGACTCGCCAGCCAGTCCGCTTGAGGCGGTTGGTGTTGTCCGCGGACAACACCAACCGCCTCAAGCCCACCACTCCGGAAAGGGCCCGCTCCCCCCTGTTGGGATGCGGGCCCTTCGCCTCCCCACGGACAGCCCGGCGCCGCAGCGTGCTCGGGGCTTTGTCGGCGCTGACCCTCGTCCCAGAGGTGGCACGCTGACCGTGCTGGCCAGGGGAGGCAGCTGCGGTCTCCCAGAAGGTGGGAAGAGCACGTGTTGTCCGCGGACAACACCAACCGAGGTCGGACCATCCCTGCGGGTGTGTTGTCCGCGGACAACACACCCGCAGGGATGGTCCGACGGTCCGCCGACACCGCCAGCACCACGCGCCCTTCCCCACCTCCCCGACCTCGGCTCGCTCGCCGACCTGCTGGTCGCCAACCTGCAGCCTGACGAGCTCGACGAACTCGACCAGCTGGTCGCCGACCGACTCGCCAGCCAGTCCGCCTCAACGTTCGGTGTTGTCCGCGGACAACACCCGAGGGCCCGACCAACACGCTGGTGGTGTTGTCCGCGGACAACACCATCGGCAACGCGGGGACTCGACGGTGACGGCCAGGTGCCTGGGCGCGTAATTCGGTCGCGGCTTGTGATCCGTCCCTGTTACCAACGGCGCCATGTCAGAGATGCGCACGCACGTAATGGAGACGCTGCACGGCGAGGTCGTCGTGGAGGATGCCGGGCCGCAGGACGGGTTGGGGGTGATCGTTCATCCGGGGTCGCCGGGGTCGCGGCTGTTGTTCGGGCCTGGTGCCCGGATGGCAGGGGGGTTCGGGCTGCGGTTGGTGAGTTTCGACCGGCCCGGATACGGCCCTCGCGCGGCGGCGCCCGAGCGGAGGGTGGTGGACACAGCGGTGGAGACGGGCGTGATCGCTGACCGGCTCGGGCTGGAGCGGTTCGCCGTGTGGGGCTTCTCCGGGGGTGGCCCGTACGCGCTGGCTTGCGCGGCGACCATGCCTGAGCGGGTTGTCGCCGCCTGCGTGTTCGCGTCGCCAGCTCCATACGCACCGGAGGAGTTCGACTATGCCCAGGGCTGGTCGGCGGCAGGGCGCCAAGAATTCGAGCGGTACTTCACCGACCGGAAGACCGCACGGGCGAACTGGCGGCTGGACGCGGAGGCGTTCCTGGCGAGGTGCTCGGACACAGAGGGCTGGCTGGAACGCTGGGGCGACCTGGCGGAGCAGGACGACGCGCACAGCCGGGAGGTCGCCGAGTACCTGGCCGCGGACGTGCGCGAGAGCCTGCGCAACGGCGACCAGGGCTACTGGGACGACTGGGTGTCATTGATCGAGCCCTGGGGCGTCGACCTGGCCGACATTCGCGTGCCGGTGCGGCTGTGGCACGGGGTGGGGGACCGGAACATGCCTGTCGGGCACGGTCGTCAGCTCGCCAAGCTCGTCCCTGGGATCGAGGCGTGTTTCCCCGACGAGGACCACACCACGATCGAGGACGACCACCGCCGCGAGGCATACGAGTGGCTGACGAGCCTAAAACCGTAGACGAGGACTGCGGTTCGCGGGCAGGCAGCCACCGGACCGCGCCTGCGAACCCTGCCCATGTGACGCCACAGATGAACCACCGTCACCACGGATACGGCATCCTGCCGACCCTGGCATCGGGCGCGTCAACCGCTCTCGAAGGCGACCGTGCAGAGAAGAATGCACCCGTGACGTTTGCGCTTCCGCCGTGGACAAAGCCGGGAGCCGCCCTGATCGTCCGCGTGAAGCCGTGGCCTCTGGGCACTGGGCACTGGCTACCCCAGCATGGTTTTGGCTCCGGTGACGAACCCCGGCAAGCTGAAGCGGCTGATGCTCGTGGACGTCGAAACCTACCGCTACGGCCAGAACCACACGCGGCGCGGCAACGTGTACACGGTCCACAAGGAACCGCCGGTGGCAGCGGCCGAAGCTCCGGGTTCCGAGCCATGAACTGCCCGGGCGTGTGCGCCGGGCAATGGAGGAGCGCCGGGTCCACGGCCTGGCGCGGGAGCGGGTGGAGGCCAACAGGCCGGCCCGCGGGAAGAGTGGAGGGTCGGGCGTGAGCCTGCGCATCAACACGAGCGCGGTGCGTGCCGTGCTGTTGGCCGACGGCTGGCATGTGATCGTTCCGGGCTCGTTCCGCCTGGACGTCCTCGAATTCAGCCAGCACGACCCAGTGGTGCCTGCAGGGTCCGCGGAACCAAATCCCATCCGGTCGACCGGGGGCGACGGCTTCGAGTTCGAGGAGGAGGACGGGATGGTGGCGGGACCGCTGTCGTCGGTCCTGGCGGTCTCGTACGCGGCGCCGGTCAAGTCGCTCGGGTCCGGCTTCGACCAGCTGGCACAGCTGCTGCAGGGCGAGGTGGTCCAGGCCGGAGGCGCGCAAGCCGTGCACTTCAGCTACGGAAACAGGCAGTTCGAGGTCTGGGTGGACGACTCCGGCCAGTGGGCGTTCTCCCTCCTCGGGCACAGGTCCGGTGATCGTGAGCTGGTGTCCCACACCGGGCTGAGCGCTGCAGAGTTCCGCGATCTGCCGAGCATGGTGATGGGCGAGATCAAGGGCGGGTTCGGTCGCGCCCAGGACAGGCCGGAGTCCGACCCCGCCGAGGGCGAGAGCCGGTCGGCGAACAAGCGACTCGAATAGCCATCAGCGATTAGATCCGTAACTAGATAAAACATTAGATTCGACTATGCTGCCCAGGAAGGAGGTCCACGCATGCCCGACGCCCGGCCCTTGATCGACGCAGTCGACGCCCTGCTCGCCGAGGACAACGAACACGACCTGCCCGCACCTGCCGAGCGGGCGCGCCTGCGCAAGGCCGCCAGACTGACGCAGCGCCAGGTCGCCGATGCGCTCGGCGTGCGCGTGGAGACGGTCTGGACATGGGAGAAGGGGCGCACCGAGCCCCGCCCGCCGCAGCGGGCCGCTTACGCCCACCTGCTGCGGCAGATCGCCGCCCGACTCGCCGACAACCCGACGCAGGGGGAGTGATGGACGCCAAGGCCTACAACGCCGGTCTCGCCGAGCTGCGCGGGATGCGGGACGACATCAAGGAGCTCGCGAAGGAGCTCGTGGCGCTCGAGTCGGAGCGGGACAAGCTGGTCGTCCAGCTCGGCGGCTACGCCAAGGCGAACGCGGACCGGCTCGCCCCGGCTGCGGGCCTGGCCGTGGCGGACATCGTCGTGCTGGCACCTCACCTAGGGCCCCAGGAGCCCACAGGAGCCCCTGAAACGAGCAAGGCCGACGTCGGCACCACCCTCCCCGAGAACGCGGCGCAGACGCCCTCACAGGCGCCCGAGAAACCCGTCGGCGCACTCGCCCCGGACCTGCGCCGCGCAGCGGTCGCAACGGAGGTCACCGCCCCCGCTTCCACCCTCGCCCCCGCCGCCGCCGCCGCTTCCGCTTCCGCTTCCGCTTCCAACGATGGCGAGCAGGAGCAGACCCCAGCCGCCGACGTCGCGCCCGCACCCGGAGAGCCCGCCGCGGTAGAGGCGGCCGTCGGCCTGACGCAACCGGCCACCGAGCCGACCTCGGCGGTGGCTTCGGCGGGCGCCGGGCAGGACCGGACACTGCCGTCGATCCCGGAGGGAGCGGCGGGGGACCGGTGGACAGTACCGACGCCGGGCCTGTCCTCGAAGCGCCCGAACTTCACCCAGCAGGTGCGCGGCATGGCGTTCCTGGACACCCTCACCGGCGTGCTGGTCTTCCGGGACCAGCAGGTCCGCGTCGACCTCGGGTCCGGGTCGGTGGGGGAGATCCTGACCGCCGTCTACGCCGCGGTGCCCGCGTCAGTGGAGCGGATCTACGTCACCGCAGGCGACCCGTGGCACCGAGAGGCGGAGCGTTACCCGTACCTGCGCGACGCGGTCGCGGCGTGGCTCGCGGGGCCGCTGCCGGAGGGCTGGACGGTGGAGTCCTCACGAGGGAAGGACCGGATGGCCGGTCACCTGGTGCACGAGCGCCGCCCGGTGGGGCGGTGGCAGCGTGGTGACCAGCACTGCGAGATCCGCAGCGTGGGGGAGTGGTTCGACCCGGCCGGCGCCGACCCGGCGGTGGTCCGGGACGCGTTCGTGCTGTTGTGGCAGAACCTGCGTCACCAGTGGTCCGACGTCGTTCTGATGGGATCGCCCTCCCAGACCGGCCGGGACCTGTGGTCGCGCACCATCCCGTCCAAGGCCGGCGCACGCTGGGCCGAGGGCTACCCGGTCATGTCCGAGGAGGTCCGCGGCCTGCTGCACGCGACGGCCGGGCAGGGCCGCACCGAGCTGCTCACCCCGCCGCGCGTGCCCGCGCAGCTGCCGGGGTGGGTGGAGTTGGACCGCACCTTCGCCTACGCGAAGCACTGCTGGAGCTCGGGCGTCGGCGAGCCGAAGCGGGTCTCCGCGCAGGCTTTTGCCGCCATGCCGGAGAAGGAGCAGACCAACGCGCTGTTCGCCCCGTCGCACTGGCAGATCCGGGTGACGGTGCCGGAGGGCTGGCAGCACGTCGGCCTGCTGCCTGCGCCGATCACCGGCGACAAGGCATGGGCCTACCCGAACGAGCCGGGCCGAACGTTCACCACCTGGGCCGGGGGAGCGGAGGTCAACCTCGCGCTGCGCAACGCGCTCGGACCGTGGCGGATCGAGATCCTCGACGGACTCCTGTGGGAAACCGGCACCCCACTGAAGGACTGGTCGACGAAGCTGAAGGACGTGTGGGGCTCACTGCGCGCCATGTCGGAGATCCACATGGATCCGAGGCAGCGACAGGCCGCAGCCCTCGCCTCCCGCGCGGTCCGCAGCATCCTGCTCTTCGGGATCGGCGGATTCGCGCAGCGCCCCAACACCGTCACCGGCCAGGTGCCGATCGGCATGGAGGCGGGCATCCCGGACGGGGCCCAGATCATCGGCATGTCCGACACCCACGTCACCTGGCAAGGCGAGTCCGGGTTCTCCCGCAACCCGTACGCCCACCCCGAATGGGCAGCCGGAGTCTGGTCCGGCGCGCGAGCGGCCCTGCTGTCCACACGGATGCGCGAGGACAACGTCTCCGTCGGCGCGCTGCACCTGCCGCCGGGGTCGATCGTGGCGTTCCGCACCGACGCCATCTACGCCACCGTCGAACCCTCATGGCCCTACCACGGGCAGCCCGGCGACTACCTGCTCAAGGGCCGCATCCCCGAGCCCGTCGCCGCGCCCGGCACCGACGAGGAGTTCTTCGCCCTGCAGGCCGCCGGCCGCGCCCGCTACACCGCCGACCTGGAGGCGAGCCAGTGAGCGAGGCCCTGCCGATGACCGTTGGCGTCGCCCGCGACGCGGAGGGCGAACTGTACGTTCCGGCGCAGCAGGTCACCACTTTGCTGCGCCGCCTCGCCGCGCATTGGCGGACGTGGGGCGAGGAAACCGCCGCGCTCGACACCGGGACCGTCCACGCCCTGGTCGACGAACTCCTCGAGGTCGCCGACCAGCTCGACGTCGAATGCATCGCCCGCACCCGCCCGAACCCGGAAGGCGGTGAGCGGTAGTGCCCCCACGCCGACGCCGCGGCGGCCGCGGCACCCCGCCCCCCGCCCCGCAGCTCAACCAGGCCGCTCAGCTCACCCAGCAGTTGCTCGATGCCGGCTACACCAAGCGCCAGGTCGGCCACATCCTCGGACGTGACCCGTCGCTTGTTTCCCAGTTCTTCACCAAGAACAAGGGCGCCGCGTTCGTGCCCGCCCTCCAGCGTGCTGTGGAGGCGATGCGGATCGGGGCTGCCACCACCCCCGACGAACTGCGCGACGTCGCCGGGGCTCTGGTCAAGCGACGCACCACCGCCGGGGGCCGCAAGGCCCGGGTGCGCACCAAGAACGTCGTCGGCGACACTCACCGCTCCTCCATGGCCCGCGCCGCCAAGCAGCACATTGCCTCCGGCGCGTCCCGGCTGCGCCCGGTGATCGCGGATCAGGCCGAGGTCGGCGGGAAGATCGCGTTCTCGGTGCGGGCGAAGAAGAGCGCGTTCGTCTACGACGCCGGCCGCCCCAAGGACTCACCCGGTATTCGGCGCGGCGTCGTCCAGCGCAAGGACGGCACCGAGGAACGCTCCTACGGCAACAGCCTCGGCCCGGGCACCGGCGAGTCCGGCTTCGCCGCTACCGAATGGCAGGCCAAGGTCGACGCAGCTGGCGGCGACGTCGCCGCCGCAGTGAAGAACTGGCTGGTAGGCACCGGCCGCCTCAAGGCCGACGCCGACATCACCCACCTCGAGATCCGCGGATGGAAACCCCGCCAAGAGCGCTGAGCGGGCACGACACAGGGGCGGGCGCACCGATGCGTCCGCCCCTGCCTGCTCCCCGTAACGCCCGACACGCTCCCCCTCGATCTCCCCCTCAAGAACTGGCCTTCCGCACGACGGCCGGCACGGCACCGGTCACGACCCGGGGGCGCTGCCCCCGGACCCCCGCCAGCGCCTAGGGCGCGCTGGACCGCCCCTCCTTTCGGGGGACGCTTGCGCTCCCCCGAACCCCCTAGCCCCTGCCGCCTGCCCTGGGCAACGCGTCGCAAGCTCCGCGTCGCCCACCGCCGCGGCCTGGCGGCCGCGCTGGGCAGTTGCCCCAGGACCACTCGGCTGAACGTCCGACATCAGGAGCCTCAGCGACGACTTAGCAGGGAACGCCCAGCACGGGGACTTGCATCCCCGTCATGGCTTGTCGTCAGGTCGAAGGGGAAGTGTCACCAGCTCACCTCGCCACCCCCTACGTCCTTTAAAGAGCGCACCGAGCAGATACGGCTGTGAGCTGCGGAAACGCCGGAATCAAGGCGATCGTGAGAACGGCAAACACGACCGTAGGAACGGGTAACCCGTTCCTACGGTCGTCTCAACCCGATCCTAGAAACCCATCAGATGCACCAGAAGTTCAGGAGAAGGCCGCTGAACAGCACTCTTCCCAAGACCCATGACGCTGCGGACGCACCATCAGACACCCACACGACACGCGTGTGTTGTGCCCCTCATGACTCACCAGCTCATGTACGATCCGTTCATCAATCCCGGTTTCTGAACCGGATCACATCCACCACAAGTCGATCCATGGCGGGAACGGAGGAGACCCAGTGGCACGCGCCCTGCGGCGGGTCGTCGACGAGGTCGGCAACACCGTCCCCACAGCGCCGTACCTCTACAGCGGCTGGCACACCACCGCCGACAAGCGCCGAGTTCGCGCGATCTGCTCCTCAAAGGCCTTCACGCCCGCGGAGAAGTTCCTGGTCCTGTGGTTCATCGGCTCCACACCGCCCGGCATGATGCCGGTCAACATGACCGCCACCGCCATCGCCGAGGAAGTCGGCATGACCGCCGACTCCGTCAGCCGCATGCTGCGCAAGCTCGCAAAGCACCGCATCATCGTCAACACCGGGCAGATCGGGCGGATCAGGATGTACAGCATCAGCCCGTACATCGCCTTCCACGGCCCGGGTATCGAGCAACGCGAAGCCGTGAAATCCTGGAACCCGCCCGACATCCCGGGCTGGACCGACACACCCGCGCACGAGCGTTGGGAGGAGCCGCAACGATGACCAGCAAGAGCGACTACAAGGCCCTCCTGCGTCGGACACACGACCTCACCCCGGCCCAGCGCCTGGTCGTCATGCTCTACGCGCTGTCCGACAGCGATCGTGGCGGCGTCGTCCGCGAGACCGGCCAGGACCTCGCCGAGCAGCTCGGCATGACCCCGACCGTGTTCAGCCGGATCCGCAAGCAACTCGTCGAGGCCGGCTGGCTCGAGCAGTCCGAGAAGTTCGCGCACATCACCTACTTCCGGCTCTCGCCCCAGGCTCTCGGCGAGCAGACCGTGGTGCCGATGCGTCGCGCCATCTGAGCGCAGTGTGTGAGGGGCTGCCCACCAGGTGGGCAGCCCCTCACACGTTCCTACCCTCGGATCAGATGAACGAGAAGTACATCTGATCCGAGGCATCCGCGGCTCCCATGAACGTCTCGTGCACTCGTGGTGTGGTGGGTTGTTGTAAGGGTGTTGTTGTTCTGGGCCGTCCCGCCTTCGCTTGGTTTTGCCGGGTGCGTTGCCGGGTGCGTTGCCCGGTGCGGGTGGTCGGGTTGGGGTGGATGTGATGATTGCCGGCCCGTCTCCGTCTCCGTCTCTGCCCGCTTCTGCTTCTGCTTCTGCTTCTGCTTCTGCTTCTGTGTCTGGGTTTGTGTCTGTGCGGGTGCCTGTGTGTGAGGGTCGCTGGCTCGTTATCGGTGCTGGGCCGGCTGGGTTGGCTTGTGGGAAGAATCTTCGTGATGCTGGTCTGGATTTTGATATTGTGGAACGTTATGGCGGGTTGGGTGGTATTTGGCGTTATGGCCGTGTTGGTGGTTCGGTGTACCGTTCTACTACGCTGATTTCGTCCAAGCGGTTGGCGGCGTTCCGTGGTTTTGCGATGCCTGATCATTGGCCTGACTACATTAGCCACGGGCAGGCCCTGCGTTATCTGCGCGACTATGCCCGTACGTACTGTTTGATCGACAAGATTCGTTTCGGTGTGGAGGTCGTCACTGCCACGCCGGCTCTCACGGGTCTGGGTTGGGACGTTACTTTCGCTGACGGTTGCTGTACCCGTTATCGGGGGATCGTGGTGGCTACCGGCCACCACTGGGAGCCTAACTGGCCTGCTGGCTTGGACACCTTCACCGGTACGGTTGTTCACTCCGGCGAGTACCGCACTCCGGCTCTGTTTCAGGGCCGTCGTGTTCTGGTGGTGGGTGGCGGTAATTCCGGCTGTGATATTGCCGTTGAATCGGCTCGCACGGCCGTGCGGACCTTTCACTCGGTCCGTTCCTGGGGCTGGTTCCTGCCCAAGTTTTTCCTGGGTCGTCCTACCGATGAGGTCCTGGAACAGTTGGTGCGCTGGCACGCTCCGCGTTGGACTCGGGCGTTGTTGCGTCGCCTGATGGTGGGTTGTGTTTTCGGTGATGTCTCGCGCTTTGGGCTGCCGCGACCTGTGGGTGGGTTTCTTGGTGGCCGGCTGGTGCTGAATTCCGAGATTGTTCACCAGGTCGCGCATGGTCACGTCCGTCCTAAGCCTGCCGTTAGTGCCTTCGAGGGGGGCCGGGTCCGGTTTGCCGATGGGACTGGTGAGCGGGTTGATGTCGTGGTTTGCGCTACCGGGTACCGGGCCGTCCTGCCGTTTCTGCCCGACCGTTACGCGCGCTTGGGCCAGGCCGGTGGCGGCCCGGGATTCCCGTTGCACGCGTTCACCTGCGATCGGGACGACCTTTTCGTGGTCGGTATGGTGCAGCCCGACAGCGGTGCCTGGTGGCTTTTCGACGACCAGGCCCGGCTGGTGGTCTCTTACATTCGGGCCGCTGCCCGTGCGGGTGCTCCTGCGGCGCGCAGCATTGTGGACCGTGCTGCGCGTCGCCGCTACAGCCCCGGGGGACTGCGTGTCGACCATGACCGCTACGCCACCGTTCTGGCCGGTACGGCTCGCCGTCTGGACCGCCTCGCAGCCCGTACTGCGGGGGCGGCTCGTACTGCGGGGGCTGCCGGCACAGCCGCCACGGCCCTTGTCCCTACGTCCGCGATGGCAGATGAGGAGCGCGTGTGAACGGCAACCCGATCATCCGAGGCATCCTGCTGGAAGGGCTCAACTTCGCTGGGAAGTCCAGCACCGCCGTCGCGCTGGCCTCGCTCCTGCGTGCCCATGGCTGCGATGTCGCGGTCCGCCATTGTCACGTTAGTGACGATCCGGTGGTGCGGCAGTTGCAGGGCGAGGCCAAAGCCGCTGTCCGTGCCACTGGTTCCGGCCGGTTCCCCGATCCCGAGCTCCTGCGCGGCTTCAATACCCTCAAGTCCGCCCAGACCCTCATCGACAGCGTCCTGGCTGCGGCCACCCCGTACGCTGCCGGGGCCGGTGGCCCGATTCTGGTTCAGGACCGTCACTGGTTCAGCCAGTACTGCAGCAACGAGTTCTTCAACCCTGGTGAGGGCTTGCTCGCGTCTGTTTGGCGTGACCACCATGCACCCTGCTTCACCGTCCAGGCTTATCTCACCTGTGCTCCCGCCGAGCGTCGGCGCCGTGCCGGCGGCCGCGACGGTGACACCCACGGCCTTAACAGCTACCTGCGCCATCACCTGGACCGCCTTGCTGACCTTGACACGTTCAGTCTGCGGATCATCGGTGAGGACCCTCGCTGGACGGTGCTGTCCACCGACGATCACTCCCCGGCGGAGATCGCGCACCGCCTGCTGACTGTGTTCCACGCCCGAGACCAGCAGCCCACCGCGGCCACGGTGCCCGGCGTCGGGCCTGTTGTAGCCGCATGACCAGCCCGCACACTGTGAGCCTGGCCGGGCACCGGGTTCCCCGTCTGGGGTTGGGCACGATGCCCCTGGCCGGCCCCGGCAACTGGGGTCTGCTCGACGACCCCGAACGCGGGATCCGCGTTTTGCGCGAGGCGGTCCATACCCACGGTCTGCGCCACCTCGACACCGCCGACGCCTACGGCCCACACACCGTCGAGGACCTCATTCGCCGCGCCCTGCACCCCTATCCGGACGACCTGCTGATCGCGACCAAAGTCGGTCTTGTTCGCCCGGGCCCGGGCCGCTACGCGCCCTCGGGCCGCCCCGAGCGTCTGCGCGTCGCGGTCCATGGCTGCTTGCGCCGCCTGGGAGTGGACCGGCTGCCGCTGTGCTACCTCCACCGCGTCGATCCCGAGGTGCCCCTGGCCGACCAGCTGGGCGCCCTGACCGAGCTGCGCGACCAGGGGCTGGTCGGCGCGATCGGCCTGTCCGGCGTCGACACGGGGCAGCTGACCCGCGCATTGGCGGTCACCGCCATCGCCGCCGTCCAGAACCGGCTGCGCCGCCTGGACCCAGGCGACCCGGTCCTGGAGCTGTGCCGCACGCGCGGCATCGCCTTCGTGCCCTACCGCCCCCTGGGGGGAGGCGAACTCGCCGCCCACGCATCACAGATCCTGCCCGCCCTGCTCGCTCTGGGCGACCACGTCGTACCGATCCCGGGGACCACCCGCCCCGACCACCTTGCCCATCTCGTCCGCTCCGCCCATCTCGTCCGCTCCGCCCATCTCGTCCGCTCCGCCCATCTGGTTCGCTCCGCCCAACCTCATCGGGGGGACGAGGACGAGGATTACCGACCGACCCCGACGAAAGGTCAGACATGGACGTCATGACGGCCGTACTCACCCGCCGCAGCGAACACACACTGTGCGAGCCGGCCCCCACCGACGACGAATTCACCCAGCTTCTGGCCACCGCCGCTCATGCCCCCGACCACGGCCGACTGCGCCCCTGGCGTTGGATCCTGCTGCGCGATCGCGCCCGTGAACGGTTGGGCACGGCCCTGGCCGCCGACGCCCCCGACCACCGCCGCGACCAGAGCGCGGCCAAGGCGCTGCGCGCACCGTTGCTGGCGACGCTGGTGTTCACACCGTCGTCGGGCCACAAGGTCCGCGAATGGGAGCAACTGGCGTCGACCGGTGCAGTGGCGCAGTCGCTGATGCTGCTCCTGCACAGCCGAGGCTTCGGCAGCATCTGGCGTACAGGCACAGCCGTGGAGTCCGCGGCTGTGCGTTCGTTGCTCGGTCTGACCGACTCCGAGCAACTCCTCGGGTGGCTCTACGTGGGGACCCCGGACGGTCAGGGCGGCTCGATTCGGCGGCCTTTGGCCGACGTCGGCAACCGCGTCTCGGTTCTCGCCCAAGCCCCATCGCGCTGACGGCCGTCGGTACCTTCGTAGCTTGCTGCGGCGCTGGCTGTGGCCCTGTTCGCCGGTGTGTAGCTGTGCCAGCTGCGGAGAGTTCGTCTGACCGATTTGAGTGCGGATGCTTCGGTTCTCACATTCCACGATTCGGCCCGGTCCCTGACGGGCTGCGCCACCTGTCCCGTTCCGGCTTGGGCGCAGTTGCTCCTGTGCGCAGCGGAGCACATGCTGCGCCTGGTTCCGGCCGAAGGCCGGCTGCTCACCTGGAGTCGTCCAGGGCCCCGTCTGGGGCTGCCCGAATTCATGGACTGTGCGTCGGCGTGCCGCGCTTCCTCCCGTATCGCTCTGCCGTCGCGTCAGCAGTGAGGCGCGACAGCACCCGGTAGGCCGTCAAGAACGTTATAGAAATGGATAGTTCATCGCTGTGAGGCTTGCGGCCCCTTGGCGAAGCGCAGGGAGTGGCGAACAGCAAGATCACGAAGAGTGATCAACTGACATAAAGTCAGTTTTGGTCGATGGAGGACTTCCGAAAATCGACGCATAACCAAGCGGAGAAGTTCCCTCGCCGCCCAATAGAGTGCGAACCGGGCGATTTCCTGGAAAACCGCGCGGATCGCCCATGAATTCCTTCCAGCCCGCTATGAATCGGTCGCTAAATCTTCGTAGCATTACCAATGCCGGAATGCTATTTCAGCGCCGGAGGCGCGCCCCCGCCAGAGACATCCACCACCCGTCACCAGATCCGCACCCGATCACTGCCCCAGCCAGCAACTGATCCCTGACCAACGGTCAGGGAGATCCCCAATCACCATCCGGACGCCGAAGGCGGCCGGCCCCACCACAAACCACACACCAACAAAGCGCCCGAAGCGGCGCACTGCCACCCCCAACCCAGAATTTCCGAAGGAAATTCAAAGCCGCCCAACCAAGAATTCCCGAAGGGAATTCGACAGCAACACGCACGGATTCCCCGAAGGGGAATCCACTCGCGGGGAATTCCGTAAGGAATTCCCGAAAGGCCGTAGGCCCCGCCCCCGCCAGAGACATCCACCACCCGTCACCAGATCCGCACCCTATCACTGCCCCAGCCAGCAACTGATCCCTGACCAACGGTCTGGTATATCCCCAATCACCATCCGGACGCCGATGGCGGCCGGCCCCACCACAAACCACACACCAACAAAGCGCCCGAAGCGGCGCACTGCCACCCCCAACCCAGAATTTCCGAAGGAAATTCAAAGCC
>NZ_JBGCCA010000061.1:0-31244 GCF_041261265.1 Streptacidiphilus sp. MAP12-33
AAGGCTCGGGGAGGAGCCGCATATCGGCGAGCCCCGCGCCCCCGGCAGTACAACGACCTGCGGGAGCTCAAGCCGAGGCCGGTCGCGCCCACGCAAGGGGCACCTCCCGGCCGAAGGCTCGGGGAGGAGCCGCATATCGGCGAGCCTCGCGCCCCCGGCAGTACAACGACCTGCGGGAGCTCAAGCCGAGGCCGGTCGCGCCCACGCAGGGGGCGCCTCCCGGCCGAAGGCTCGGGGAGGAGCCGCTACTCCTCGCCCGTCTCGTACCAGAGGGTCAGGGCGCGGACGGTCGCGTTGAGGCGGCCGTTCTTCCAGGCGGCGAGGAGGGTGCCGGCGGTGAAGCGTTCGCCGCGGAGGACCGCGGTGGCCGTGCGGACGGCGTCGGCCGCGGTGAGGGAGCCGTCCGGGGCGAGGGGCGGGTAGGCGTAGGCGTTCCAGTCGTACGCCGGGGTGACCGCGCCGACGGCGGCGAGCGCGTCGGTGACGGACTGGACCCGGGGGCCGTAGACGGGGTGGCGCCCGTCCCACTCCGCGTCGCCCGGCTGGACCGCCCACCCCGCGGCGAACTCGCCGAGGCGGCCCCAGGCCGCCGCGCCGCGGTCGAGGCCGGCCAGCAGGGCAGCGTCGCCCGGGTCGCCCGCCTCGCCCCCGCCCGTCGGCAGCGGCGAGGACGCATCGGGGTGGAGCAGACGGCGCATCTGCTCGTACTTGGCCGTCAGCCGCGCCCGCAGCGCCGGGTCCGGGAGGAGCGCGAGGCGGTCCGCCGCCGAGTTGCTCGCCAGGTCCGCGTCCTTGACGGTCACCGCCCCGGGGGTGGCCAGGATCCGCGCGGTGTAGTCGGCCAGGCCCTCACCCTCGCGGCGGGTGAGGGCGAGGACGATGTCCTTGGTGCGCTGCGGCAGCGCCGCAGCCGCGAGCCACTCGGCCGTCAGCACGTCGTCCTCGACGGCGTCGTGCAGCCAGGCCGCGGCGATCTGCGCCTCGTCGCCGCCGTGCTGCGCGGTGCCCAGCGCCACCGCGGCAAGGTGCTCGGCGTACGGACGACCGGCCTTGTCGACCTGCGCCGCGTGCGCGGCACGGGCGACCGCCTCGACCTCGGCGAGGGTCAGGTTCGCCGTCCGCTCCGACTGCCCGCTCTCCGGCGTGCGCTGCGGCATCTGCTCCGACCTCTTCCTGTCTCGGTTCGCCCCCACCCGACCAGTGTCGCGCGTGACATGAGCAGGAACGCCCCGGGACACACGACGGAGACGGAAGCGAACCGCCGGGTGGCCCGGGCTCGCATCCGCGGCCAGTTCATCGGACAATCAACGACCATGAACGCGGACCGCACCGATCAAGCCATCGCCCGTACCGTTCCGGCCGCCCGCGCACCGCACCCGCCCGTCCGGGGCGAGCTGCGGCGGGTCGCCGACGGCGTGCACGTCTGGCGCCCCCTCCCGGGCGTCGGCTGGGGGCTCGCCAACTGCGGCCTGGTGACCGCCGGTTCGAGTGCCGCCTGGATCGACACCCCCTACGACCGGACCCTGGCCGACCAGTTCCTGGCCCTGTGCCGGCCCCTGCTGGCCGAGGGCACCGCCATCGACTGGCTGCTCGTCACCCACGGCAACGGCGATCACCTGTGGGGCTGGGAGGCGGTGCCGGACGCCCGGGTCGTCTACACCCGCGCGGCCGCCACGCACATCGCCCACGAACCGGACCCGTGCGACCTGCACCGGCTCGTCCACGACGCCGATCCCGGCACGCTGGTCGGCTGGTACCTGAGCCGTCACTTCGGCCGCTACCGCTGGCCCGAGACGCGCCTGCCGCAGCCCGCGCTGACCTTCACCGGCGAGGTGGAGATAGCCGTCGGCGACATCCCCGTCCAGCTGACGCAGCTGCCGCCCGCGCACACCACCGGCGACCTCATCGCCTACCTGCCGCGCCAGCGGGTCTGCTTCAGCGGCGACATCGTCTTCGCCGCGACCGAGCAGGAAGCGGGCGACCACCCGGTGCACTGGGCGGGCCCGCTGGAGAACGTCATCGACGGCTGCGACCGCGTCCTGGCCACCGACGCGACGGTCTTCGTGCCCGGCCACGGTCCGGTACTGGACCGCGCCGGTGTGCTCGCCCACCGCGACTACCTCTGCCATCTGCGGGACCGCGTCCAGGACCTGCACGCGTCCGGTGCGCCCGCCACCGAGGCGGCCCGCCGGATCGCGGCGGAGAACCGCTATCCCGCGCTGCACCTGCGCGAACGGCTGTCGATCACGGTCGGCCTGCAGTACCGGCACCTGGACGAGACCCCACAGGCACCGATGCTGGTGCAGATGCAGGCGCTCGCCCAACTCGCCTGGGAGCTGGAGTACCCGGGCGTGCCGCTGCCCTGAGACGGGGCGTCGGCACGCCCGGGGCCTCAGTCGGTCGCGGCGGCGACCAGCTCGTCGGCCACGCGCAGCAGCGTCCCGGTGCCCTCGATCGCGGCGAGCCAGTCGGCCGGGAGCGCGTCCTCGCCGTACGCCGCGCCGAGGAGGTTGCCGCAGACCGCGCCGGTGGAGTCGCTGTCGCCGGAGTGCGTGACGGAGAGGGTCAGCGCCCGGCGCGGGCCGACCTCGGGCGCGGCCAGCAGGGCGTAGACGGCGATCGCCAGGCACTCCTCCGCGATCCAGCCCAGGCCGACGCGCTCCACCGCGTCGAAGTCGGGCGCGCCCTCGCCCGCGACGCGCACCGCGCGCTCCAGGGCCGCGACGGTCTCCTCCGCGCCGGGCAGCGCGGCGGTCTGCGCGATCGTCGCCGCGACCGCCGCATCCGGGGCGGCGCCCGCGAGCAGGTGCTCCACCAGCGCCGCGAACGCGCCTGCGGCGAGCGCGCCGGTCGGGTGGCCGTGCGTCAGCTGCGCGCAGTCCGAGGCGAGCCGGAACGCGCGCTCGGGGCCGAGACCGAGCAGGCCGAACGGCGCGGACCGCATCACCGTGCCGCAGCCCTTGGAGTCGGGGTTGACCGGGCCGCGACCGCCGGACGGCACGGGGACGGAGGCCGGTGGGACGGCGTGCGACTCCAGCCCGGACAGGCAGGCGTTGCCGGGCGCGCGGGAGGCGTAGAGCCAGGGCTCGGCCAGCAGGCCGCTCTCTCCCGGCTCTCCCGGCTGCGGCGCGGCCTCGCACTGTGTGCGCAGCCACCGCCGGTAGGCCGCGTGGACGGCGGGCACGACGGACGTCGAGGTGGTCGCGTCGGCCTGGAGCAGGCCCTCGGCGGTGAACAGCGTCATCTGCGTGTCGTCGGTGATCTCGGCGAGGCCGCCGTGCGGGGCGGCCATCGTGCGGACGCCCTCCGGCCCGTGACGGTCCAGAATGCGCTCCAGGCGCTGGAACTCCACGGGCCAGCCGAGGGCGTCGCCCAGCGCCCCGCCGAGCAGACACCCGCGCACCCGCTCGGCGCGCGTCGGCCCGGCCGCGTCGGCCGGGGCGGTCGCCCGTGCGCCCTCGGTCGAACCCGCCGGTCCCTCAGCCACCGTCGTCGCCGGTGTCCGTCCCTGCCCCGAAATCCCTGTCGTCATCGTGTTCCCCCGTACTCCCCGAGGCGAGCACCTCGCCCGCCTCGGTGCGACGGTAGACCACGCGGCGCCCCGAGCGCGCGCCGACCACCAGGTCGGCCTCGCGCAGGACGGCCAGGTGGCCGCCCACCGTGCCGAGGGAGAGGGCGAGTTCGGCGGCGAGTTCGCTGCTCGTCGCGGGGCGGGCCAGGGCCCGCAGGATCGCGGCGCGGCCCGACCCGAGCAGGCGGGCGAGCGCGCGTTCGCGTCCGGCGGCGGAGGCGGACGGCCCGGCGCCGAGCCCGCGCGCGGGGTAGACCAGCGCGTAGGGGCCGTCCTCGGCCTCGCAGAGCCAGCTGCCCCGGCTGCCCGTGTAGGGGACGAACAGCATGCCCTCGGGGCCGACCACCCGGTCCGGACCGGGTCGGTCGCTGAAGCGGATGGCGTCGGTGCCGGTCCACTCGGTCCGCCGGGACATCCTCTCCAGCGCCCGGGGCCAGCCGTAGGCGGCGAGCAGACCCGCGCGGTAGGTGACGTCGCGTTCGAGCAGGGCGCGGCGGCGCGGCCAGTCGGCGGCCAGGTGCGTGTCCCAGGTGTGGCGGTAGAGCTGGGCGGTGCGGGCGGCGAAGTTCCGGCCGGTGAGCCAGGAACCCAGGTCGTGCTCCTCCCAGCTGGCCTCGACGGCGAGCTCCAGGCTCGCGGCGATCTCGTCGTCGGAGACGGCGCACATCTGCGCCAGCTCGTCGGCGAGCCGGGTCCGCATGCCGCCGGTCGGCGGGAGGGAGACGTGGTCGGGCAGGTACTTGGTGGAACTGACCAGCCGGGCCAGGCCCTGGGCGAAGGGATCGGCGGCGAGGGTGGCCCGCAGGGCGGTGCGGTGCCGCTCGTGCCAGCGCGCCAGCCAGGGGTCCACGCACGGGCGCGAGAGGACCATCAACGCGCCGAGCGTCTCGGCGGCGGGCGAGAGCGCGAAGCGCGACCGCGACAACGCGAGCGAGTCCAACCGCAGCAGCACCATCGGACCCGCTCCTCTCCTCTCCGCCGTTGCCACCTTTCGGCAGCAGGCGAAAGATTAGTGTGCGTCCGCGGGGACCGGCACGCTCGGGCGGGTGCTCACACTCTCCTCCGACTCACCGCTGCGGCGGTCCGGATTCCGCTGGTTCTTCGCCGGACAGACCGTCTCCCTGAGCGGCAGCGCCATGGCGCCCGTCGCCCTGGCCTTCGCCGTGCTGGACGCCTCCGGGCGGGCGGGGGACCTGGGCGTGGTCCTGGCCGCCCGCATGCTGCCGATGCTCGGCTTCCTGCTGATCGGCGGAGCCGTGGCCGACCGGCTGCCCCGGCGGACGGTGCTGCTGGTGTCCAACCTCGGCGCCGCGCTCACCCAGGGCGCGGTCGCCGCGCTGCTGCTCAGCGGGCACTACTCCCTCGGCGCGGTCGCCGGGCTGGAGTTCCTCAACGGGCTGCTCAGTGCCTTCACCACACCCGCGCTGCGCGGCCTGTTGCCCGAGCTCGTGGACCCGGCCCAGTTGCAGCGCGCCAACGCGCTGCTCGGCAGTGTCCGCAACGGCTCCAAGGTGTTCGGCCCCAGCCTCAGCGGCGTGCTCGTGGTGGCGGCCGGCGGCGGGGTGGCCATCGCGCTGGACGCGGTCAGCTACCTGCTCGCCACCGTCTGCCTGGCGCGGCTGCCGCGCGGCGGCGGAGCGACGGCCGCGCCCGCCACCCGACGGGGGCTCACCCGCGAGCTGCGGGAGGGCTGGGACGCCTTCCGCGGCACGCCGTGGCTGTGGCGGGTCACGCTCGCGTTCTGCGGGGTCAACCTGGTGCAGACCGGCACCTGGCAGATCCTCGGCCCCGAGCTGACCGCCCGCGAGGGGTCGGCGGCGACCTGGGGACTGCTGCTGAGTGTGCGCGGCGTCGGAATGCTGCTGATGAGCAGCCTCCTCTACCGCCTCACCGTGCGCCGGTTCCTCGCCGTCGGGCAGTTGGCCGGCGTGCTCTCCGCACTCCTGGTGCTGGCGCTCGGCGCCGGCCTCCCGGTCCCCTGGCTGCTCGTGGCCGCCTTCGTCGGCGGGCTGGGGTTCACCGTCTCCTCCATCAGCTGGGACACCTCCCTCCAGGAGCACGTGCCCCGGCAACTGCTCTCCCGGGTCTGCGCCTACGACGACCTGTTCTCCTACCTCGCGATCCCGATAGGCCAGTTGGCGGTGGGTCCGGCGGCTGCCGCGTTCGGCCCCCGCACCGTGACGACGGCCGCCGGTCTGCTCTACATCGCTCTCGTGCTGCTGCCGCTCACCTCGCGCGCGGTGCGCCGGCTGCCGCACGCCGTCCCCGGGAGCCCGGATCCGGCACCTGCGGCGACGGCCCCGGCGCCCCGGTGACGGCGGACGGCGGACGGTCTACTGCTGGTTGCCGTTGTCCCCCGGGACCACGGGGTGGATCTGGACCGTGCAGGCGACCGGCTGGAACGAGATGATGCGGGTGGAGGTCTTGGTGCCGGGCGGGGTGACCAGGACGCCTGCGTAGGTCGGGCACTGGCTGAGGCCGCCCTGGGGGACGTCGCTCCACTCCAGCCGGGCGGAGACGTGGCCGTGCGCCGGGACGACGACGGAGGCGGGGGACGTCGCGCCCGGGGCGGCGCCGCCCATCATGCCGCGCAGGGTGCGCGTGGCCTGGGCCACCTGGTGGTCGGCCGAGTCGAGCATGGCCACGCCCGGGTAGCCGTAGAGGGTGCAGGGCGCGCCGGTGACGTTGGTGAACAACAGGCCCACGGCGATGTGCCCGGCGGCGCCGTCGTTCGGCCCCACACCGACGGTGATCTGCGAGCCGGTGCAGGCGGCGGGCCCGGCCGCTGCGGTGGAGCCGCCCGTGGTGGAGCTGCCCGTGGTGGAGCCGCCCGTGGTCGACCCCGTGGAGCCTCCGGTCGAGCCCCCTCCCGTGCTGCTTCCCGTGCTGCCACCACCGGTGGTGGCGCCGCCGGTGCTACCGGCCGTCGACGTCGAGCCGGTGGCCCCACCGGGGGACGGGGAGTTCGCCGAGCCGCCCGACCCGGCGCTGGTGCAGGCGGAGAGCGTGAGGCAGAGGGCCGCGGCCGCAAGGAGTCCGTAAGCGGAGTTTCTCTTCATGCCTCATGTGACGAGCAGACCCCGGCCGGGGTTGCTCCCGCCACGTCACAGCCGCGTCCCGGCCCGGCCACCGCTCGGTCTCACCCCGGGCCGGCCGTGGGGCTGACCGGAGATCAGCAGGAGTTCCCGACAACGCCGCTGGCCAAGGCTATTCTCTGCTGCGACCGCCAACCCCGGCAGCAAGGACAGCGATCCATGCGCAAGATCACCATCGTCGGCGCGGGCCAGTCCGGCCTGCAACTCGGCCTCGGCCTGCTCGGCCACGGCTACGACGTGACCATCGTCTCGGACCGCACCGGACAGGAGATACGCGAGGGTCGCGTCCTGTCGAGCCAGTGCATGTTCGGGACCGCCCTCAGCCACGAGCGGGTGCTCGGGCTCGACTTCTGGGACGCCGAGTGCCCGGCCGTGCACGGCCTCGCGGTCAGCGTCGCGGACGGCCAGGGCGGGCGTGCGCTCTCCTGGTCCTCGCGGCTGGACGCGCCCGCCCGCTCGGTCGACCAGCGGGTGAAGATCCCCGTCTGGATGGAGGAGTTCGAGCGCCGCGGCGGCGCCCTGGTCCTGCGTGACGTGACCGCCGAGGACCTCGACGAGTACACCCGCACCAGCGACCTGGTGATCGTCGCGGCCGGCAAGGGCAAGATCTCCGGGGTCTTCGAGCGCGACGCCGCCCGTTCCCCGTACGACCAGCCGCAGCGCGCCCTCGCCCTCACCTACGTCACCGGCATGACGCCGCGCCCGGACCACTCCGCGGTGAACTTCAACATCGTTCCCGGCGTGGGCGAGTACTTCGTCTTCCCCGCCCTGACCACCTCCGGCCCCTGCGACATCATGGTCTTCGAGGGTGTCCCCGGCGGCCCGATGGACTGCTGGGCGGAGGTGACCACGCCCGAGGAGCACCTGGCCAAGTCGCTGGAGATCCTGCGGGAGTTCTTCCCCTGGGAGGCCGAGCGCTGCGCGGAGGTCGCCCTGACCGACGCGGGCGGCGTGCTGGCCGGGCGCTTCGCGCCGACCGTCCGCAAGCCCGTGGGCGAACTGCCGTCGGGCGCCGCGGTGCTGGGCCTGGCCGACGTGGTGGTGCTCAACGACCCCATCACCGGCCAGGGTTCGAACAACGCGAGCAAGTGCGCCGCGTCCTACCTCGCCAGCATCCTGGAGCACGGGGACCGGCCGTTCGACCGCGCCTTCATGGAGGCCACCTTCGCCCGCTACTGGGACTACGCCCAGTACGTCACGACGTGGACCAACGCCCTGCTGGCGCCGCCGCCCCCGCACGTGCTTCAGGTCCTCGGCGCCGCCAACGGCAGCCCGGTGGTCGCCCGCCGCTTCGTCAACGGGTTCGACGACCCGCGTGACTTCTTCCTCTGGCTCATGGACCCGGCCGCGACCGAGGCGTACCTGGCCTCCGTCGCGGGCTGAGCAGTTGCCGTCGCGGTAACCACCGCCGGTGCCCGGCTCGCGCCGGGCGCGCGAACGTCCCGGCTCCGCCCTGGGGCGGAGCCGGGACGAACCGCTACTGCAGGGAGCCGCGCAGGCGCCGCAGCGTCGCCGCGGCGTCCGGGAGGCCGGCCGCGTCGGCCTCGGCCGCGGCGCGGTCGAGGCGGAGCCGCGCGGCGGGGGCGCGGTCGAGGGCGCGGCCCTCGACCAGCGCGGCCAGGCGCACCGCCTCGAAACGGGGCGGGGCCTGCGCGAAGCCCGCGGCGTCGTAGGTGGCGACGGCGCGTTCGAAGAACGGCAGGGCCTCCTCGGGACGGCCCGCCCCACCCAGCACGCGACCGCGCACGTAGAGGTTCTGTGCCAGGTCGACCTCCACGCTCCGGAACTGCGTGCGGGCGGCCTCGGCCAACTCCTCACGGACAGCATCGGCCCGGTCGACGTAGCCGAGGGCCTCGTCCGCCCCGTCCGCGCCGCGTGCGTCCACCGCCTCGATGGCGAGGGTGCGCAACGCGTCCGTCACGTCGGGGAGGCAAGGCGCCTCCCGGTTGGACTCGAGCGCCCGCTCGATCGCCGCACGGGCGCCGTCCCAGTTCCCGGCCTGGGCCAACGCGCCCGCCGCGCCCGCCGCGGCGGCGGTCAGCGGGGCCCTGTCCGGCCAGCGACCGACCAGGTCCGCCGTCTGGAGGAACTGCGCTGCGGCGTCCCGGGGCTCGTTCAGCGAGAGCAGCGCGTTGGCGAGGTCGACCCGGATCTGCGCGGTCAGCTGGTCCGCCGGGGACGGCTCGCCGTCCCCGGACGCCGGACCGGTCGCGTCGACGGCCGCTTCGGCCGGGCCGGTGAGGTCCAGCAGCGACTCGAGCACCGCTGCGGCGTCGCCGACCGAACCCTGCGCCCGCAGGGCCCGGGCCAGGTACAGGCGGATCTCCCGCGCCTCCAGCGCCTCACCCTCGCGGTCAAGCCGCGCCGCCGTCTCCGAGAGGGCGCGCACGGCCGTCGGATACTGCCGCTGCTGCATCGCCATCGTGCCCAGCATCCGGTGCAGCGGCGTCAGTTCGTCCTGGGCGAGGTCGGCGGGCGCCTCCGCGAGGCCGCGTTCGAGCTCGGCCATCGCCTCGGGGAAGCGCCGCTGCCCGCCGAGTGCCAGGGCCAGCAGCAGCCGGCCCCGCGGCACCCGCCAGCTCCAGCCCTGCTCCTCGAAGATCGCGAGGGCCTGCCGGGCGGCGGCCTCACCCTCCACGGCCGCGCCGTGGGTGGACCGGAACTCCGCCAGCACCTCGTACGCCACCGACGACTGCAACCACAGTCCCGCGGCCGCCGCCTCGGCGATCAGCGTCCGCGCCTCCTCGGCGAAGACCGCGGCCCAACGTTCCTGCCGCTCCTGCCGCTCCGCCCCGGACGCGCGCAGTGCGGCGTGCCGGGCCACGAAGACACGGGAGTTGCGCACCACCAGCTTGCGGCGCAGGGCCACGCGCCGGCGCTCCTCGGCGCTGTCACCGTCGGCGGCAGCGTCGTTGTCGCCCTCGCCGTCGGCGGCACCGTCGCCCTCGCCCTCGCCGGGCACGGTCAGCGCGTCGACGCGGGACAGCAGCACGTCGAGCACCGGGAACGCCGCCTCGGCGGCCTCCACCGCCGCGACCCGGTCCGTGACGTCCGACCGTGTGGCGGCGCACCAGACGGCGCGGGCCTGTGCGGCGACGGCGCGGGCCTCCTCGCCCGCCGCCGTGTAGAGGGCCACCGCCTCGTCGAGGTGCGCCGCGCACGCGTCCCAGTCCTTGCGCTGCACCGCGCGCTGCGCCAGCTCGGAGGCGATGTCGGCACGCTTCAGCCCGGAGAGCTCACCGGCGTCCCCGCGCTCGACGCGCGCCAGGAGGGTGTCCCACGCCTGCTTCGCGCGCGGATGCCCGAAGGCGTCCAACCGGCGTGCCTCGGCGAAGAGTTCGGCGAAGTCCTCGGGCAGCTCCGCCACCGCGGCGGAGCCGGGCGTTCCGGTGACACCGGCGGACGCCGTGTCGGCGGACGCCGCATCGACGGGAACCGCCTCCGCGGTCCGGACCAGGGCGGCCGTCTGCACGCCGAGGTTGAGCTGGGCCACCAGCGGGCGCCGGTCGAGCCGCTCGCGGCGGCGCGCGGTGAACGCGTCGTTGCCGTTGCGGGCGTCGAAGCGCGCCGCCAGCTCCTCGGCCTGGGCGGCGACGGAGGCGCGCAGCGACGCGACCGTCCACTCCGCTCCCAGCGGTCCGGCGCACGGCAGCGCGCCGTGACCAGTCTCCTCCAGCCGCGCCAGCAGCACCTGGACGCCGGTCAGGAACTCCAGCCGCCCCGACGGGGAGGCGGCGAAACCGAACGACGCACGGCTCTGCGACAGCAGCTCCAGGCCGCGCGCCTCGTTGCCGGTCAGCGCGCAGAACTCCAGGTGGCGCCCGATGTCGGTGAGCTCCGCCTCCTTGCCGCGCACCTTGCGGTACGCGCCCAGGTGCATCGCCCTGGCCTCGTCGTAGCGGCCGAGCCGCAGCAGCGGCAGCAGCGCCAGCGTCTGGCTGCTGTGCGGTTCCTCGTCGCAGCTGTGCCGGCCGTCGAAGGTCGGCTGGAGCTCCGCGAGGCCGCGCTCGTCCTCGCCGTGCCGGAAGTGGTGGTCACCGCGCTGGCGCGCCTCGCAGGCCGCGCAGTCGCTGAGGTCCGTCCGGCCGCGGGTGGCCCACAGCTCGTAGGCGAGCAGCTCGTTCTCGCCCAGGTGCCCGGCGAGCTGGTACTCCTCGCCGTAGACCGGCTGCAGGTCGTGACCGGCGGCCTCGTAGCGGCGGCGCATCTCGGCGATCCAGCCGCGGATCGACGCCAGCGGCACGTCCGGGGTGACCAGCAGGCCGGAGGTGACCCACTTGAAGTACCAGAACAGCTGGTGGGTCTCCCACTCGTCGAACGCCTTGGGGTTGGCGTCCCACAGCTGAAGCAGCCGGGCGAAGGTGACGGGGTACTTCACCGCCTCGCCGCTGCCGTGGTAGGCGCGCATCAGCTCCACCAGGGTGGAGACGGTGACCTCGTCGTCGCCGAACGTCTCGGCGGCGTCGACGAGTTCCTCCACGACGGCGGCGGTGGCACGCCCCTTGGGGCGCTCCCGGGTCTCGCGCAGCGCCTCGAAGAACTCGTCGCGCGTGCTGGGCGTGGTCGTCACCGCTTCTCCTCCGGTGTGGCGCCGTTGGTGGGTGCGGCCGACTGCGCCGCGTACTCGAGCAGGCCCAGGAACGAGCGGTTCAGCAGCGCGTGGTCCGAGGGCCGCAGCGGTCGCCGGGAGAGCAGCAGCGCCTGCCCGTACAGGGCCTCGATCGCCGTCTCCGACAGCTGCGGGTCCGCCGTCGCCGCCAGCTCGGCGAGCTTGCGGATCAGCGGGTTGAAGTGGTTCAGGATCAGCTGGGCGCGCGGCGCCTGGGAACTGAGCGAACCCAGGATGCCCGCCCACAGGTCGTCCGCCCCGGCGGACAGCTCGGCGCGGCGCCGGTCGTGCCGGGCCTCCCGGTTGTCGACCAGCATGGCCGGCACGCCGACGGGCTGGAAGGCGCGCAGCGCCACGTCGGTGTCGAGGCGGTCCGCGACCGCGCGGGCCCGCGCCAGGAACGGCGCGGCGGCCAGCTCGGCGGCGGGGTCGACGCTGTCGAGGTGCGCGGTGACGGTCTCGGGGTCCAGATCGGCCACGGTCACCCCGGGGCGGATCTGCGGGAGCTTGTGCACGAGCTCGCGGTCGTAGACGTAACCGCCGTTGATCACGCCGAGCCCGGCGGCCGAGGCGACCGAGGAGACCTGCCGGAACTCCTCGACGGTCTGGGTGACCAGCACCGTCGGGTGCGCGCGGGCGAACTCGTCCAGGGTGACCTGGCCGTCGGTGGTCTCGAACGGCAGCCAGGGCAGCAGCAGCGCCAACAGCTCGTCGTCGTAGCGGGCCAGCGCCTTGACCGCGAGGTGGTGCACGTCCAGGAAGCGCCGCAGCGTCGCCAGGTCGGAGGCGGCCAGGCCGGTCAGCCACTGCCGCACCCGGTCACCGATGGCGTCGCGGACGGCGGCCAGCGTCTCGTCCTCGTACAGCGCCTCGCGCGAGGCGGTCGGGCGCAGGCCGGTGGTGTCCACCACGCAGGCGACGAAGAAGGCCCAGTCGGGGACGAGTTCGGTGGCCTGGTCGGACAGCAGCATGCCCTTGAGGTGCACCCGGTTGCCGGACCGCCGGGTCGGGTGCGCGGGCGTCGGCAGCACGAAGGCCACGCCCTTGAGCCCGACCAGCGGGATGTCCAGGTCGATGGTGTCCAGCGGGGCGAAGTCGAAGACGGCCTTGCCGTAGTCGGCCAGCGCCTCCCGGCGGGCGAACGGCGACGGGTGGGCGCGCTCCCACACCGGCGGGGTGTCGTTGACCCGGCTGCTGTCGCCGTGCCGGTCCACGACGGTGACGTCGTAGCGCAGCAACGAGCCGAAGTGGCGGGCCAGTTGCAGTACGTTGCCGGGCTCCAGCCACTCGCTGCCGTCGGCGCGCGGGGTGAGCGTCACGGTGGTGCCGGGCTGGGGCACGGTGCCGGCGGGCAGCGCTCGGATGCTGTACGTGCCGTCGCTGCGGCCACGCCACTCGACGGCCGGCGCTCCGGGTTCCTTGGCGCTGCGGGAGACCACGGTGATCTCGTCCGCGACGACGAAGCAGGCGAGCAGGCCGATGCCGAACTGCCCGATGAAGTCGGAGCGGGCGGCCGACAGGTCGAGGTCGCCGTCGGCGTTGCGCTTGGAGGAGCGGCCGATGGTGGCGAGGAAGGTGTGGACGTCCGCCTCGGTGAGGCCGACGCCGGTGTCCTCGACGGTGATGCCGCCGCCCACCGCACCGGTGCGGATGGTGATCCGGGTGGGCGCGGCGGGGTCGAGCAGGCGCCGCGCGGTGATCGCGTCGACGGCGTTCTGCATCAGCTCCCGCAGGTAGACCTTGGGAGACGAGTAGAGGTGGTGCGACAACAGGTCGACGAGGCCGCGCAGGTCGACCTGGAACGTGTGGCCCGGCTCGCTGGAGGTCACTGGTCTTGCTCCTACTTCGATCGCTTGAGCAGCTTGGGCAACATGGGCAGCTTGGATGTCCCGGGCGCCTTGCCCTTGCGGCACTCCTGGCGGGCCTTGGCGAACACCAGTCCGGGATTGCCGCAGAACGCCCAGGGGGAACGGGTCGGGTGGTCGCCGATGCGCTCGAACAGCGGGCGCGCGCTTGCCACGTCGCCCGCCAGCCAGAACGCCATGGCGAAGGCGTTGAGCGCCGGGTAGGGCGACACCGTGGGCGCGTAGTCCGGGTGCAGGACCGAGGCGGCGGCGGCCCGGCGCAGCTCCTCGACCACCTCGGGGCCGCGGATGTACGCGGCGCGCTCCGCCTGGGGCAGGTCGAGCCAGTGCTCGATGTGCGCGGTCGCCGTCAACGCGCCCATGGAGCTGCCGGGCGCCGCCTGCGCGAGCGCCTCGCGGGCGAAGGCGTGCATCTCCTCGTGCGACCCGCCCCACTTCGCGCAGATCTGCAGCATCATCGCCTGGTGCAGCGTCGCACTGGTCGGCGCGCGCCGGACCCCGGCCTCGAACCGTCGCCGCGTCACGTCGGCCCCGTGTTGCAGGCCGCGCGAGGAAGTGACCAGCGAACACCAGGGCGCGGCCGACTCCGGGTCCAGCTCCACGGCCGCGTACAGGTGCTCCTCGGCGAGGCGCAGCCGATCGTGGAACAGCTGGAACTGCTCCCGGCTGACCTGCGACGCCCGCGCGCCCGAGCGGGCCTCCCAGGCCCACGCGATGTGCCGGGCGCCGCTCACGGTCCGCGCGAGCGGGTCCTCGGCGCGGCGGCCGCCGATGTCGAGCAGGAAGTTGCCGCCGAGGTCCTCGACGCAGCCGATCAGCCAGATCAGCCGGTTGTGGTCACCGCGGTCCCGGCACGGCTGCAACACGGCGGCGACCGCGTCCCAGTCACCACCCCGCACCGCCGCGCGGAGCGCGGCGACCTCCGGATCCTCGAAGTCGTGCTGGATCGACACCGGCTTGGGCCCGGACGGACGCGTGGCACGCGAGGCCCCGCCCCCCTTCGCGGCCGCACGCGCGGCCAGCACGGCCGCGACCACGGCCGGGCCCACGAACGAGACGTTCGACACTTGATTCCTTCCCCTGACCGACCCGGCGGCGAATCACGCGGTCGGCAGCGGCAGGGTAGCCGACTCCTCCGACACGACGACACCACGTTTCGTGCCCCCGCCGCAGCTCGGAGGGGGCGTCGTGGTCCGGACCGGTCCGTATGCGTGGAGTGGTCCCGAATCGTCGGCACAGCCCGGCCGGACCGGACGGTTCGGCCGGGCCGGACCGGCCGGAGGCGCCCCCGGCGGCCGGGGCAGCGGCCTGGCGGCCGCGGCGCCCTCCCGGGGTCCCGGTCTCGAATGCGTCGGCCACACCCCAGTTGGCGTCGGCACCCTCGTGATCAAGGCGGCCTTCGAAGATCAGTACGATCGCCCGGTGATCATCTTCAGAAGGGTGGCGGCCGGGACAGCGGCCTGGCTCGCCGCACTGGCCCTTGTGGGCGGTCTCCCCACGACCGCCCACGCGGACAGCTCCGACTCCACCACCCAACCCCCGCCCAAGGTCGAGCTCATCCTCGACGCCAGCGGCTCGATGCGGACGCCCGACATCGGCGGCATGAGCCGCATATCGGCCGCGCAGCACGCACTCGACGAGGTCGTCGACGCGCTGCCCGACCAGGCTCAGGTGGGTCTGCGCACGCTCGGCGCCACCTACCCCGGGAACGACAAGGCCGTCGGCTGCAAGGACACGCAGCTCGCGGTGCCGATCGGCCCGCTCGACCGGGTCGAGATCAAGACCGACGTCGCGACGCTGCGCCCGGTCGGCTGGACCCCGATCGGGCTCGCCCTGCGGGAGGCCGCCAAGGACCTGGGCGTCGACAGTTCCAGCCGTCACATCGTGCTGGTCACCGACGGCCAGGACGACTGCGCGCCGCCGGACCCCTGCGACGTCGCGCGCGCCCTCGCCGCCGACGGCACGCACCTGACCGTCGACACCCTCGGCCTCACCGAGGACGACAAGGTCCGCCGCCAGCTGACCTGCATCGCCCAGGCCACCGGCGGCACCTACACCGAGGTGCGGACCGAGGGCCAGCTCAGCACGCGGCTCACCCAGCTCGTCCAGTCCGGCACGACGCAGACCGCCACGCCGCCGGCGCCGACGACCGGCGCCGACTCGTGCGCGACGGCGCCCGTGCTGACCCCGGGCGTGTGGACCGACCGGCAGAACCCGCAGCAGGAGCACTGGTACCGCGTGGCCGTGCCGGCCGGGTCCGAGCTGCGCGCGTCCGCGTCGATCGCCATCGACCGGCCGGTCCAGCCGCACTACGACATCACGATGGTCGCCACCACCGCGGACGGCCGGGAGCTGGCCCGAGGGGCCGGCACCGGGAACGGACGCGACGACGTGGTCTCCACCGGGCTGCGCGCCCAGGCGCCGGCCACGGGAACGGACGCGTCGTCCGGATCCGCTTCGCCGTCCGCCTCCTCGGACGACACCAGTACCCCGGTGGCCTCACCCTCCGCTGACGGCTCACCAGGCTCGACGGACGGCATGCTCTGCCTGGCCGTCGCCAACGCACTCAGCGTGCCGACAGCCGGCACCGTCAACCAGCCGGGGCTTCCCGTCGAGCTCAGCATCGACGTCGTCCCCGGCGCGGTCGCGGCGGGCGGCGGCGCGACGTGGCTGGGCTCGGGGTGGGCGCTGGTCGGGCTACTCGCCCTCATCGGCCTGCTCAGCGGTCTGGTCTTCGGTTGGCTCGCGCGCTGGCGCGTGGCCGTGTGGAGGGTTCAGTAACCATGGCCATGTCCCGAGTTCTGCGTGCGGGCGGGGCCTTGAGCCTGCTCGCACTCCCCCTTCTCGCCGGCGTCGCCCAGGCCGACACCCCCTCGCCCGCCGCCTCCCCGCCCGCCTCGACGGGCACGGCCGCCGTCCTCGCCGGAACCACGTTCCGCACCGCCGGGCCGCTGGGCCCCGGTGGGACGGGCCAGGCGGCCGGCGCGGTGGGCGACTACTTCTACTGGTCCTTCCAGGCTGCGGCCGGTCAGGCGCCGACCGTCACGGCGACGGTCCAACTCCCCTCCGGCACCGGTCGGCAGGCGGCGGAGACGTGGCGGCTCGACCTCTACGACGGCCTGCGCCGCGCCCAGCCCTGCGTCGGCGGCTCCCCGCAGGCGCAGGCGGCGCCCGACTCCGGCTCGGTGCAGCTCAGTTGCACCCTGCCGACAGTGCGTGCCGGGGCCGAGACCTGGTCGAACGACCCGCTGCCGGGCACCTACTACGTCCGGCTGACCGTCGGCGACCTGGCGGAGCAGGATCTGGGGCTACCGGTCAGCGCTCAGCTCACGCTCGCGACCCCGTCCGGCTCTCCCGCGTCCGCCGACGTTTCGCTCTCCACTCCCCTCTCCCTGCCGACGGCGGGCCCCAGCGCGGGCACGTCCGACACCGCCACCGCCACCGCCACGGGCGGCATCACGTCACCGAGCCCGGCCCCCGGCAACGGCGGCAGCGCCTCCACCGGCACCGGCTCCGGCCTCTTCTCCGGTGGCAACGCCCGCTGGTGGTGGACCGGCGGCGGCGCCGTCGCGGCGAGCCTGACCGCCGTCCTCGGCTTCAGCCTGACCCGCCACCCGCGCCGCTGGTTCTCCTGACCCACCCCACCCCACCGGCCCGACCCGTCGCCCGCCCGACCGTCTCCACGGTCGGGCCGGCGACGGTCACCAGTGGGCGTCACCCTGGCCGCCGCCCCGGACAGCACGCGGGTGGCCTGTCGTGGCCCGGTCCGAACAGTCAGGAACATCTACGTCGGCCGAGGACGGCCGGCCACCTGCACCGGGTCGTCCGCGTTCCAGGCGGGGGTGACGGAGCTGCCGGCGCGGGTGGGCGTCCCGGTCCTGCCGTGGGAGCAGGCGCTGCTGACGCCGGCCGACCTCGCCGCCCCGGCCAGCCTCGGCCGCGAACTCGGCACTCTCGCAGGAAAGTTGGCCCTACCTCCCTCCACCTGCTGGATCCCGACTCCCCCGTCGGCAGGTTCGAGCGGACCGCGCCACGCCTCGACCGGCCCGCGCCCCTCGCCCCGCAGGTGGACCGCCTGATCGCCACCCACCGGCCGCTGCCCGAGCCCAGGCGCCATCGCCGATCCCACCATCCGTCCGCGGTAACGAACCTGACAGTCCAACGGAGAGCAATCCAGCAGCGGGGCTACGTGGTCGAGACGGCGTGTCTGCGTCAAGAGCTCTCGATCAGAACCGCATCGCTCATATGATCGCTCCTGGATCGGAACGAATCGGGATACGCCACAGCAGGACCGGGGGTGGTCAGCCATGAGCATCATGCTGCCAGGCGAGTTGGTGTGGGTGTTGAACCTGATCGGCGTCAACTGGCCTGACGTCGACGAGGACAAGCTCCGCGAGACCGGCACCCACTTCCGCCAGTACGCCGACTCCGTCGAATCCGCCCGTCAGCGTGGTGACACCCACATCAACGGCGTGGCCGACCAGAACGAGGGCGAGGCCGCCCAGGCCCTGATCGACAAATGGGCCAACCGGTCCAGCCCCAACATCGCGAAGCTGCACACCATCTGCTACGACTTCGCCGACGCGCTCGACATCGCGGCGACCGCCGTCGAGGTGGCCAAGGACGCCGTCATCGCCCAACTCGGCGCCCTCGCGGTGGAGGTGCTCGCCGACCAGGCCGGGGCGATCGAGACCTTCGGCCTGACCGAGGCCGCGGCGGCCGCGGAGGTCACCGCGACCCGCACCATGGTCAAGGACATCCTCAAGGCCCTGGAGAAGCAGCTGATCGACCAGGTCCTGCAGGAGGCCAAGGCCGCGGTCATCGCCGGAGTCGAAGGTATGGTCAGCGAGTTGGTCTTCGAGGCCACCGCCGACGCGCTCGGTACGGGCAACGGCATCCACGCCGGCAGCATCCTGAACTCGGGCGTCGCCGGGACGGTCGACTCCGCCAAGCAGAGCGTCGCCTCCTACACCACCGCCGACGGTCTCGAGCAACACGCCGAACAGGCCGCGGAGGGCGCGGTCAGCTCGACCAAGGACCAGTACAGCCAACGCGGCGCCGAGGCGGCAGCCGAGCCGAGCGGAGGCCGGGCATGAGCAGCGGCCACTCGCGGACCCACCCCGACCACCTCGACGAGACTGCCTCGAACATGCACCAGGCAGCCGGCGAGGTGGAGGCCGCAAGCGGCGAGTTCGACGGCCACATGGCCGACGCGAACTACGGCGGCGGCACGACCGCCCAGCTCATCCACGGCGTGGTCAGCGGTGTCGGCAACGCCGTCGGCGGCAGCCCCGAGGGCGCGGGCGGCAAGGTCGCCCAGCACAAGCACGACTACGCCGACAACATCAGCCGGCACGCCGCCAACGCCCGCCAGAACGAGGCCGACACCGCCGCGTCGCTGGACGCCATCGCCAGGGCCAGGTCCCCCGAGGCCGTGGTGGCCGCCGCGGAACAGCACCTGCAGCAACGGCTCGCCGCCGAGGCCGCCCGGCGCGAGCAACCGGGCGCCGAGCCCGCAGCGGGCACACCGAGCCAACTGGACGGCCTGGTCAACCGCATGGTCGACCGCTCCCGCGACGTGGCGGGCACCCACCCCGGCAACGGCCCCAATTCCGACCTGCCCGCACACACCGTCACGGTGGAGTGGAAGCCGGGCATGCCGAAGGTCCAGTTCGCCCGCAAGGCGCTGGCGCTGCGCCGGCTCGGCAACGACGGCGAACTCTTCAAGGCCGAGGAACCCACGGCCCGGGACACCCAGATCACCAAGGACTACAAGGGTGCGCTCATCAACATCATCAAGGGCGTCCACGGCAAGTCCGATCCGGAGCTCGCCGACCAGAGCACCGCACTGGCCAAGTCCATGCAACCCGACCACGTCTCCGAACTCCAGGTCGGCGGCGCCGACTCCTGGAATAATCTGAGAATGCTGCACGGACCGACCAATTACGAGATAGGAACCCAGCAGATACGATCACAGATCAGGACGCTACCCGCGGGAACACCGATAAAAGTTCGAATCAAATGGTGGTGAGAAGTGCCCGGCCTTGAATCCCTCGTCGGCGAACTGCGTACCGCGCTGGCCGCCCGTCCGGATTTCTACAGCGTGTCCGTTCCCGACGGCTGCGCCCCGGACGCCGTCCCGCCCGGCACACCCGCGGGCTACGCCCGGCTGCTGACCCTCACCGACGGCCCGGCCTGCGGGACCTCCCTGACCTTCTGGAGCGCGGCGGACCTGCCGGGGAACCAGTACTACACCCGGCCGATCGAGGGGTCGGACCTTCCCCTCGACCCGGACGCGTACTTCTGCTGCGGCCTGTTCGAACCCGATCCGCTGTTCATCCGCCGATCCGACGAGAGCGTCTGGTACTTCCCCGACCGGGAGGTCGAATGGCAGAACTCCGGCAGCTTCGCGAAGGCCGCCGACAGCATTGAGGAGTTCTTTCTGGAGAAGGTCGCCGGCCCCGATTACGCGGTTTTCGTGGGACTGGACGAATCCATGAAGGACCCCGACGGGCTGTACGACGAGTGGTACATTCTGCTCACGTCGATCGGAAGATGAGGACATGGCGACCACACAGGAGCTCACCGAGCTGTTCGGGGCGAGCCACATCGCCCGCATCGACCGCGAGGACTGCCTTCGCTTCGGTGTGCCCGAGTCAGCGGTGGCCACCCTGTCGGAGACCGGCATCCCGGCGTTCGTGCAGGTCCTGTTCACCCTGAACGTCCAGGGCGAGCCGATCGCCTTCGACCTGCTCCCGGTGGACGTGGGAACTGAACAGGTCAAGGTCCTCGTCCTCGGCGGACCCACCGACGACCCGGGTCTGCGCTACTGCCTCGACCTGGACCATGGTGTGGTGATCCTGCTCGCCCTGGAGCCGGAGCCCCAGGCCGAGGTCGTCAACAGCTCGGTGGCGAACTTCGTCGAGTTCCTCTACCGCCTCGCCCTGCGCGGCGCGCACACCGCCCAGGCGGACGCGTCCCAGCAGCACGAGTACCACGCGAAGCTCGCCGAGTACCTCCGCGCCGTCGACCCCGTCGCCTTCGCCGAACCCGACAGCTGGTGGTCCGCAGTCTTCGAACAGCTGGGCTGACCCCCCTCCGCCGCGCGTCCACCGGAGCGCACCGCCCGTCAGTCGCCCCCTCCGCGCCGCCTGAGCGGCCAGTCGCCGGCAGCCTTGAAGAAGCGGACATGGGCCCGAACGGCATCATGTCCGAACTCCGGGCACCGGATCCCGCTCCCCGCCAGTACCTCCCTCGTCGTGGACGTGTCGAAGCGGGCACTGCCCTTGCACGTGCCGAGACCTCATCCGCGCAAATCACCCGGCTTGTGGCCGGGATCTGCGTCCAGCGGCAGGGTGATCCCTCACCACGGCATCACCCCCGCGACCCCCCGACACAAGAATCACCCCAGCTCAGCCAGCCCGAACCGAAACAGCGAGGCTAACCTTCAGGATTTCTGGCACATCACACGAGTCGATCAGGTGTTCCTGCTCGACCCGGGTGCCATGGTGTGCGAGGGCTGGCCTGATCCGGCAGGCGGGCGGACTCACGGCGCCGTCACGGACCCGCGGTCGCGCCGACCGCAGGCACCTCCACGCCCAGCCTCGGGTCGGCTTCGGGGGTGATCGCCTCCGTGTCGCGGCTGACGAGAAACGTCGGCCGTGTCGGCCGGGCAGGCGCGTTGTCCACGGCGTTGTAGGTGATGAGCAGCAGCGCGCGCCGGTCCGCGGAGCTGTTGTTCGACGAGGCGTGGACGATGCTGGGGTGGAAGGCGTGGACGGTGCCGGCCGGGCCGAGGAGGGTCTGCCGTCCCAGTTCACGGCCCAGTTGCTCGGCGCGGCCGCCGCTGATCGTGTAGGCCAGGTCGGCCGACACGTGGGATCGCCAGTCGCCGCGCTCCCTCTCTCCCTGCTCCTCGCGTTGCGGCAGGTCCAGCAGGCCGAGCCGGTGGGTCCCGGGGATCAACACCAACGGCCCGTTGCCCGCGTGCACGTCGTCGAGGGGGACGGCGATGTTGACCGCCCGATCCTGGGGCATCCCGTCCTCCTCGTGCCAGAAGGCGAAGTCCTGGTGCCAGGGCCAAGCGGCACCCTCGCGTGCCTGCTTCAGGTTGACCTTGAACTGGTAGGCGTAGACCGGGCCGCCGACGAGCTCCTCGGCGAGACCGAGCAGCAGCGGGTGACGCACCAGGGCGGCGCATAGGTCGTCGTAGGCGTGGCAGCCGTGGATGCCACGGACGGCACCGCTCTCCTTCTCGCGAACCACGTCGGGGCGGTCCTGCTCGCAGAGCAAGTCGATGCGACGGCGCAGGTGTTCCACGGAGTCCGTGTCGAGCCGGACCGGGATGCGGCACCAACCCTGGCGGTCGTACGCGGCCTTCAGCTCGGCGACGTCGGCAAGAAGTGCGGACATGGCCCATTACCCCCGAAATTCGATGCGAATGTGCGGTTTGAGAAGATCGCTGGCCGATTCCCACAGGAATTTCCCAGGGCCGAGGACGCACCGCCCCACCCGGCGATCGAATGCGTCGGCTGCCGACGCGTGAGGACCGCTTACCACCAGCCGTTGCTGTCCGCCGTGCTGTCGGCGGAGGCGGTGGCGACGGGGGCGGCCGAGGCGTCGGCCAGTACGGCCACGTGCGCGGAACGGGTTCCGGACGTCAGGGAGGCGGAGGCAGATCCGGCGCTCGGGCGAATTGCCATGGCACCGGCAGGTGAGGAAATTGCAAGAAGAATGACAAAAATGGTGATTTTGAGCATGGTCTTCCCTTGCTACGATCTCGGAAAAGTGGAGGGGGACTGTGCAGTTACTGCATGTTCCCGCCAAAGCCATCTTGCCGATCCGCAGCGGGGGCGGACCAGCGATGTGGGTTGCGTCCGAACGACACGACCGGTCCCCGCCACGACGGTGTAGGGTCTCGGATGCTGAGACGCCTGAGCTTCGAGAGGAAGGAGGGGGAAGGTGGTCCCGATATCTCCCGGCGACAGGGGCGCAAACTCGGAGCTGGCACTCGCCCGGACGCTCTACCGCCTGGTCCTGCAGCACCCAACATGGACCGCCGGTGAACTCGCCGCCGCCGCAGGGATCCCCACGGCCCAGGTGGAACTGCTCCTGGAGAACCTCGAGGGCCTCGAACTGCTCGCCACCTCCACGACGGCCCGTGGCGGCTACTCGCCGGTCGACCCGGAGGTCGCGGTCCTGCGGCTGATGGCGGCGGAGGAGCGGAAGGCCGCAGCGTTCCAGCACACGCTCAAGGCGACCCGGGAGTCGATCCAGACGATCGTCGCCGACTTCATGGCCATCCGTTCGGAGAAGCGTGAGTCGGTCAGCATCGAGATCTTCGACACCACGGACCAGGTCAACGTGTTCCTGTACGACGCGCTCAGCACAGTCCGCTCCCACGAGTGCACCATGCACCCCGGCGGCATCCCCCCGGTCGAGTTGCTCGACGACATGCTCCTGCGGGACAAGGCGGCGGTCGACCAGGGCATCCAGATACGCACCCTGTACGAGCGGCACATCGCCGAGGTCGACTACGTCGCCGACTACCTCACCGAGGTCTCGCAACTGGGCATGGACGTGCGGCTCACCGACCACCTGCCGATGCGCATGATGATCTTCGACGACGACCGGGTGCTGGTCCCGATCAACCCGAAGGTCAGCGAAGAAGGGGCACTTGCGGTACGGGGAGCGGAACTGGTCCGCTCCTTCCAGACCTTCTTCGACTTCTGCTGGCACAACGCTCTCTCGTGGAGCCAGGTGACCGAGGCGCGGTCCCTGAACATCACGTTCTCGCCGCAGGAGCGGCTGATCCTGCACATGCTCGCCTCGGGAGCCAAGGACGAAGTGATCGCCCGTCGACTGGGCGTGTCCACGCGCACCCTGAGCCGGATGATCTCGAACCTGCTGGAACGGCTCGGCGTGCAGTCCCGCTTCCAGGCGGCACTCAAGGTCGCGGCAATCGGCGGCTTCCACTGAGCGTCCCTCCGGTCCCGGTCCCGGTCCCGCGCCGGATGCCCCCGGCGGACGCTCAGACGCCGGGCTGGTTTCCCAGGCGCAGTGCACCGACGGTCTGTTCGAGGATCCACGCCACCGCACGCGCCTGGCGTACTCCGAAGCGCTCCGCCTCGGTGCCGGCAACGATCGCATGGGCCATCTCGCGGTACACCTCGGCACGCAACTCCCGGGTGCTGACCGCAGGCAGGTCCTCGATCTGCCTGCCGTCCTGGACGGTGACACCGCCGTCGCGTATCCGCAGGCGCTTGTCCTTGCCGAGGACCTCAAGACACTCGACCTGCGCGGTCGACTCGCCGGTCACCACCAGCGCCAGGGTGGACTCGTTCTCGAACTCGACCGTCCCCGCGATCCGCGAGTCGATGCCCGCGACACGTTCACGCTTGCCGGCCAGCCGCACCGAACGGGGCTCGCCGAGCACCCGGCAGGCCAGGTCGAGGTAGTGCACGCCGCGGTGCGCGGTGATGCCTCCGAGGGAGACCAGCGGGTCCTGCCGCCAGTGGGCGCGCTCGTAGTGAGCCGGCGGCTGGTACCAGGACACCTCGAGCACGGCGGAGGCCGCGGTCCAGTCCCAACCCTCGACCTGCTCCGGGATGCTCTGCCGGTGCTGCAGCATCACCCCGACGGGGCGCCCGTGCTTCTCGGCGATGTCGAGCAGCAGGTCGATCTCGGCCACGGACACCGCCGGCGGCGTCTCCACCAGCACTGCCTTGCCCGCCTCCAGGGCCTGCTGAGCGGCGGCCGCGCGACCGCCCGGGGGGATGCACAGGGAGACGAGGTCGACGGTCCTGTCCGCCAGCAGTTCGTCCCACCCGTGCACCCGATGCAGTTCACCGGTGTCGAGTCCGGGGTCGTGGTCGAACACCGCCCGGACGCACGCGAATGACTGGCCCTCCAGCGCCGCCGCGTGCTGGCGCCCCGCTACGCCGAAACCGACGAGCCCCACTCCGATGGTCATCACGACCGTCCTCTCTGTGCGCGGGCGCAGGTGATCCGGTCGGCGGGCCCGATCGTGGAAGTTGTCGGCCGGTGCATCGAATCGCCGACGGCAAGGAATCCCGAGCAGAGGACTCCGGATCGATTTCGGCACAACAACGCCGCACGGTCCGCCGACTAGACACTAGCGCCTATACCTCGCCTGCAATCCAGCGTTTCATCCGGAATCGGGTCAGGATTCCGGTCAACCGTTCGACGTTCCTGCCGAACCGTCACGAAACGGATCCTGACCCGGATTCCCCGTCGCCCGGACAGAAGGTGCTCTCCCTGGCCTACGCCGGGATTCTCAGGCGTCGACCCGGCCGGTCGCGGGCAGCCAGTCGGCGGCCTTCGGGTCCTCCCTGACCACCTCCCGACGCAGCGCGGCGAACAGTGTGGCGGCGGATCCGGCCTCGGCCTCGTGCCACTGGGCCGCGGTCGACGCAGCGGTCTCCTCGGTGACCCGGACGAGCTCGCGTCCGGTCGAGTAGGCGAGGACCTGCGCCTGGCTGGCCCGCTCGAGGAAGTAGAGCCGGTACCACGCCTCGGCGAGGTTCGCGCCGACCGTCATCACGCCGTGGTTGCGCATGAGCACGGCGATGGAGCCGTCGTCCTTGACGGCGCTGCGCAGTTGGTCCCCTTCGGCCTGCGTGCGGGCGATCCCGGCGTAGTCCACGTACGAGACGTGGCCGTGGAAGAGCATCGCCGACTGGACCAGCCGGGTGTCGAGTCCCTCGGCGGTGTTGGCGACGGCCGTCGCGTAAGGCTGGTGGGTGTGGAACACCGCGACGACGTCGGGGCGCGCCTGGTGCACGGCCCGGTGGATGGTGAAGGCGGCCCGGTCCCAGTGGCCGCGCCCGGAGAGCACGGTCCCGTCGTCGGCGACCTCGAGGATGTCCTCGGGAGTCAGCTCGGACCAGTGCTTCCCGTAACTGTTGATCAGCAGCCGTCCGTCGGGCAGGGCAACGCTGAAGTGGTTGTCGACGCCCTCGTGGAAGCCGTGGATCACGCCACCGCGCAGGGCGAACACCACATCGCGCCGCAGTTCCTCGATCTGATCGGACACGCGTCCTCCTTCGGAATCAAGCATTTCTTCTGGCCGGCCCGGCACGGCGGAGACTACGGGCGGAGTCGTCCGCAGGACGGAAGGTGACATGAAGCTGCCAGCCACGTCCGGCATGCCCAGCTCCCCGCACCGAACATGGCGCTCCGTCAGGCCTCTGCCAACGGGCCCGGGGCCTCCGCCTGCCGCTGGTGCGTGCGGTCGGACCAGCGCACGACACCGGGCACCGCGAGGCTGCACGCGGCGAACAGCCCGCCCAGCAGCCACCAGCCGGGAGCACCGGAATCGACGCAGAACAGGCCGACCACGGCAGGCGCGACGACGTTGGCGATCTGGGCGCCCATGTTGAACACGCCGGTGTACTCGCCCTGGGCGTCGTCGGGCGCCAGACTGACGCGCAGGTGGAAGCAGCCGGCCGCCTGCTGGATCTCACCGACCGTCATGACGGCGGTGCCGAGCACGATCAGCGCCCCCGCACCGAACGTGCTCGCCGACGAACTGCTCGATCCGATCAGTCCCATCCCGACCAACAGCGCCCAGCCGGACCTGCGCCAGACCCGGGCAGCGGTGTCGTTGCTGTCCACCCCCTTGGTCATCCGCACCTGCAGCACGACGGTCATGACTGTCCCGATCACCAGGCTGGTGCCGATCAGCCAGCGCGGGGCGTGCGTGTGGAACACGATCCACAGCGGCAACGCAAAGGTGAACGCCCTGAGCTGGAAGGACGTGATGGCGTTCAGTGCGGTGAAGGCCAGGTAGGGCCGGTCACGCAGAGCCGTGCGCCGGCTCTTCCGTGCGCCGCCCGCCGCCCTGCTGCCACCGGCCGGTTCGACGTGCGGCAGCCGGAGCAGGATGGCGGCGGTGGCCACGAAGGTGACCGCGTTGGCGAGGATCAGCGCCGTGTACGCCGTGCGGGTGTTGACCTGGATCGCCAGGGCCGAGAGCAGCAGACCGATGCTGGCGCTGAGGTTGACGGCGGACCGCAGGTAGGCCCGGAACTGCGCCTGCCTGGCGCCGCCGAACCTGTTGACGATGGGGCCGCGCGCGCCGCCGCTGCCGGCCTGCGCCAGCGTCCCGACCGTGAGCACCAGGACGAACGACCAGAAGTCCCTGACCAGCACGAGGCTCGCGGTCGCGGCGGCCTCGACCAGCAGCGTCACCAGATAGATCTCGCGCGGGCCGCGCCGGTCGGCCAATCGGCCGATCGGCGGGCCGCCGAACATGCCGACCAGCGTGCCCAGACCGACCCCGAGGCTGACCTTGGCGACGGAGAAGCCGATCACCTGGGTGTAGAACAGCACAGCGCTGACGGACATCAGCCCGTTGCCCAGCATGTTCACGAACATGGCGGTCGCGATGTCGCGCCCGGCTCCTCGTTCGAGCAGCAGGCCGCGTTCGACCAGCCACGGGCGACGCGGCTGTCCGGCCGCGGCGTCGTCCGCGGTCGGGGCGGGATTCGGGTCGGATACGGTGCTCAAAGCGGGTGACTTCCCTCTTCGGACGGCCGGTTCGTCCCGGGCGGAAGCCTCGGGCGGACGGACCGGTGCGGGGGACGCGGACAGGCCCGTCATCGTCTCAGGGCCGGGCCCGTCGCCCCCGGGGATCGGGGTGCGTGGACCGGACATGACCGGAAGGCGCCAGCACGCCGCCGTGTCTCGCCATGCGGACGACGGCACCGGGCATCCCACTGTCCTGCCTGATGAGGCTCCCGGCACGGGAGACCGCCCCTGGGCGTTTTCCACCCGTTCCACCCGCTATGCGTACCGGCGTCCGGCCCCGACTGCATGCCCTTTCCGTGGAGTACGTTGCCCGCATTGCCAACCGACTGGGAGCTTTCGATGGACCGTGAGACCGTGCAGACCGGAACGCGATCCCGGCTCGACATCGACGCGCTACCGGCCGCCGACCTGAGCGCGCTCGGTCGGTGCCTCCGTCAGTCCGGTTACACGACCGGGCGCGTTCGACGGCTGCTCGAACTGGCCGACCCGGTGGAGGAGATCCTCGCCAACACCGGCCGCTACTCCTGGCAGTGCTGGGACCAGCTGGCCGAGTCCACCGAGCCGCCCTCCGTCCTGGGCCGGCTCTTCCTCTTCTGCGGGCAGGTGCCGACCGCCGAACTCGACGGCCTCGACCCGGCTCTGACGACGCTGCTCCGGCGGCTGGGGCTCGTCGAACCGGTGCCGGACGACCCGGCGAAGGTGCGCGCGGTCGTCGCCCTCACCGAGTTCCAGGGGCGCTACTTCCTCTCCGACACCCTGTTCGAGCGGGTGGGCCACGACCTCCTCGTCAGCGCCGACGAGAGCCGGTGCATGCCACCGCACGCGTCCTCCCTGGAGCTGTTCAGCGCGCTGCGGAAGCCGGATCACGCCCGGTCGTTCCTCGACGTCGGCTGCGGGTCGGGATGCCAGTCGGTCCTGTTCGCCTCGGAGTACGAACGCGTGACCGGCTTCGACCCGAACCCCGCGTCGGCGGCGTTCGCGCGGGCGAACGCGTCACTGAACGGCGTCCGCGCCGACTACGCGGTGGCCGGCTGGGAGTCGTTCAGCGCCGACGAGCCGTTCGACCACGTCGCCTTCAACACCCCGGACGCCGACACGGCGTTCGCCTTCATCAACGCGGGACTGGACGCCGTGCTCGCCCCCTCCGGCCGCGCCCAGGTCTGGCTGGTCTGCGAGATCGCCCAGAGTGAGGGGAACCTGCAGGGCGCCCTGCGCAGGCGCCTGCGCAACCCGCAGGACTGGCAGGTGACGACCCTGGTCCACCGGGACTCGCCCCTGTCGCTCACCCAGGGGGACATCCTGGCCCGGCGCCTCCCCTACGGCACCCTGCTGGTCGGCCACCCCTCGGAGAGGGAGGCCTTCTTCCGGCGACTTGCCGAGCGCCGCACGGTCGAGATCGTGAGCACCACCCTGACCGTCCAACGCCGCTGACGGTGCACGGCACGGCACGGCACGGCACGGCTCAGGCCAGTGCCTGCAGCCGCGCCGTGTCCACCTTGCCGTTGACGGTCAGCGGGAGCGTCGGCAGGGCGGTAACCGTCGCGGGCACCATGTGGTGCGGCAGGAACGAGGCCGTGCGGCGGCGGATCTCCTCGGTCGACCGGAGGCCGTCCAGGACGACGTAGGCGGCGAGCCGGGAGGTCGCCGAATCACCGGGCACGCTCTGATGCACGACCACCGCGGCCGCACGCACCCCGGGGTCGTCCAGCAGAACCGCTCGGATCTCGCCCAACTCGATCCGGAATCCGCGCAGTTTGACCTGGCTGTCGATGCGCCCGAGGTGGTCGAGCCGGCCGTCTGGGTGCAGCCGGCCCAGGTCGCCGCTGCGGTACTGGCGGATTCCGGTCACCGGGTCCTGCACGAAGCGCGCCCGGGTCAGCTCGGGCTGGTTCAGGTAGTGGTCGGCCACCCCTGCCCCGCCGACCCAGATCTCCCCGGCCGCACCGAAGGGCAGCACGGCTCCCCGGCGGTCCCGCACGGAGACCGACCAACCGGGCAGGGCCCGCCCCACGCTGCGGTCGACGGCGTCGGCCCCGGCGACGGTCTGCGCGGTGACGTGGACAGTGGTCTCGGTGATGCCGAACATGTTGACTAGGCGGCAGCGCCCCGCCGGGTGGCGGTCCAGCCAACCCCGCAGCATCCGCACGTCCAGGCTCTCGCCACCGAAGACGACCAGGCGCAGTGCCAGGGCCGGACGCATGCGGGCGTCGGCCTCGTCGAGGGCCGCGAACGCCGCCGGCGTCTGGCTCAGGACCGTGACGCCCCGGGCTGCGAGCAGTTCGATGAAGTCTTCCGGCCACAGCGCCGCCTCCGCACTGACGACGACCAGGTGACCGCCGGTCAGCAGGCAGCCCCAGATCTCCCAGACCGAGAAGTCGAAGGCACTGGAGTGGACGAACGACCACACGTCCGCGGGGCCGAGGGACAGCTCGTCCCGGGTGGCGTCGACCAGCGCCGCCACATTGGCGTGCGGGACGGCGACGCCCTTGGGACGTCCGGTGGAGCCCGAGGTGTAGATGACGTAGGCGATCGAGGCCGGATCGACGGCGAAGGGTGAGTCGTGCGTGGACGCCGCGGTCAGCAGCTCCGCGGTGGTCACCGTGGCGCGGTCGGGGAACGCCGCCCGGCCGGCGTCGTCCGTCACGACGAGCCTCACCCCGGCGTCCGCGGCGGTGTAGGCGAGCCGCTCGGCGGGGTACGCGGGGTCGACCGGGACGTAGGCCGCGCCGGCGCTCATGACACCGAGCATGGTGGCGACGGCCGTTGCGTCGCGTTCCAGGCTGACCGCGACGCGGTCGCCGGGCACCACCCCGCGCTCGCGCAGGCCGGCGGCGATCCGGCGGCTCCGCTCGGCCAGCTCGCGGTAGGTCAGGGTGGTGTGGCCGTCGCTGACCGCCGCGGAGTCGGGCTGCGCGAGCGCGACGGCGGTGAACCCGGCCGGGATGCTGGTGGGGACGAATCCCGGACGGGCCGGAGTGCCGCCGACGGCGACGACCGCCGCGACCTGCGGCGCCGGCAGCTGCGCCACCTCGTCGAGCGCGCGGTCGCGGTCCCCGCGCGCGTAGGCGCCCAGGAGCGAGCCGAGGACCAGGGCGAACTGCTCGGCGGTGCCCCGGGCCAGGACGGACTCGTCGGTGCACAGCCGGGCCTCGATCCGGCCCTCCGGTCCGACCTCCACGGTGACCGTCACCGGGAACGGCGGGGCGGTGAACGGGACATAGCGGTCCACGGTCGCGTCGACGACGAACACCCCGACGACCGGACGGGCCCCGGGCGGCGCGGGGACGACAACGTCGGCGTGGCTGCCGAGCGCCGACGCGTCCTCGTCGTCGGCCGGGTTGCTGGTCCCGGCGCACTCCACCGAGTCGTCGGCGAACACGGCGAAGACCGACGAGTCGGCCAGGCGGTAGTGCGCCAAGGCCGCCGCGACAGCGTCCCGCGCGGCCAGGGCCGCGCGCGTGGCGTCGACGACCACCTCGGGGTCCACCGGGACCGGCACGCTCAACGGCTCACTGCGTCTACCGCGTTCGCCCAGGTTCCAGTCCACCGGACCGGGCACGGGCCACGACTCGGCCGGAGCCGTCGTCCCTGGCGGCGCACCGAGCACCGTTGCGGCGAGGGCCGCCAGCCCGAGGCGGCCGAGCCGGTCGCGGCGGGCCGTGACCAGCAGCTCGACGCCGCCGTCCGGGCGGGCGAGGACGCAGAGTCGGGCCAGGCCGTCGCCCTCCCCGGCAGGGGCGGCGACCGGCTCCGTCGCAATCGCCAGCCCGGCCAGCTCGGGACAGAGCCGCCCGGCGGAGGCGAGGTTGCCGCGCAGCACGTCGAGGTCGGTGTCGGCCGGAAGCCGGCGGACGAGCGTGTGGCAGACCCCGTCGAGGGTGGTGCTCGTCGGCCGGACGATGGTCGGGGGCATCAGGGCCTCGCCTTTCCGCCGAGTACGGGCTGGAGGGTTACCGGATGGTGCGTGTGGCGAGGACGTCCTTGCCACGGTGCAGGGTGGGCGTCGCGGCGGAGACGGTACCAACGCCGGCGGGTCGCATCGGCGGGCCTGGCAGTAAGTGGCCAGCCGCGTGGACGCCCCGGGCACCACGGTTATGGTCGAGCTCGGATCACGGCCCCGGACCTTAGGACTTCGTTCTCGGGCCTTCGGGCCTGGGCCCGGGCCCAGGGCACGCGCTGCGTTCAGCCCGCCCGCACCGGACCCCCGCCGCTCCGCTTCCGTCCACCTCCACCAGCAAAGGATGCAATCCCATGGCGAACCCCTTCGACGACCCCGACGGCCGCTTCCTGGTGCTCTTCAACGACGAGGGTCAGTACTCGCTCTGGCCCGAGTTCGCCGAGGTTCCCGACGGCTGGACGTGCGAGCTCGGTCCGGCGGACCGTGCCACCTGCATCGAGCACATCTCGTCGGTCTGGACCGACATGCGGCCGCTCAGCCTGGTCGCCCAGATGGAAGCCGTCTGAGGCAGGCTGAAGCAGGACCGCGCGTATCGCGCGGGGGCGCGGGGCCCCGGGGGGGGGGCCCCGGGGGGGGGGGGGCGCGCGGGGCGCCC